>NZ_JBHXQO010000002.1:0-307556 GCF_042717135.1 Streptomyces sp. NPDC058620
GTTGATAGGCCAGATGTGGAAGCCCGGTAACGGGTGGAGCTGACTGGTACTAATAGGCCGAGGGCTTGTCCTCAGTTGCTCGCGTCCACTGTGTTAGTTCTGAAATAACGAACGGCCGTGTTTTCATCCGGTGTTGGTTAATTTCATAGTGTTTCGGTGGTCATTGCGTTAGGGAAACGCCCGGTTACATTCCGAACCCGGAAGCTAAGCCTTTCAGCGCCGATGGTACTGCAGGGGGGACCCTGTGGGAGAGTAGGACGCCGCCGAACAATTATTCCGGGAAAGCCCCGTGCCCTTGTGGCACGGGGCTTTTCTGCGTTCAGATACTGTTTGCGCCGGTCACGGTCGGCGGGGCAGGATCTGCCGATGGACTATGTGATTCGAGCAGTTCGCGCCGAGGACTGGCCGTTGGCCAAGGAGCTCCGGCTCGCCGCACTTCAGGACCCGATGGCACCCGTCGCCTTCCTTGAGACGTACGAGGACGCGGTGGCCCGGCCCGACGCGTTCTGGCAGCAGCGGACGGACGATGCGGCCGAGGGGGTCGCGGTGCGGCAGTTCATTGCCGAACGCCCCGACGGCAGCCTTGCGGGCACCGTGTCGGTCCTGGTGGAGCGACCGGACGGCGATACACGGTTCGGGGCGGCCGCCGAGGTCGACCAGACACACGTGGTCGGGGTCTTCGTGCACGAGCAGGACCGGGGCAACGGTCTGACGGACGAGCTGTTCCGTACCGCGATCGACTGGTCCTGGTCGCTCACCGATCCGCGTATCGAGCGCGTGCGGCTCCATGTGCACGAGGGGAACCCGCGGGCTGCGGCCGCGTACCGCAGGATCGGCTTCGTACCGTCGGGGCAGTCCGTGTCCGTACCGAATGACCCGGCTGCCCGGGAGCTGGAGTACGTGATCGAGCGGGAGCGCCCGTAGCGGTCCTAGCAGTGGTGGTGCGTTCCGGGCCGGGCCGGCTCGTGGAGCCGTCGGGTCAACGCCGAAGGTTCGAGGCGGTGTCTTCAGTCCTGGTGGATGCCCGTGGAGGGCGTCTCCAGGGGCTGGCGCCAGCGGGCGCGGGCCTGTTCCTGCGAGCGGAGCAGGACCAGAGGCAGCAGGCCCTGGTCCTGACCGGTCGACAGCAGCTCCGGAAGCCGGGGAAGCGGGGCAACAGCCGCGACGTCGTCGAGGACGAGTGTCATTGGTGGGTCGAGCCGACCGTCGGTTGACCGTGCGGCCATGCGGCGGCCGTGCTCGACCACGTATGAGGACAGTGCAGTGAGCAGAGGCATTGCACCGGGGCGGGATCGGGGGTCCTCGATGGGCTCACCGACCACATAGAGCGTTCCCCCTTCACCCGTAAATGATTCCAGTGCGAGCGCATCCGTTCGGTTTGGGCTGCATGCCTCGCGGATGTGGACCGAGGACAGGGCGGCGAAGGCCCGTACCGTCAGTTCCTGTGCCAGTTCCCGGCGTTCGGGATACGCGGTCAGGGCGGACTCGAGCAGGCCGGCGATTCCGGATGCGGCCTTCGGGTGCGTACGGAGGAGTCGTACGGCCTCGTGGGCGTTGCCGCCGAGGGCCCAGCGGTGGACCTGGCGGAAGGGGCGGCCGTCGACGGCGGCGGCGTGCAGCCAGCACTTCAGGAGCGTCTCGGCGGTGTCCGCCGTGGCCGTGTCTATGCGGGCCTGCGGGCGTACGGGGGCGAGGAGCGCGGTGGCGCGTGCTGCGGCCACGTCGGGCTCCTCGCAGCCGGCCGTGGGGGACCAGTGGAGACGGGCCGGGGTGTCGCAGAGGTGGCCGGGGTCGTAGACGAGGACCGGGCCGAGCTTGCCGCGGGCGTCCTTCGTCTCCGCCCAGACCGTGGGGTCGGAGGTCACCACGAGGACGGGGCCCTCGGCGTCCAGGATGGCCTGGACGGCGGCGGGGCGACGGGTGGCCGCGGGCCCGTAGACGAGGTGCGGGGTGCGGGGGGAAGGGACGAGTGGGGTGGTGAGTGGGGGGAGTGGCGTGGGTGGGGCTGGGGTGTCGGGGGATGGCGTTGGGTCCGGGCCGGTTTTGATGAGGGTGGGGGCGGACGCGGACGCGGACGCGGACGCGGATGCGGATGGGGATGCGGGGGTAGGAGCCGGGGCCGGTTGCTCGTGTACGGGGGCGGGGACGGCCTGCTGGTGCGTCCGCGTCCGGGCCTGTGCGAGCCGTTCGTCGCGGCGGCTCTCCCGTACGACCCGCCAGCGGGTCACGACCCCCAGGACGAACACCGTCAGGACCAGGAGCACCATCAGCTCGCCGATGAACAGGCCCCAGAACAGCCCGTACCCGGAGAGTTGCCCCGGCGGGGTTGCCGGCCAGGCGCCCGGGAGGTTCTGCGGGTCGGTCGCCAGGGCGCGCAGGGCCAAGGGTGTCTGCGTGAACGTGACGCCCTGGGGCCAGGCTCCGTGGGCGAACAGTCCGGCCAGCCCGGTGGCCGTCCAGCCGAGGATCGTCAGCCCGAACAGGAGGCCCAGGAGGCCGACCAGGAGTCCGTCCGGGAGGCCGCCGGTGCCGCGTTCTTCTCCGTTCGACGCCATGTCAGGCCACCGTTGACTCGGACGATTCGTTCATCCGCTGCTGGTGCTCGATCCGGACCGCCCGTTGCTCCGCCTCCAGCTCCGCGGCTCGTACGTCCTCGGGGAGCAGGTCGTTCGCGGAGCCTTCGGTCATCGCGCGGTCCGTGTAGACGAGGGGCCGTTCGGCTTCGGTGATGAGGTGTTTGACCACCTGTACGTTGCCGTTGACGTCCCAGACGGCGATGCCCGGGGTGAGGGTCGGGATGATCTCGACGGCCCACCTGGGCAGGCCGATCACCTTTCCGGTGGCTCTCGCCTCGTCGGCCTTCTGCGCGTAGATCGTGCGTGTGGACGCCATCTTGAGGATCGCCGCCGCCTCCCGCGCCGCGGCTCCGTCGACCACGTCGCTGAGGTGGTGGACGACGGCGACGAAGGACAGACCGAGGCGCCGGCCGAACTTCAGCAGGCGTTGGAAGAGCTGCGCGACGAACGGGGAGTTGATGATGTGCCAGGCCTCTTCGACCAGGAAGATGCGCTTCTTCCGGTCGGGCCTGATCCAGGTGTGCTCCAGCCATACGCCCACGATCGCCATAAGGATCGGCATCGCGATCGAGTTGCGGTCGATGTGCGAGAGGTCGAAGACGATCAGGGGCGCGTCGAGGTCGATACCGACCGTCGTCGGGCCGTCGAACATGCCGCGGAGGTCACCGTCGACCAGGCGGTCCAGGACGAGGGCGACGTCAAGGCCCCAGGCCCGTACGTCGTCTATGTCGACGTTCATCGCCTCGGCGGACTCGGGCTTCGGGTGGCGCAGCTGTTCCACGATGTCCATGAGGACCGGCTGGCGGTCGGTGATGGTGTCGTTCACATAGGCGTGAGCCACCTTCAGCGCGAAACCGGAGCGCTCGTCGAGGCCGTGACCCATGGCGACTTCGATGATCGTGCGGAGCAGGGCGAGCTGGCCGGTCGTGGTGATCGCCGGGTCGAGCGGGTTGAGCCGGATGCCGCCGTTGAGGGCGGCGGTCGGGTCGAGCCGGATGGGGGTTATACCCAGCTCCTGGGCGATGAGGTTCCACTCGCCGACGCCGTCCTCGCCCTGGGCGTCCAGGACGACGACCTGGCGGTCGCGGAAGCGGAGCTGGCGGAGCACGTACGTCTTCTCCAGCGCCGACTTGCCGTTGCCGGACTCGCCGAGCACCAGCCAGTGCGGGGCGGGCAGCTGCTGTCCGTACAGCTGGAAGGGGTCGTAGATGTAGCCCTTGCCGGAGTACACCTCGCGGCCGATGATCACGCCGGAGTCGCCGAGGCCGGGGGCGGCGGTCGGCAGATAGACGGCCTGGGCCTGGCCCGTGGACGTACGGACGGGCAGCCGGGTCGTCTCGACCTTCCCGAAGAGGAAGGCGGTAAAGGCGTCCGACAACGCGGACAGCGGATCTCGCATGGCGTGAATGACCTCCCTCTCGGTCTCGCGGAACTCGGTTCGGTGTGGTGGCGGCTTGTCGTGCGTGGTGGTGTGCTGTGCGTGGTGTCTGGCGTGTGTGGTGTCTTGGCGTGTGTGGTGGGCGGGCGGAAGCCCGTCAGCGGCGGATGCCGGTGGCGAACGGCAGGGTGTTCACGAAGGCGCGGTGGTGCTCGCGGTCGCACCACTCCAGCTTCAGATAGGACTTGCCGGCCGAGGCCCGGATCGTCCGCTTGTCGCGGGCGAGTGCCTCGGGTGAACGGGACGACACGGTGATGTACCCCACCAGGTTCACTCCGGCCGCGCCGCTGGCCAGATCTTCACCCCGCTGGTCGAGTCGTCCGTGGGCCGCGATGTCACGGGGGTCGACGGTCCGGTTCATCTTGGCCTGGCGGCTGGCTTCGGCCTCGTCGTTGGTCTTCTCCGTGAGCATGCGCTCGATGGCGACCTCGGTGGGTTCGAGGTCCATGCAGACCGCGACCGTGCGGATGACGTCCGGGGTGTGTACGAGCAGAGGGGCCAGGAAGTTGACGCCGACCGGGGTCATCGGCCACTCCTTCACCCAGGCCGTGGCGTGGCACCAGGGGGCGCGGGTGGTGGACTCGCGGGTCTTGGCCTGGAGGAACGTCGGCTCGACGGCGTCCAGTTCGGCCGGCCAGGCGTTGCGCTTGGTCATCGCCTGGATGTGGTCGATGGGGTGGTCGGGGTCGTACATGGAGTGCACGAGGGAGGCGAGGCGGCTCTGGCCGAGCGGCTGGCGTACCCGGATGTCGGCCTCGGCGAGGCGGGCGCAGATGTCGGTGAGCTCGCGGGCCATGACGACGGCGAGGCCGGAGTCGCGGTCGAGCTTGCGACCACCGTTCGGGCGGGCGGCGCGGGCCATGGCGTTGGCCTCGGCGGCCAGTTCGCGGCTGTAGTGCATGCACGCGACGAGGTAGGCGCGGTGCTGCTCGCTGGAGGTGGAGACCATCGACTGGAGTTGGTCGTAGGACTCCTGGAGCCAGCCCGGGGACGACTTGTCGCCGCGCTGGGCGACGTCCTTGGCGTGGGCGTCGGGGTCGGCGGGCAGTGTGCGGGCCAGCATCTGGAGGCGGGTCACGAAGCCGTCGCCGTTGGCCACGTGCTTGAGGAGGGTGCCGAACCGGTCGACGAGCGCTTCCTGGTCCTCGCTGTCGCGCAGGCCGACGCCGGGGCCCTCGATCTCGATGGCGGCGGTGACCGTACGCCGGTCGGCGTGCAGGAGCACGGCGATCTCGTCGGGGCCGAATGGGGCCGCGAGCCAGCTGATCCGGCCGATGCCGGGGGGCGGGCCGATCTCGACCTCACGGCCGTCGGAGCTGACGCCGGCTTCCATGGCGGAGGAGCGGTAGGCGGTGCCCCGGCGCAGGGACCGCTTGAAGCTGCGGTTGATCTCGAACCACTTGTAGAAGGTCCGGTGCTTGTACGGGACGTACACGATGGCGAGGGCCAGCAGTGGGAAGCCCATGAGGAGCACGATCCGCAGAGACAGGACGGGGACGATCAGCCCGCTCATCATGCCGAGGAACGCGCCGCCGATGATGAGGGCGATCTCGCCGGTCTCGCGGTTCTTGCCGACGATGGCGTTGGGGCGGGCGCGGCCGATGAGATAAGTACGGCGGGGCGCGATGGTGTGGGACTGCGTCGTCAACGCCCTCCACCTCCTGTGCTGTTGTTACCTGTGCTGCCTGAACTGCCGCCCCGTGCGGGGCGGCTGCTGTGGGGGGTCCCGGAGGTGGGACCGGAGCCGCTGCGGGGCGAGGGCGCGGCGGCGGACCCACCGCCTCCCCCGCTGCCGCCGGTGCTGCGGGAGCTGTGGGCGGCGACGCCTCCGCTGGCCGGGTTGGCGGAGCGGGCGCCGCCTCCGCCTCCGCCGCTGTTCTGGTCGTTGCGGCCGCTGTGGGTCTTGATGCCCTGGGAGACGAGGGCGGCCGGCGAACTGATCAGGGCGGTGGCCTGGGAGCCGTCGGTGGCCTGCTTGCGGTTGGTGCGGGCGCCCTGGATCTCGTCGCCGAAGCCGGGGACGAAGCGGTAGATCATGGCGGAGGCGAAGATGGCGAGCAGGATGATGGCGAGGCCGGAGACGACCGCGGAGAAGGCGTCCGGGCCTTCGTCCTGGGAGAGGGCCCCGGCCAGGCCGAGCACGATGACGATGACCGGCTTCACCATGATCACCGCGATCATGATGCCTGCCCAGCGGCGGACGTGGCCCCACATGTTCTTGTCGACGAGCCCGGCGTAGACGACGACTCCGAGGAGTGCGCCGACGTAGAGCAGGGCGGCCCGGATCACGAGCTCGAGCCACAGGATTCCGGCGGCGAGGATCGATACGAGCGAGACGACGATCAGCATGATCGGTCCGCCGCCGATGTCCTCGCCCTTTTCGAGGGCCTTGGCGAACGATCCGAAGAAGACGTCCGTCTGACCGCCGCTCGCGGAGGAGATGACTTCGGTGACGCCGTCGGTGGCGGAGACGACCGTGTAGAGGATGAGCGGGGTGAAGGCGGAGGCGAGGACCGTCAGCCAGAGGAAGCCGACGGCCTCGGAGATCGCGGTGGCCAGCGGCACGCCGCGGATGGCGCGCTTGGCCACGGCGAGCAGCCACAGGACGAGGGTCAGGACGGTGGAGGCCGCGAAGACGACCGCGTACTGCTGGAGGAACGTGGGGTTGGTGAAGTCGACGTTCGCCGTGCTCTTCACGGCCTCGCTGAGCTTGCCGACGATCCAGGAGGCGGCGTCGGCGCAGCCGCGGGCCAGGGAGGAGAGGGGGTCCAGGGCGTCGTCTGTGGTGGTGGGGGCGCGGCGGGCGGAGCCGGCGGCCTTCTCGCCGTCCTCGCAGTAGTCCCTGGCGAGCCCGACGATGAGGTCGCAGGGGTTGTCGCTCTTGCTGGGTGACGGAGTAGGCGTCGGGCTGGGTGCTGCGTATGCCCGGGACGCCAGAAGGATTGCCGTGACGGGGAGGCTTCCCAGGACCGCGGTGAGGGAAAGTACGCGGCGGCTATCGGGCATAGGTGAAGCCTCCGTATCCTTCGACGGCACCAGCGATGTCATCTGCGGTTGACGCCCGGTTGTCACCATTGACCGGTGTCGGGCCTTCCGTCTGGGTCGACGACTCGATCTTCCAGTCGTCCCCCACCCACTTGAGCTTCTCGCTGATGGTGAACCACGTCTCCGTGACGGGCTTGGTGGAGCCTTGTCCGGCCAATCCGACGAGTCCTGTGCACCAGACTTCGACAGTGGCTCGGTCGCCGCTCTGCGCGACGACCTTGGTGCCGACAGGGACGGTCCGGGAGACGAACGTCAGCCCACTGGGGGCGCTGCCGTCGTCGTTCAGGCCGACGTTCGTCAAGAAGGCCGGGGAGTAGGCGCCATCCAGGTCCGCTTGGAGGTCGGCAACCACGCTTGGGTCGTGCGTGGCCTGGATGATGTCGTGGCGGGTCGCGGAGTCGAACATCCCGACCGACCCCAGCGCCACCGCGTAGTTCGCCGCCGCGCTCTGCGCGCCCTGTTCGTCGTGGGCGAAGCCCGAGGGGATGGTGCCGTTCTTGCCCTGGACCGGCTTCGTGCCCGTGGCGGCCGTGGGGCCCGTTCCCGTGGCGTCCGGCTTCTTCGCGTTGCCGCCGGACGCCTCGTCGTTGCTGCCTCCGCCGCGGTTCGCGAAAGCGATCGCGGCGATGAGGAGGACGACCACGCCGACCATCATGACGAGGGAGCGGGAGGTGCGGGCGGGGCGGCGGCCGTGGTCGCCGCCGTCGCCGTCGGGGAGGCGTGTGCGGGTCTGGCGGGTGCCGCCCAGCGTGCTGTACGGGTCGTCGCTGCGGCCGCCCGAGTCGCCGCCGTAACCGTGGTCGTCGCCCTGGCTCATGCCGCGTAAGCCCCCTCAGCCGTCTGCGATGCCGTGTAGTACGACGGTAGCTGTGCTGGTTGCCGCGCGTGCGCGGTGTGGTGACTGGACATCAGGGAGACGCAACCTCAGCCGGTGGGCACGACGGACGGATGGTGTGAGGTGGGCGGGGACAGCCCGGGGTGGAGCGAATGACGTCGAGTCAGACCGCCATGCCGTACACAATGGTGAACAGGGTGCCGAGCGAGCCGATGATGAAGACGCCCGTGAGTCCGGCCACGATCAGACCCTTGCCCTGTTCGGCGCTGAAGGTGTCACGCAGAGCCGTCGCGCCGATGCGTTGCTTGGCCGCGCCCCAGATGGCAATGCCGAGACAGAGCAGGATGGCTACGGCCATCACCACCTCGATCATGATGCGCGCCTCGTTGCCGAGGGTCCCGAACGGCCCCCAGTTCGGGGCGATTCCGCCGATGATGGTGGTGATGTCGCCCTTTTCAGCTGCCAGGATCATGTAAGTCACCGCCCCTGTTGGGTAGTTCGCCGCCCGTACCGTCCGGCACGGGTCGCCTTCTATCTTCGCTGATGAAACCGCGCCCGTACGACGCCTTCCCGTGTCTCTTTACCCGGATCTCGCACGTTTGACCGGGACGACCGCCCTGACCTGCGACTCGTAACGGCATCTGCGTGCATACGCATGGTTACTCTGTGTATCACGGGGTGTGACCACGAGCAACGAGGATGGCCTCGGGTTCCTGATGCGGTTGCAGCGTTCTGGCCCGGGTGCGGTGTTCGTACGCGCCGTTCGAGAGCCGTTGGCGCGCCGGTGGACTGCCGGCGACGTGCCGTCAGGGCGCCGTGCGACAGGGAGCGGTGGCACGTTTCGGTTTCGGCCAGTGCGAAGGTGGCGTGAAATCGCACCAGGAGCCGTCGAACGGGAAGGCGCCGGTCTCGGCTAGCCGCACCCCGCGTACCTCTACGGTCGGATGGGCACCGCTTCTTTTGCCGACTGCTGCTTCCGCCCGAAGAACCAGAAGGCCGCGTGGCCGGCCCCCGCGCGCTGGTGGATGAGGGCGCTGCCCATCGGCCAGCGGTCCGCCGTGACGGGGTACCCGTGGGCCGGACGCTCATGCGGAGCGATGTCCCGGAGGTGGGCCCCGCCCGGGAACTCCGTACGCCACCTGGGCCGGTCATGCGGAGAGCAGGGCCAGGTCGTCGGCGGAGAGTTCGATCGCGCCTGCGGCCACGTTGTCGACCAGGTGGTCCGGATTGCCGGTGCCCGGGATCGCAAGGACGTGCGGTCCGCGGTGCAGGGTCCACGCCAGCCGGATCTGCGCGGGCGACACTCCGTGGGCGCGGGCGACGGTCTGTACCTGGTCGCTCTCCGCCGTGCCCGTGTCGGCACCCGCCTCGCGTCCGGCGCCCGCGATCGCGTAGAACGGCACGAACGCGATCCCTTCCTCACCGCACCTGCGCAGGAACGCGTCCTGCTCGGGACGGGCGCCGATGCCGTACTGGTTCTGTACGCAGACCACCGGTGCGATCGCCTGGGCTTCGGTGAGGTGCTCGGGCGTGACATTGGAGAGGCCGAGGTGGCGGATGAGGCCGGCTTCGCGCAGCTGGGCCAGTGCGCCGAAGCGCTCGGCGATCGAACCGGTGCCGACGATGCGCAGGTTCACGACGTCGAGGTGGTCGCGGCCGAGCTGGCGCAGGTTCTCCTCGACCTGGCCGCGCAGCTGTCCGGGGGTGGCGTGCTGTATCCACTCGCCGGAGGGGTCCCGGCCCGGGCCGACCTTGGTGACGATGACGAGGTCGTCCGGGTAGGGGGCGAGGGCGTGGTTGATCAGCTCGTTGGCGGAGCGCAGGGGCGAGAAGTAGAAGGCCGCCGTGTCGATGTGGTTCACGCCGAGTTCGATCGCTCGGCGCAGCACGTTGATCGCGCGGCCACGATCGCTGGGCGTGGCGTCGGCTGTGAGTGCCTCGCCGTGCTGCGTCAGGCGCATGGCGCCGAAACCGATCCGGTTGACCGTCAGGTCCCCGAGCTTCCAGGTGCCTGCGGCTGCTGCGTTGATCGTTCCCTCTGAGGTCATCAGCGGATTCTGTCACCGGTCTTCGACGCCGTGGTCCGGACGCCGTACCGGCCGCTCCTGGCGAAGCGGCTGGTACGGGGTACGCGCGGATGTGCGCTGGGAGGTGAGGATCAGAGCACGTCGACGAAGTCGGCCGAGCTGGTCGCGGTTCCGGTGGTGGACGTGCCGCCGAAGGTCCAGCGCCAGTAACCGTCCGCGGAGGCGGTGACGCTGGTCTTCAGGGCGCCTGTGGAGCCGGCCGTCACCGTCTTGACGGTGGAGTAGACCGAGGTGCCCTTCTTACGGAACTGGAGCTTGACCGACTGGCTGCCGTAGCCGGTGTACGCGTGCTTCACCCAGTCCGCGCGCTTGAGGCTGCCGGTCACGGTGAGGGTCCTGCCCTTGGCCACCGGTTCGGGGGAGGCGTTGACCGTGGCCTTGGCCCACCGCTTGACCTGGACACCGCCGGAAAGGGTCGCGTACTCCTCGGCCTTGAGCCCGCCGCTGGAGGTGAAGAGGCGCGCTATGACGCCGATCTTCCAGGTCGTGGCGTCGCCGTTCGCATCCAGACCGTAGCGCGGGTCGATCCTGAGTTCGCCCTCGCAGCGCGCTGCCCGGGTGCTCTCCTCGTAACACGTGTACGACTCCATGTAGAGGCCGCCGTTGTCGGCTCCCCGTGCGGCGGTGGTGTCGTGGTAGAGGAACGGTTCTGCGTGCCAGGGGAACGGATCCGCGGTGTTGTAACCGGAGGGCAGTGCTACTCGGAACGTGACGGGTGGGGTCTTCACGTCCGAGGTGCCCACCACGATGGGCCTGCCTCCGTTGATCACCACCGATGAGACGGTGATGCCGGTGTCCGCGGCCTGCGCCGTCGGGGCGCTGAACACCGAGAGAGCCAGGGCTCCCACGATCGCGGCCGCGGTGCCGGTTCTGCTGCCTGCCTTCAATACACACCTCTTATTGCGTACGGGGATGTCGTCTTACTGCGTACAGCGATGCGGAACCCGCCCGGCGCGCCCGATGGCTGGGACCCGGTGCCGACTGGCGGGGCGGCAGGTTATCAGCGGTAGGGACATGGGTCTTGTACGGACATGAGTATGGGCATGGACATGACGGGTGATAGCGCCGACCACGGCGCGTGGTTCTCCACCGATCGGGTGATTCGGGCCGTCGGTCCGCACCGTCCGTGACGCCCGTGATTCAGGGGCGCGGGCAGGCCAGGGCGCTCGCGGTGCCGTGCGGGCACGGCATGTCGTGCACGGCTTAACTGGGACAGTGCCGCTCCACGATCAAGGAGCGGGGTGAGCGGTGTGGCCGTGGTGGGGCAGCAGAGGCTTAGTGACCTGGCCGGTCCGCGGGGCGGCGGTGGTGGCAGCCGGGCGCTGAAGCACAGCGACGGGCCGTGGACGCGGGCCGCCGGCGGCGCGGAGGCGATGGGGACGCACTTGGCGCCCGTGAAGTCCGAACTGGCGGCGGCGCACGAAGGGCTGCTCGTGGGGGCTGGTGACCTCACCGCGCTGGCGGAGCTGGGAACCGTACGCGAGTCGTGGGAACGGCGGATCGCGACCGCGCAGGGTGAGTGCGCGAGCCTCGCGGGAAAGCTGCGGGCCGTGGCGCGTGCGCAGGGTGAGACGAACGAGGCCGTGCGGTCGTCGTTCGCGCCGGTGGCGGGCGGGGGCGGGGCGCGATGAGTGGATCGGCGCTTACGTGGGCGAAGTTACGGGACCTGAAGTGCGCCGAGCTGGAAGGGGCGGCCGACGGGTGGGGCCGGGCCAGCAACCGGGCGGACGCGGCTCGGGACCGGATCGAGCAGCAGTTGCTGAACGGCTTGCGCGAGACGGAGCAGGGCGAGGCGGCCGATGCGGCGGTCGGGAGGCTGCGGCAACTGAGCCGGAACTTCCAGTACGTCTATACGGAGTGCGGTCTGGTCCGTACGACGCTGAACAGCCTGGCCCACGAGATGAGGGCCCAGCAGCGCGTGCTGGCGGACGCGCTGGACGATGCGGGCGCGCTGAAGTTCACGGTGCACGCGGACGGGTCGGTGACGTATCCGGCGGCGGGCGAGGGACTCGTCGAAGGGAAACCCTTGGCGGGTGGGACGGCGGCCGGGGGAGGGGTACCGGGGCTGGTGGCACCGTCCGGCCTCGTTGCGCCGAACCCCAACGCGGCGAAGGCGCAGGACATCGCGGACCGGGTCGTGAAGGCGGTGCGGACGGCGGCCGAGATCGACTGGCGGTACGCGAGGATTCTGCGGAGGCTCAAGGCGGAAGAGGGCCTGAAGGTTCCGGACACGACGTGGACGGACGCGGCGGAGGACGCGGCGGCGGTACGGGGTGCGGCGCGTGGGTACCTCAAGGACAAGATCCCGCTGGACGCGACTCCGGCCGAACGCGGCGCGTGGTGGGCCGGCCTGACGCAGGAACAGCGCGAGGAGTACCTGGCGGTGTACCCGGACCAGATCGGCAACCTGGACGGGATTCCGGCGCTGGTACGCGACACCGCCAACCGGGACAACCTCCAACTCCTGATCGGCAAGCTGGAGGGGCGGGACGACGAGGTGTCGGCTACGCGGTTGGCGGCGCTGCGGGAGATTGACCGGCAGTTGCAGGCAGTGCCCAAACCTGGTGAGCCGCCGATGTATTTGCTGGGCATCGGAGATCAGGGGAACGGTCGGGCGATCGTTTCCTATGGGAATCCGGATACGTCGAGGAACGTGGCGGCATACGTTCCCGGGCTGAATACGTCGCTGGATATGAAGTTCGTGGACTCAGA
The DNA here is from genome assembly GCF_042717135.1 of Streptomyces sp. NPDC058620. Classification (NCBI taxonomy): domain Bacteria; kingdom Bacillati; phylum Actinomycetota; class Actinomycetes; order Kitasatosporales; family Streptomycetaceae; genus Streptomyces; species Streptomyces sp. NPDC058620. Next base: position 12,694 of record NZ_JBHXQO010000002.1, read on the forward strand.
CCTCAAGCGGGCACGCGATACGGCCGTGGCTACTCGTGACATCGACTCATCCAGTGCTGCGATTGTCTGGCTTGGTTATGACGCCCCGCAGGCGCCCGATGGTCTGGACAGCCTGGCTGTAGCGGGTGATGAAAGGGCAGAGGAGGGCGGGCGCGCCTTCCACGGATTCATGGGCGGCTTGGAGGAGACCAACCACAATGAGAATCCGCATATAACGGCAATTGGGCATTCGTACGGGTCGCGGACTGTGGGTGCAGGCACACAGCATGGAGCTGGACTGCCGGGAGTGGACGACATTGTGCTGGTTGGTAGCCCTGGAGTAGGTGTGGATCGCGCTGAGGATCTTGGCTTGGGCGGCGAGCACGTCTTTGTTGGGTCGGCAGAGAATGACGTGGTGACCAAGGCTCCAACGAAGTTGCAGGGCAATCTCGGTGCTGCCTTTGGTCCCGTTGGGTATGTGATGGGCGGGCTGGCGGATCGAGAGGATGACGACCTGTGGTTCGGTAAGGACCCGGCGAGTGAAGCTTTTGGTGCTAGACGCTTCCGCGTTGATGACGGGCCGCCATTGATTGGCCCGCGTGGGGTCTCAGGCGACGCGCACTCTAATTATTTTGATCCGGAAAAAGATACTACGTCGGCGGACAGTATTGCTCTTATCGCCTCTGGTAGGGCGCACAGGGTAAAGGTGGAGGAGCCTCGTTGATGAAACCATCTCGGGATACGATGTCGGTTGTGCTGCTGAGTGTCTTGCTGTCGGGGTGCGTGAGCGGAGAGCGAGACGGTATGGATATGCAAGGGGCGGCTGAGCGATCTGATGTAATTCTCGACGCAGTGCTGGATGAAGTTCAGCCAGCGGTACGCTGGACTCATGGCCCAACCACGACTGGGGGCTGTGAAGTATCCCGTAGGCGCACAGTTATGACTGTCATTTCGCCGGAGCGGAGAGGTAGCTTCCTCGGTCTCGTAGACCGGTTCTGGCGGAAAGGCGAGTACCGGCTGGAAGCAATTAACAACGACGAGGAATTTCCGGCAATCTATGCCCAGACCCAGGACGGATTTGTGGTGAGCCTTCGCTTCGGCGGTGAAGGGCAAGCCTTCTTCCGGGTTGACAGCCCCTGCGTAGAGAAGTCCGAGGTGGCCGACTCCACCACCAAGCCCACCGCCCCCACCTACGAGGGCATGGAGCACATCCCGCGCCCCAACATCCGCTCCGCCTTCTGGTCGGCCGGAGCATCCTGACCCCGCGTCACTACGCCTGCGTGCCCACCCCCGCACCCCCGCCGCGCCCCCTCCCACCCGTACACACCAGCGAATCGGCCCATGAACCAGGCCCGGATGGGGGATGGTTGAGGGGTGCGGAAATACTGGGTGGTCGTCGGCGGTGGGATCGGGCTGTGTCTGTGCTTCGTGGCGCTGCTCCTCGTCGGTACGTACTCCGCCGCTGCCGGTCTTGCCGGGGGCGGTGGTGGGGGAGTCGTCGGGCTGGCCAAAGGGGCCGTTCCCGCGCGGTATCAGCCCCTAGTGGAGAAGTGGGGCAACCTCTGTCCCGCCATCAACCCCGCCCTCCTCGCCGCGCAGTTGTACCAGGAGAGCGGATGGAACCCGCGCGCCCAGAGTCATGCCGCCGCTCAGGGCATCGCGCAGTTCATCCCCGGGACCTGGGCCTCGCACGGCATCGACGGGGACAACGACGGGGACCGGGACGTGTGGGACCCGGCCGATGCGATTCCGTCCGCCGCCTCGTACGACTGCGAGCTGGCCGGGTACGTGAAGAAGGTCCCCGGTGATCCGACCAACAACATGTTGGCCGCCTACAACGCCGGTGCCTACCGGGTGATCAGGTCGGGCGGGGTGCCCGCGATCTCGGAGACGCAGAACTACGTCAAGATCATCCGCTCGCTGGAGAAGAGCTTCGCCAGGCCCGTCGGCCGCGTCGCGCCCTCGCGGCAGGCGGCCGGAGCCATTTACTTCGCGCAGAAGAAGCTCGGTACGCCCTACCTCTGGGGCGGCAACGGCACGCCCGAGCAGGGCGGGCGGTTCGACTGTTCCGGGCTGACCCAGGCCGCGTACCGGACCGTTGACATCGAGCTGCCACGCGTCGCCAACGATCAGTACAACGCCGGGCCGCATCCCTCGCGGGACGAGTTGCTTCCCGGGGACCTCGTGTTCTTCTCGGACGATCTGACCAACTCTCGGACCATCCGTCACGTGGGGCTCTATGTCGGAGGCGGGTACATGATCAACGCCCCGTACACCGGGTCCGTGATCCGGTTCGACAAGATCGACACCCCCGACTACTTCGGTGCGACGCGGGTCACAAAGGACGGCGCGGCGGCTCTTCCGACCGACCTGCCGCAAGCCTGACGCGTACGAGACGGGCGTGCGACGCGCATCTGACGGACAGTCGCCGTGGCCGGAACTCTCCGTGAAGCCTGGGCCCTGAGCTGCGACGATGAGTCACTCTTCGATAACGTCATGGTGATCATTCGGTGGAGGTCGGAACGTACGCAGCTGACAGACCGTTTCCTGGACTGGGGCAGCATGCGCACTGACCATGCAGCGCTGCCCGGGACACGCGGTATCGCACCGAAAACGGGGGTCGACCGAAGCAGCGCACTCCTGTGTGCGCCGCAGCAGCAGACAAGGCAAGGGGCCGCAGCAGATGGCTGGACTCGTACTCGATGGGTCGAACCCCGACGTCAGCCTGCTCTACGACATCAACGGGCTGGCGAAGGCTTCTCCCGCCTGGTTCGACCGGGTCATGGAGTTCGTCGGTGAGTACGGGATCATGCTCGGCATGGTCCTGGTGGCCCTGTGGTGCTGGTGGAGTGTTCGCCGGCGCGGGACCGCCGAGGACTCGGTGACGGCTGTCGCGGGAATCATCTGGGCGCCGTTGGCCGCCGGGATCGCCCTGCTCATCAACATCCCGATCCGGGGTTTCGTGGAGCGGCCACGCCCGTTCAACGACCACGACGGGCTCGACGTCCTCGTGGCGGGCAAGACGGACTTCTCGTTCGTCAGCGACCACGCCACGATGGCGATGGCGATCGCCGTCGGCCTCTTCGTGGCCAACCGGAAGTTCGGGATCGCCGCCCTCGCCCTCGCGCTCGTCGAAGGGCTCTGCCGCGTCTACATGGGTGTGCACTACCCGACGGACGTCATCGGCGGTTTCGCTCTCGGTACGGCGGTGGCGCTGCTCCTCGCGCCCCTGGCCATGGCGCTGCTGACGCCGCTCGTGACGGCGGTGTCCCGGTCCGGCCGGGTCGGCCGCCTCGTGCGCTCCAGCCGGCCGGTGGGTTCGTCGGCCGACGACCGGGGCAGGGCGCTCGGGATTCCCGAGCCGCGGCCCGGGTCGGGCGGCGGTGGTGCGGGAGAGAAGGACCTCGCCGCCTGACGGGCGGCAGCGGGTCCAGGGGGCCCGGGTCAATGGACCCGGCTCCTTCAGAGGGACTGGGCTGGGGGAAGGTGAAGGGGCGGGTCGGGTCGTACCGCCCTTCAGGCGGGTGAGCCGGTCGGCGGCCTCGCCGTAGTACACCTCCCGCCAGTCGGCCAGATTCGGGTCGACGTAGTTCTGTACGCGGCCCCGGACGCATACCGGCGCATCGCCGCGTGAGTGGTTTTCAGCCAGCCTTGCTGGGCCGTTCCCGAGGTCCCGGGCTGCGCCAGGCGCCGATGTACTGGGCGAGTATCCGTGAGCGGCGGTGGACGAACGCCGTCGCTTGCGGGGCGACCCGGTTGATCGCCCCGCCCTCATCGCCCCGCCCTCATCGCCCCGCCCTCATCGCGGCCCGGCGTCGTGCCCGGCAGGCGGCACTGGGCATCTGTGAGGCCCGAGCTGCCCGCGTAGGCGAGCATCGCCCCCAGGAAACCGCGGCTGCGCAGCGATATGGAGGAGGCCGAGGCGCCGATCCTCTCGGCGAGCCGGTCCATGGCGTTCTGCAGATCCCCGTACGTGCCGAGCGAGAACGTGGCGATCGAGAGCGTCGGCATACCTCCCCACCGGCGCCGGCGTCGCTGCGCTGCGCGGCGCGGCGCGGGCAACGTCAGCGGTCAGCGCGGCGGCCGCGCCCGCGGCCACCGGTGTTGAGCACGGTACGGCGGCCGGGCGCGGCAGGCACCAGGGGCCGGGGGTGGGGACGGTGGGTGGACCGGATTCGGGGCCTTCGGGTTGTGCGGCCGGTTCATGGGCGGCTCCGGGCCGGGCCCCGGCGTGATCGGCCGATCAGGCGGTGAGGCGGTCAGGGTGACAGGGGCAGGGGCAGGGGCAGGGCAGTGAGCACCGATCAGGTCGTCGAGCGGTGCTCAGGTGGCCGTGGGCGTCAGGGGTTCCGGGATACGGGTGCTTCGTCGGATGTGGACAGGTGCTGTTCGGCGTCCGTACGGGCCCGGTCGCGGGACCGGCGTGCGGGTCCACGCCAGCCGCAGGTACAGCGGGCCAGACAGAACGAGCCCCGTTCGATCGTCGTGACGCTGTGCGGCGAAGAGGCGGCATGCGCGTCGGTCGAGGTGGTGCCGGTCTGGGGCGGGCTCATCCGGCCGGCCGTGTGGAGAACCGGGATACGGGCGTGGTCCGGGGCCTGGGTGGGGGCTTCCTCATGCACGCGTCCACGGTACTGGTGGCGGCGCCCGAACGGCGGGTCAGTGCACCGATCGATGTACCGGTCAGCGGTGCCCGTGGACAAGGGTGGACGCGGGCGGCGTGACGGGGGACCCCGGTAGTCGTTAGGCGGGGTGGGTGGGGGGCTCGTGCCGGGTAGGTCGTTGGGGGTTGGCAGGCGATGGTGGTGCAGCAGCGCAGGTGCGGAGGCGGGGCCCTGGCTGTCTGCGCCCTCGCGGTGGCGGGCGTGATGGCGGTGGCCGCCGGGTGCTCCCCCGGGAGCGACGGCAGCGGGCGCGGGCAGCAGCTCAGCGCCGGGGTGCCCGGAGCCGGTGGTCCCGAGGAAGCGCTCGGGCGGGCGGCGGACGTGCTGGCCGCGGCGGGCAGCGCCGAGATGCGTACGTCGATGGAGACCGCGGCCGGTGGGACGCGGGTGACGATCAGAGGCCAGGGGGCGTACGACTTCCGCAGGCAGCTGGGGCGGGTCAAGGTCGTCCTGCCGAAGGACGCCGCGGGGGAGACCGGGCACCGGCCGATCACCGAGCTGCTGGCCCCGGGTGCGCTGTACATGAAGAACCGCGGGGCCGGGGTGCCCGACGAGAAGTGGGTGCGGGTCGACACGACGGCGCTGGAGGACGGCAACCTCGTCACGGGCGGGGTGACCGATCCGATGGCCGCCGCCGAACTGCTGCGCGGGGCGCGGGATGTGACGTACGTGGGGAAAACGGAGCTCGCCGGAGTGACGGTCCATCACTACCGGGGGACCGCCGACCTCGGACGGGCTGCGCGCGTCGCGTCGGCGGAGTCGCGGGGTGCGCTGACCGCGGCGGCGAAAGGGTTCAGCACGGACACGGTGCCGTTCGACGCGTACCTCGACGAGGACGGGCGGCTGCGCAAGGTGCGTCACCGCTTCAGCTTCGCCTCCGAGGGGCCGGAGGTGGCCGTGGTGTCCACGATGCTGCTGTACGGGTTCGGAGTGCCGGTCACCGTGCGGCTGCCGGAGGGGACCGACCTCTACACGGGCTTGATCCAACAGGGGCAGGGCGGTGAGGGGGACCGGTAGGGAGGGGGCCGAAATGGTCCGTCCGTGCCATGCGCGGTGGGTGTTCCGCTCCCTACGCTAGGAAGCCGGTGCGCCAGGAGTCGGCGACGGCAGAGAGAGGTGACGCACGTGGTGACGCTCAGCGCCCCGAATGCTCAGGACTGTTTGGCTCTGGCCGAGATCGAACTCTGCGGCGAGCTCATGATCGCGGCCTCTGCCGCCCGTGAGGACCGGCTCAGTCCCGACCGTATCGACGAGGTGCTCAACGTCAGGACCGGCGACCGGTAGCCGGTTCCCCGGCAGGCCGGCCCGCCGGGGGTGACATCCCGCACGTTGAGCGGGGCCACGCTTCGGCTCATGTACGGAGCAGGCGGGCGATCGCCTTCGTGGCCTCCTCGACCTTCGCGTCGATCTCCTCTCCGCCCTTGACCGCCGCATCGGCGACGCAGTGGCGCAGGTGCTCCTCGAGGAGCTGGAGTGCGAAGGACTGGAGGGCCTTGGTGGACGCCGAGACCTGGGTCAGTATGTCGATGCAGTAGACGTCCTCGTCGACCATCCGTTGCAGGCCGCGGACCTGGCCCTCGATCCGGCGCAGGCGCTTGAGGTGCTCGTCCTTCTGGTGGTGGTAGCCGTGGATACCGCGGTCGTGGTCGGTGACGACGGTGGCCGTTGCGGCTTCCGTGCCCGGCTCCGCACCCGCGGAACCGTTTGCCTCAGTGGCCTCGGTGGTGGTCATTGCATCCTCCCGTTGTCTGTTGCCCCAGCGTCCATATACCCCTGCCGGGTATATGGTACCGAATCCAGCCGAAACGTGACCGGGGGTCCGTGTTGATCACTGTGCCCGATGGGCGACACTGAATAACGCCGGTTAGCCGTGGCCGGATGATGCGCCTAGCATCAGCCTGACCGAATCCAAAGCACCCCGAGGACCCCACGTGCGCTTTCGTCTGACCCCCAGGGAGACGAGCTTCTACGACATGTTCTCCGCATCCGCGGACAACATCGTCACGGGCTCGAAGCTCCTGATGGAACTGCTCGGGGCGGATTCTGCCTCCCGAGTCGAGATCGCGGAGCGTATGCGGGCAGCGGAGCACGCGGGGGACGATGCCACCCACGCGATCTTCCACCAGCTCAACTCCTCGTTCATCACGCCCTTCGACCGCGAAGACATCTACAACCTCGCCTCGTCGCTCGACGACATCATGGACTTCATGGAGGAGGCCGTCGACCTGGTCGTGCTTTACCAGGTCGAAGAGCTCCCCAAGGGCGTCGAGCAGCAGATCGAGGTACTGGCCCGGGCGGCGGAACTGACCGCCGAGGCCATGCCGAGCCTGCGGACCATGGAGAACCTCACCGAGTACTGGATCGAGGTCAACCGTCTGGAGAACCAGGCCGACCAGATCCACCGCAAGCTGCTCGCGCAGCTCTTCAATGGCAAGTACGACGCCATGGAGGTGCTGAAGCTCAAGCAGATCGTGGACGTGCTGGAAGAGGCCGCTGACGCGTTCGAGCACGTCGCGAACACCGTGGAGACCATCGCGGTCAAGGAGTCCTGAACCTCGTGGACACCTTTGCGCTGATCGTGACCATCGGTGTCGCGCTCGGCTTCACGTATACGAACGGCTTCCACGACTCGGCGAACGCCATCGCCACCTCGGTCTCCACCCGGGCGCTGACCCCGCGTGCGGCCCTGGCGATGGCCGCCGTGATGAACCTCGCGGGCGCCTTCCTGGGCCAGGGGGTCGCCAAGACCGTCAGCGAAGGGATCATCGCCACGCCCGAGGGGTCGAAGGGGATGGGAATCCTCTTCGCCGCGCTGGTCGGCGCGATCATCTGGAACCTCGTCACCTGGTACTACGGCCTGCCGTCCTCGTCCTCGCACGCCCTCTTCGGCGGCATGGTCGGCGCGGCGCTGGCCGGCGGGACGATGGTGCACTGGGACGGCGTGCTCGAGAAGATCGTCATCCCGATGTTCCTCTCGCCGTTCGTCGGTCTGATCGCGGGCTATCTGGTGATGGTCGGCATCATGTGGATGTTCCGGAACTCCAACCCCCACAAGGCCAAGCGCGGGTTCCGCATCGCGCAGACGGTCTCGGCGGCGGGCATGGCGCTCGGGCACGGACTTCAGGACGCGCAGAAGACGATGGGCATCGTGGTGATGGCCCTGGTCATCGCCGATGTCGAGGGCCCCAACGACGAGATTCCCGTGTGGGTGAAGATCGCCTGTGCGCTGATGCTCTCGCTCGGTACGTACGCGGGCGGCTGGCGCATCATGCGTACGCTCGGCCGGAAGATCATCGAGCTGGACCCGCCGCAGGGGTTCGCGGCCGAGACGACCGGTGCGTCGATCATGTTCGGCTCGGCGTTCCTGTTCCACGCGCCGATCTCCACGACGCACGTGATCACTTCCGCGATCATGGGTGTGGGCGCCACGAAGCGGGTGAACGCCGTGCGGTGGGGTGTCGCCAAGAACATCATCCTCGGATGGTTCATCACCATGCCCGCGGCGGCGCTGGTCGCCGCGCTGAGCTACGGCCTCGTGCTGCTGCTCTTCGGGTGACCGGGACGCGGTGACCGCTTCGGCATCGCTCGCGCACATGGGTCCGCCCCGCTCTCCAGGAGGAGAGCGGGGCGGACCCTTTGCCGTGCGGGTGGCACCGCCATGCAGCACCCGCAGGCGTTCAGGGGGTTTATCCGAAGCGGCCGGAGATGTAGTCCTCCGTGGCCTGGACGGACGGGTTGGAGAAGATCCGCTCCGTCTCGTCTATCTCGATGAGACGGCCCGGCTTGCCCACCGCCGAGAGGTTGAAGAAGGCCGTGCGGTCCGAGACGCGCGCCGCCTGCTGCATGTTGTGCGTCACGATGACGATCGTGAAGCGTTCCTTCAGCTCACCGATCAGGTCCTCGATGGCGAGGGTCGAGATCGGGTCGAGGGCCGAGCACGGCTCGTCCATGAGGAGCACCTGCGGCTCGACCGCGATGGCGCGGGCGATGCACAGACGCTGCTGCTGACCGCCGGAGAGACCGGAGCCGGGCTTGTTCAGGCGGTCCTTGACCTCGTTCCAGAGGTTCGCGCCGCGCAGCGACTTCTCGACCGTGTCGCTCAGCTCGCTCTTGCGGTACGAGCCGTTGAGCCGGAGGCCCGCCGCGACGTTGTCGAAGATCGACATGGTCGGGAACGGGTTCGGGCGCTGGAAGACCATGCCGACCGTGCGGCGCACGGTGACCGGGTCGACGCCGGCGCCGTACAGGTTCTCGTCGTCCAGCAGCACCTTGCCCTCGACGCGGCCACCGGGGGTGACCTCGTGCATCCGGTTCAGGGTGCGCAGGAACGTGGACTTGCCGCAGCCGGAGGGGCCGATGAAGGCGGTCACGGAGCGGGGCTCCACGGTCATCGAGATGTCCTCGATGGCCTTGTGGCTGCCGTAGTAGGCGGTGAGACCGCCGATGTCGATTCGCTTGGCCATGGGGATCACTGCTTCTTTCGGAGGTCGCTGTTGGCCGCGTCAGCGACCGGTCTTGGGGGCCTTCCAGCGGGCGATGCCGCGAGCCACCAGATTGAGGAGCATGACGAAGACGATCAGGACCAGTGCAGCGGCCCAGGCGCGGTCGTACGACGCCTCGCTGCCGATCTTGTACTGCTCCCAGATGTAGAAGGGGAGAGACGACTGGGCGCCTTCGAAGGGGTTCGGGTTGATCAGCTGGGCGCCGAAGACGAGCAGCATGATCGGTGCGGTCTCACCGGCGATACGGGCGATGGCGAGCATGACGCCCGTCGTGATGCCGCCGAGCGCGGTCGGGATGACCACCTTCAGGATGGTGCGCCACTTCGGGATGCCGAGGGCGAGGGACGCCTCGCGGAGCTCGTTCGGTACGAGCTTGAGCATCTCCTCGGTGGAGCGGACCACGACCGGGATCATCAGGATCGTCAGGGCCAGCGAGCCCATCAGGCCGGACGGCTGGAGACCCGCCATCAGCATGATCGACAGGATGAACAGACCGGCCACGATGGACGGGATACCGGTCATCACGTCGACGAAGAAGGTGACGGCCTTGGCCAGCGCACCCTTGCCGTACTCGACCAGGTACACGGCGGTCAGCAGACCGAGCGGGGCGGAGATCACGGTGGCGATGCCGACCTGCTCCAGCGTGCCGATCAGTGCGTGGTAGACGCCGCCGCCCGGCTCCGTGCCGAGCACTCCGGCCATGGAGTGGGTGAGGAAGTAGCCGTCCAGCACCTTCATGCCGCGGCTCACCGTCGTCCAGATCAGGGACGCGAGCGGGACGATCGCGAGGAGGAAGCAGACCCAGACGAGGCTGGTGGCGAGGCGGTCCTTGGCCTGCCGCTGGTTCTCGACCGCGGTCGTCGCGATGTACGAGATGACCACGAACAGCAGGGCGGAGATCAGACCCCACTGGATGCGGCTCTCCCAGCCGGCCACCGTGCCGATCCCGACGCCGAGGGCGATCGAGACGGCGGCGAAGCCGAGCGGGGCCCAGCGGGGGAGCGACCGGCTGCGCAGCGTGGTCTTGCTCTCGGGCGGTGTGGGCGTCGGACGTTCCTGGACGCTCGTGTGTGTGGTGCTCATGCGTTGGCCCCCGAGTACTCCTTGCGGCGGGCGATGATGAGCCGCGCGGCGCCGTTGACCAGCAGGGTGAGGACGAAGAGGACCAGACCGGAGGCGATCAGGGCGTCACGCCCGAGCTGGTTGGCCTCGTCGAACTTCGCGGCGATGTTCTGGGCGAACGTGCCGCCGCCCGGGTTGAGTACATGCAGCGAGATGAGGAAGCTCGGCGAGAGGACCGTGGCTACGGCCATCGTCTCCCCGAGCGCACGGCCCAGCCCCAGCATCGAGGCGGAGATCACGCCTGAGCGGCCGAACGGCAGTACCGAGAGGCGGATGACCTCCCAGCGGGTGGCGCCCAGGGCGAGTGCCGCTTCCTCGTTCATCTTCGGGACCTGGAGGAAGACCTCACGGCTGACGCTCGTCACGATCGGCAGGATCATGATCGCCAGCAGGATGCCGACGGTGAAGAGCGAGCGGGCGACGCCGACCTCGGTCTTCTCGAAGATGTACGTCCAGCCGAGGAACTGGTCGAGCCAGAGGTTCAGGCCCTCCAGATACGGCACGAGGAAGAGGGCGCCCCAGATGCCGTAGATGATGCTCGGCACTGCGGCCAGCAGGTCGACGACGTACGCGAGGGGCGCGGCCAGTTTGCGGGGCGCGTAGTGCGAGATGAAGAGGGCGATGCCGACAGCGATCGGAACCGCGATGGCCATCGCGATGATCGAGCTGACGACGGTGCCGAAGAGGAGGACCGCGATGCCGAAGACCGGCGGGTCACCGGCCGGGTTCCAGTCGAAGGTGGTGAAGAAGTTGCCTTCGTCCTTCGAGACGGCGAGAGCGGCGCGGTAGCTCAGGAACACGGCGATGGACGCCATGAGCACGAGCAGCAGAATGCCCGAACCCCGCGAGAGGCCCAGGAAGATCTTGTCGCCTGCGCGCCCGGTCGACTTGGCGCGCTCTGGTTGGGCGGGCGGGGCCGGTGGTGTGTCTATCGGTGTGATGGAAGCCATGGTCTTTCCGGTCTGTGTGGGGGAGCGAGTGGCTCCCCTGGCGGCGGTGCACCGGATGGGGCTGGTGGCGGGCCGGTCCGGAGGGGTGCGCCGGACCGGCCTGCCGTGGGTTGCCGAGTGTTACGAGAGACCGGCGACGGTCTCGCGGACCTTGGCGTTGATCTCGGCCGGGATCGGCGCGTAGCCGGCCTCGGTCAGGACCTTCTGGCCCTCGTCGGAGGCGGTGTAGGTCAGGAACGACTTGACCGTGGAGAGGGTGTCGGACTTGTTGCCGGCGTCGCAGACGACCTCGTACGTCACCAGGACCAGCGGGTACGCACCCTCGGCCTTGGTGGTGTAGTCGAGGTCGAGCGCCAGGTCCTTGCCGGTGCCCTTGATCTTGGCGGCGGCGATGGCCTTGGACGCGTTCTCCGAGGTGGCCTTCACCGGGGTGGCGCCGCCGGTGTTGATGTCCACGGTGGTGATGGACTGCGAGGAGGCGTACGAGAGCTCGAAGTAACCGATCGCGCCGTCGACCTGCTTCACCTGGGCGGCGACACCGGAGGAGCCGGACGCGGCCTGGCCACCGGGGGCCGGCCACTTCTTCTCGGCCTCGTACTTCCAGTCACTCGGCGCTGCGGCACCGAGGTACTTGCCGAGGTTCTGGGTGGTGCCGGAGTCCTCGGAGCGGTGGAACGCCTGGATCGCCTTGTCCGGCAGCTTGGCGCCTTCGTTGAGCTTGGCGATCGCCGGGTCGTTCCACTTCTTGATCTTGTTGTCGAAGATCTTGGCGAGCGTGGAGGCGTCCAGCGTGAGGCTGTCGACACCCTCCAGGTGGAAGCCGACGGCGATCGGGCCGCCGACCATCGGCAGGTTGATGCCCTGGCCGGTCTTGCAGATCTTCTTCGACTCGGTGACCTCTTCGGGCTTCAGCGCCGAGTCGGAGCCGGCGAAGCCGACGGTGCCCTGGTTGAAGGCGATGATGCCTTCGCCGGAGGAGGAGGACTTGTAGTTGATCTCCACGCCCGAACAGGCGGCCATGTAGTTCTTGATCCAGAGGTCCATGGCGTTCTTCTGCGCGCTGGACCCGGAGGCGAGGAGCTGACCCTTGGCGCCGTCGCACTTGATGTTCGTGGCGGCGTTGGTCTTCCCGCCGTTACCACCGGTGTCGCCGCTGGTGTTGTCGTCCGAACCGCACGCCGTGAGGACCAGGGCGCCGGAGACGGCGAGGGCACCGAGCGCGGTGGCACGAAGCCGGTTCTTGCGCTGAAGCTTCACTTTTCGGGTGTTCCTTCCAGGAGCCGCCGTGGTTGTCTCGTTCTACGACGGCGTGCGATGAGGAAAGGTGCTGTGGCTTGGCGCCGCGCACCGTGTACGTCCGAAATTAGGCAGAACAGGTGAAGCCGCCTACGGGGCAGGGTGAACGGAAGGTGAACCGTGTCGGGCAGGCTGGTTCTGGTGGCCGTGTCCGTGTGGCTCGCTGTAGTGCGCCGGTTCCTGAGCGCTGGTCCTGGGTGCGGTTCCGTCCTCGTCCCGGGCCCCGGTTCCGTCCTTGAGCGCCGGACGGGCCGTGGTGGTGCCCCGCTCCTTCGGTGGCCGGTTCGGGGTGGTCCGGGGCGCCTCCGGAGGGGCTTCGGACCACCCACCGGTCAGGCGGACCGCAGCACGGTCATGAGGGCGTCGAGCTGGTCGTGGTCGCGGGCGCGGGTCAGGCGGTTGCGGGCTGCCACGGGGGAGAGCCAGAGAACGCGGTCGACCTCGTCGTTCGGGGTGAAGGAGCCGTCCGTGGCCTCCGCCGCCCAGTACGCGACCTCTTTCGGCCGGCCGTTCACCTCGTACCGGGACGTGGGCAGCCGGGCCCCCGGAGCGCACCGGTGGCCGGTCTCCTCCAGGACCTCGCGCAGCGCGCCCGCCAGCGCGGGCTCGCCGCGCTTCAGCTTGCCCTTGGGGAACGACCAGTCGTCGTACCGGGGCCGGTGCACCAGGCAGATCTCCAGCCCCCCGTCGAACGGCGAGCGGCGCCACAGCACGCAGCCGGCGGCCAGGACGGGGCCGGCCGGCCCGCTCATGGCCCCGTCACGGCCGCCGCGTACGGCCAGGTCTCCCGGAAGACACTGCGGGCCGCCTCCACCTCGTGCCGCTGGTCGGCGTGGAGCACCCCGAGGGCGTACGCCGTCGCCGGGGCGATCCGAGGGGTCCGGGCGGCCGCCGCGGCGGCCGAGGCCGCCTCCGCCGCGTCCCGGTGCAGATCGAGTGCCTTCCCCGCCCCCGCCAGGACCGGATCGGGCGTGCCCCGCACCACCTCGTCGGCGTAGCGGTGCAGGCGCAGCAGCAGACGGGCCTGGTGCCAGGGCGCGTCCTGCGCCTCGTTGTACGGCTCCACCGTCTCGTCGGGCGGCAGGGCCGCCACCGCGCCGAGCAGCCGCTTCTCGGCGCGTTCCGCCGGGCCGTACAGCACCTCGGCGGCCGGAGCCGCGGCCGAGGCGGCCAGCGGCACGTCGGAGGCGAGCAGCGCGATGGCGTCGGCGACCGCGTGGAAGCGGGAGGAGCCGAGTGCCTGGAGCGCCGCGGAGTGGGCGCGCGTCCGGGCGAGGGTCAGCTGCCGTTCGAGGAGTGCCCCGGCCCGCGCGGCACCGACGCCGAGTGCGGCGCGTTCCTTGTCGGAGGCGGTGGCGTCGGAGCCCGGTGAGCCAGGTGAGCCCGGTGTGGCGGTACGGGCGCCCGGCAGCGACGTTCCCGACAGCGCGTGCAGCGCTTCGAGCAGCCGGGTCAGGCGTGTGGCGTACGCGTGCTCGCGGGCGAGCGTGCCGGAGAGCCAGGCCAGTTCCGTACGGAGCTGGTCGGCCCAGTTCGCGTCGAGCAGCCCCCGGAACGTATGCAGGGACCCGCCGATCCGGCGGGCCGAGCGGCGCAGCGCACCGGCCGCCTCGTCCGCGCCACGGCTGCCGCCGTCGGTGGGCGCGCTGTGTTCGCGGTGCAGCCGCAGGCTGCGCAGGAAGTCTCCGGCCTGCTCCTGGAGGTACGGTCCGAGGACCCCTCCTGCGGAGAGTTCCGCGGTCTCCCGCGTCGTGGTCTGATGATCAGGGCGTCGCACGCCGGCGCCTCCGGGCGTCAATGAGCATCTCTTGTACGTGCCGCAGCGGCTGCCCGTCCCCGTCCGTGGCGTGCCGGGTCCAGTTCCCGTCGGGACCGAGGTGCCAGGAGGAGGTGGTGTCGGCCATGCCTGTTTCCAGGAGCCGGCTGAGGGCCGCGCGGTGGGCGGGGTCGGTGACCCGGACCAGTGCTTCGATCCGGCGGTCGAGGTTGCGGTGCATCATGTCGGCGCTGCCGAACCAGACCTCGGGCTCTCCGCCGTTGCCGAAGGAGAAGACCCGGGAGTGCTCCAGGAAGCGGCCCAGTATCGAGCGGACCCGCACGTTCTCGGAGAGGCCGGGGACGCCTGGGCGTATCGCGCAGATGCCGCGTACCCAGATGTCCACGGGGACGCCCGCCTGCGCGGCCCGGTAGCAGGCGTCGATGATCGCTTCGTCGACCATCGAGTTGACCTTGAAGCGGACGTACGCGGGGCGGCCCGCGCGGTGGTGGGAGATCTCCTTGTTGATGCGGGCGATCAGCCCGTCGCGCAGGGACTTCGGGGCGACCAGCAGCCGCCGGTACGTCTCGCGGCGTGAGTAGCCGGAGAGCCGGTTGAAGAGGTCCGAGAGGTCCGCGCCGACCTGCGGGTCGGCGGTGAGCAGGCCGAGGTCCTCGTACAGCCGGGCCGTCTTCGGGTGGTAGTTGCCGGTGCCTACGTGGGAGTAGCGGCGCAGGGTGTCGCCCTCCTGGCGGACGACGAGCGACAGCTTGCAGTGGGTCTTCAGCCCGACGAGGCCGTAGACGACATGGCAGCCGGCCTCCTCCAGCTTGCGGGCCCACTTGATGTTGGCCTGCTCGTCGAAGCGGGCCTTGATCTCGACGAGGACGAGGACCTGCTTGCCGGACTCGGCGGCGTCGATCAGGGCGTCCACTATGGGGGAGTCGCCGGAGGTTCGGTACAGCGTCTGCTTGATCGCCAGGACGTCCGGGTCGCCCGCCGCCTGCTCCAGGAACGCCTGGACGGAGGTGGAGAACGAGTCGTACGGGTGGTGCAGCAGGACGTCCCGTTCGCGCAGCGCGGCGAAGATGTCGGGCGCGGACGCGGACTCGACCTCGGCCAGGTCGCGGTGGGTGCCCGCGATGAACTTGGGGTACTTGAGCTCGGGCCGGTCCAGGGACGCGATGCCGAACAGTCCGGTGAGGTCGAGCGGTCCCGGCAGCGGGTAGAGCTCGGTCTCGGAGATCTTCAGCTCGCGTACCAGCAGGTCCAGGACGTACGGGTCGATGGACTCCTCGACCTCCAGCCGGACGGGCGGGCCGAAGCGGCGCCGCATGAGCTCCTTCTCCAGGGCCTGGAGCAGATTCTCGGCGTCGTCCTCCTCGACCTCCAGGTCCTCGTTCCTGGTGACCCGGAACATGTGGTGGGCGAGGACCTCCATGCCTGGGAAGAGCTCTTCCAGGTGGGCCGCGATGACGTCCTCGATGGGGACGTACCGCTGCGGCGACGCCTCCAGGAAGCGGGTGAGCAGCGGCGGCACCTTGACCCGGGCGAAGTGGCGGTGGCCGCTGACGGGGTTGCGTACGACGACGGCGAGGTTGAGCGAGAGTCCCGAGATGTACGGGAAGGGGTGCGCCGGGTCGACGGCCAGCGGGGTCAGTACGGGGAAGACGCGCTGCCGGAAGAAGGTGAACAGGCGGGCCTGCTCCTTCTCGGTCAGATCGGGCCAGCGGATCAGCTGGATGCCCTCGTCGGCCAGTGCGGGCGCGATGTCCTGCTGGTAGCAGGCGGCGTGCCGGGCCATGAGTTCGCGGGAGCGGGTCCAGATGAGGTCGAGGACCTCGCGCGGCTGGAGCCCGGACGCGGAGCGGGTGGCGACCCCGGTGGCGATGCGGCGCTTCAGGCCGGCGACGCGGACCATGAAGAACTCGTCCAGGTTCGACGCGAAGATCGCGAGGAAGTTAGCCCGTTCGAGGACGGGGGTCGCGGGGTCCTCGGCCAGTTCGAGGACGCGTTCGTTGAACGCGAGCCAACTGCGCTCCCGGTCCAGGAAGCGGCCCTGGGGCAGTTCGTCGCCGTCGCGGTCCGGTTCGTACGCATCCGCGTCGGCGTCGAGACCGGGGTCCAGATCGGCGGCGGTGGAGAAACCGACGCCGTTGGACGCCGAGTCGGCGACGGCGCGTGGCCGGTGCGCGGCAAGCGAGCCGACCGACGGCTGGGTGGGCTGGACCGGGACCTCGGAGCTGGGCTGCTGGCTCATGGACCTATTGTTCCGCGTCGACGGCTCAAGAGGCGCGTCGGAGCCGGGAAAGATCGCGGAAGGCCCGGCGGACCCACGAGGTCTGCCGTTGCGGGGGGCGGGCACAGCTGGCTGCATCCCGTGAGGGTCGCAAGCGCGTCTGAATGGCCGGTAACGGCGACATGACATGCAGGCTGCGGTGTGACTGCGGTGCGGTCGCTCGTACACCGTGGGTGAACCCCCTGCCCGGACTCCCCCCGGGGCCCGGACAGGGCGGCTTTCACGGCCGGGTCAGCTGTGCAGGCGGCGCAGGGCCCGGAAGGCCAGGGCGACGGCGATCGCGGCGAGGGCGAGCAGGATGCCGGTCTCGACGAGCTGGAGGGGCCAGAAGTGGGAGGCGGGGTGGACCTCGGCGAAATCGGTGACGCCGCCGCGCTCGCGCATGCAGGCCATGGAGTCGAAGTGAGGGCTGGTCCCGAGGCAGTCCTGCCAGAGCAGCTTCTCGCCGGATGCGGTGAGCATTCCCCCCTCGACGTGCCAGCCGCTGCCCCACGACATGTCCTGGCCGCGATGCTGAACGGTCGGCCACAGTTCGTAGCGGCGCTCGGAAAAGCCGAGCATGATCACGCCGAGTGCGAGGGCGGTGGCGGACATGGACAGCAGGGTGCGGCGGATGAGCACGGCGCACAGTGCGCCGAGGGCAACCGCGAGCAGCGCGTAGGCGAGGGCTACGGGGCCGATGCCGGGGAAGACGCCGGGCCCGAACCAGGAGAGCCCGAACGAGCGCGGCTTTTCGCGGAG
Source organism: Streptomyces sp. NPDC058620 (assembly GCF_042717135.1). Lineage (NCBI taxonomy): Bacteria > Bacillati > Actinomycetota > Actinomycetes > Kitasatosporales > Streptomycetaceae > Streptomyces > Streptomyces sp. NPDC058620. The sequence continues at coordinate 30,003 of NZ_JBHXQO010000002.1, forward strand.
GACCGTCCATCCCCAGCGGTAGACGACGGACAGGGCCGTGATCCCGATGACCGCCACGGCGGCGGGAACGGCGAGCCGTGCTGCCAGCCACTGGGCGGGCGAGACCGACTGGGTCCACGCCATCCGAAACGTGCCGCTCTCCAGCTCGCGGGCGATCAGCGGGCCCGCGACGAAGACGCCGATGAGGCCTGCGAGTACGAGCAGAACCGTGCCGCCGTCCGACAGGAACAGCTCGGTCGACGTGCGTGCGTAGGTGGGGAGGTAGCTGCCGTCGCCACACCGGGTGGTGTCGCCGTCGGGGCACCGCTCCTTCCCGGACGCCACCCAGATCTGGAGCGCGACCATGACACCGATGCCGACCACCACCAGGGCGCCCGCGCCCCACAGTGCCTTACGGTGCTGGCGCAGCAGGACGCGGACCGGGCCGCGCTTGTTGCCGGTGTCCGGTGCCGGGCGATGCGGTGCGGTGAGCGTGCTCATGCGGACGCCACCGCCTCACGGCTCTCGTGACGCGCGCTCGGTGTGAGGAGTGCCGGGGCGTCCGGCGAGCGGAGGTGGGCCAGGAGGAGTTCCTCCAGGGACGGATCCGTCAGGTCCCAGGCGGTGGCGTCCACCGGGCCCTCCTTCCGTACGAGTGCGGTGAGCTGACGGCCCGTCGTGCGGGACTCGACGACGGTGTGCGGGGCGAGGTCCCGGGCCTGCCCGGTCAGTACGGCGTGCGCGGCGACGATGTCGTCCGTCTCGCCGCCGAGCCGGACCCGTCCGCCGTCGACCAGCAGGACGTAGTCGCAGGCGCCCTCCAGCTCCGTGAGGATGTGCGAGGACATCACGATGGTGGTGGAGTGCTCGGCGGCCTCCGCCATCAGGACGCCCATCAGCTGGTGGCGGGCGAGCGGGTCGAGGTCGGCCATCGGTTCGTCCAGCAGCATCAGCGCGGGCCGCTTGCCCAGCGCCAGGGCGAGGGCGAGCCGGGTGCGCTGGCCCCCGGAGAGCGAACGGACCTTGGCGTCCTGCGGGAGCGACGAGGCGACCCGGTCGGCCGTGGCCCGGTCCCAGCTCGCGGGGTTGAGCTCCCGGCCCGCCCAGAGCGTGTCGGCCACGGTGAGCTGCGGGTACAGGGGCCTGTCCTGGGACACGTACGCGATGCGGTCACGCGTGTCGCCCGGTGCGCCGGAGCCCAGTACCCGGACCGATCCCTCGGTCGGCCGGAGCAGCCCGGCCGTCAGTGCGAGCAGGGTGGACTTTCCCGCCCCGTTGGGTCCGACGAGGGCGCAGACCCGTCCGGCGGGCAGCCGGAACGAACAGTCGCGAAGCGCCCACCCGCCCGCCCCGCGGCCGTACTTCATACCGAGGCCGTTCGCCTCGATCGCGGAGCCTGTCATTGGTCCTTGTCCCCCTTGAACGTGCTGTCCAGTACGGCGGTGAAGAGCGCACTCACGTCGTCCTTCTCCAGTCCTGCGGTGCGGGCACGGAGTACCCAGTCGGTGAGCTCGGAGCGCAGCGGCGCGTCGGTGGCCGTCGCCGCGCTGCCGAGCGTGCGCCGGACGAAGGTGCCGAGCCCGCGGCGTGCCTCGACGAGGCCCTCGCGCTCCAGTTCGCGGTAGGCCTTGAGCACGGTGTTGGGATTGATGGCCGTGGCCTCGACGACCTCGCGCGCGGTGGGCAGCCGGTCGCCCGGCTCCAACACGCCCAGGCGCAGGGCCTGTTTGGTCTGCTGGACGATCTGGAGGTACGTGGCGATGCCGCTGCGCCGGTCGATGCGGAACTCGACCGCTGCGGGCTCTGCCATGTTCACCACCCTTTCACTAATTGAGTAGTGAAAGGGTGGTGCAAAGAAGGGGCGGCGTCAAGAGACGCCGCCCCCGGGGAAGTTGTCGCTGCTCAGGACTCCGTGCGGTACATCAGGTCCACCTCGTGCGTCACGAAACCCATGCGCTCGTACACCTTCAGGGCCGCCGGGTTGTCCGCGTCGACGTACAGCATGGCGGTCGGCAGCCCCTCGGCCGCCAGATGGCGCAGGCCGATCGCGGTCAGCGCCTTGCCGAGGCCGCTGCCCTGGGCATCGGGGCGGATGCCGACCACGTACACCTCGCCGAGCTGCTCCTCGGCGTGCACCTTCGTCCAGTGGAAGCCGACGAGCTCGCCGTCGCGTTCGGCGAGGAAGAAGCCCTTCGGGTCGAACCAGGGCTGGCCCTCGCGGTCGTCCAGGTCCCGCTGGGTCAGGGAGCCCTGCTCGGGGTGGTGGGCGAAGGCGGCACGGTTGACGTCGAGCCACGCCGCGTCGTCCTCGCCGGGTACGAACGTACGGATGGTGACCCCCGGGGGCAGCACCGGCTCGGCGATGACGGAACCGGCCAGGGGGCGCCGGAGCTGGCGCAGTTCCCGGAACAGGGAGAGGCCGAGCACCTGGGCCAGATGCCGGGCCGCGGACTTGCCGCCGTGCGCCCAGACCCGCAGCCGCTTCCCGGTCGACGCGAGGAGCGCCGCGCCGAGCGCGCGCCCGTGTCCGTGGCCGCGGTGGGAGGGGTGCACGACGAGTTCGGCGGCCGGCGCCTCGACGGGGTCGGTGTCCTCCAGCTGCGCGTACCCGGCGAGGATGCCGTCGGCGGTGAGCAGGAAGTGCCGTACGCCTTCGCGGTGCCCGCCCGTGAGCTGTAGACGCCCCTGCTCGGAGACCGCCTGCCTGCCGTCGTTCCGGGTGGCCTCTGCGAGCAGGTCGAGGACGGCGTCGGCCTGCTCGGGGGTGAGCGCGTCGAGGGTCTGGATCTCGCGTCCGGGAGAGGGGAGGGGTACGTCTGTCGTCATGTGTACGAGCGTACGGCGGGCGGAGTGGCGGAGGTGGGGGTGCGGCGCGGGTCGGCACCTGCCCGGGGGCCGCCCGGGGCGTACCGGCTGGTGACGCCCCTGCGTGCCGTGACGTTTCTGCCCGGCTATGTGCGCCAAAGGAGGGATGTGCGCCAGCTGGTCCCCGTACCGACCGGGAAGCAACCCGGTCGTAACCCGAAAGCCCTGTCGCGCTACGCGCGTTGACTCTAGGCTGCGTCCGGAAGTCTTCACCCTTACCGCAACTCCCAAACCCTCCCGCTGAACTCAAAGGGGACCGATGTCAGCGACTTCGCAGAAGAACCGGGCGTCCCGGCGGGTGCTCGCCGCCGCGGCCGGTCTTGCCACCGTCGGCGCACTCGTCGCCGCGATGCCGGCCGGTGCCGATGACCGCGGCGCGGACCGCCACGGGTCCGGGCGCACCGTCGACGTGCAGCTGCTGTCCTTCAACGACCTGCACGGCAACCTGGAGCCGCCCGCCGGTTCGGCCGGCTCGGTCACCGAGAAGCAGGCCGACGGCACGACCAAGGCCATCCCGGCCGGGGGCGTCGAGTACCTCGCGACCTCGCTGCGCACCGCGCGCGAAGGCCACCCGTACTCCGTCACCGCGGCAGGCGGCGACATGGTCGGCGCGAGCCCGCTGCTGTCCGGTCTCTTCCACGACGAGCCCACCATCGAGGCGCTCAACGGGCTCGACCTCGACGTGTCGGCGGTCGGCAACCACGAGTTCGACGAGGGGGCCACCGAGCTGGGCCGCCTCCAGAACGGCGGCTGCCACCCGGTCGAGGGCTGCTACGAGCCCGGCAAGACCTTCGAGGGCGCCGACTTCCCGTACCTCGCGGCCAACGTGACGAACGAGAAGACCGGCAAGCCGGTCCTCAAGCCGTACACGGTCTGGAAGAAGAACGGCGTCAGGATCGGCTTCATCGGAGTGACCCTGGAGGGCACCCCGAACATCGTCACGGCCAACGGCGTCAAGGGCCTGAAGTTCCACGACGAGATAGAGACGGTCAACAAGTACGCCAAGGAGCTGGACCGCCAGGGCGTCAAGTCCATCGTCGCGCTGATCCACGAAGGCGGCGCGCCCGCCTCCACCGCGTACAACTACGACTGCGACAGCCCCGGCGCCGGTGACGGCATCTCCGGGCCGATCGTCGACATCGCCAAGGGCATCACGCCGAAGGTCGACGCCCTGGTCACGGGCCACACCCACCAGGCGTACGTCTGTACCGTCCCGGACCCGGCGGGCAAGCCGCGCATGGTCACCTCGGCCTCGTCGTTCGGCAAGATCTACACGGACACGACCCTCACGTACGACCGCCGCACCAAGGACATCGTCCGTACGTCGGTGAGGTCCGCGAACCACGTCGTCAGGCGGGACCAGGCCAAGGCCACCGACATGACGGCCCTGATCGCCCGCTGGAACACCCTCGCGGCTCCGATCGCCGGCCGGCCGCAGGGCTTCATCGCCGCCGACATCAACGGCCGCGGTTCCACGGCCCCCGAGAAGCCGCTCGGCAACCTGATCGCCGACGCGCAGCTGGAGGGCCTGGCCCCCGCGGACAAGGGCGGGGCGCAGCTCGCCTTCATGAACCCGGGCGGTATCCGCTCCGACCTCGTGTACGCGCAGTCGGCCGGTGAGGGCGACGGCGTGGTGACGTACGGCGAGGCGTTCACCGTGCAGCCGTTCACCAACATGATGAACGTCGTCGACCTGACCGGTGCGCAGCTGATCACCGCGCTCCAGCAGCAGGTCAGCGGCTCCAACGAGGCGTCCCCCAAGATCCTCCAGGTGTCCAGGGGTCTCACCTACACGCTGGACATGACCAAGTCGGGTGCGGCCCGTCTGGTCGCCGACAGCGTGAGGCTGAACGGTGCGGCCATCGACCCGGCCGCCTCCTACCGCGTCGCGATGAACGAGTTCCTCGCGGGTGGCGGCGACGGCTTCGCGGCCCTCGGTCAGGGCACGAACAAGCTGGTCGGCCCCTCCGACCTGGACCTGTTCAACGCCTACCTGGCGGCGCACTCCACGGCCTCCGCGCCGCTGGCCCCGCCGGCCACGGACCGGATCACGATCATCAAGTAACTCCGCATACGTGCGAGTGGGCGGGCGGGGGGCCGATGGGCCCTCCGCCCCGCTCCGCGTTTCGGCGCGTGCGCTCGGGTTCGCAGCGCCGGGCCCTGTTCCGATTTTGAGGTGTACGCGTCATAATCCCAGCCTGATCCCACGGCTGACGGAGGCACCCCCGCATGAGCCCGTACACCGCCACCCGCCGGACCTTCCTCACCGGCGCCCTCGCCGCGACGGCCACCGCCGTCGTCGGCGGGGCGCAGGCCACCGCGGCCTCCCGGCGGGCTCTCGGCACACAGGACTGGATGGGCGCACTCCCGGACGCCACAACGCTCCAGCGCCTCACCATTCCGGGCTCGCACGACTCCGGGGCGCGGTACGGCGGGCCCTGGGCGGAGTGCCAGAACACCACGATCGCCCAGCAGCTGAGCAGCGGTATCCGTTTCCTCGACGTACGCTGCCGGATCACCGGCGACTCCTTCGCGATCCACCACGGAGCCGCTTTCCAGAACATGATGTTCGGTGACGTCCTGATCGCCTGCCGGGACTTCCTGGCCGCCCGGCCGGCCGAGACGGTGCTGATGCGGGTCAAGCAGGAGCACTCGCAGGAGAGCGACGCCGCGTTCCGGCGCGTCTTCGACCAGTACCTCGACACCAAGGGCTGGCGGTCGCTGTTCCGGCTCGATCCCACGCTGCCCGACCTGGGCGGGGCGCGCGGCAAGGTGGTGCTCCTCGCGGACAACGGAGGATTGCCCGGGGTCCGGTACGCCGATCCGGCGGTCTTCGACATTCAGGACGACTACATGGCGGAGCCGTTCGCGAAGTACCCGAAGATCGAAGCCCAGTTCCGCAGGGCGGCCCAGCAGCCGGGCAAGCTCTTCATGAATTACGTGAGCACTTCCGCCCTGATGCCACCCCGCTGGAACGCGGACCGGCTCAACCCGCAGGTGCACGCGTTCCTCGACGGGGCTGGGACGGCGGGCTGGACCGGTCTCGGCATCGTCCCGCTGGACTATCCGGCGACCCGCTCGGGACTGGTCGAATCCCTGATACGGCACAACCCCGTGGGCTGACCCGCCCGGCGGGCCCACGGCCGCGACAGGGCGGACGTCAGGCCGGCGGCGCGTCCGGCGGCGGCTGCGGCGCGCCCGGCAGCGTGATCGACGCCTCCGTGCCCTCGCCGCCGGCCGCCGGGCGCAGCGTGATCTCGCCGCCCGCCTGGTGGACCGTGCGCGCCACGATGGAGAGGCCGAGGCCCGAGCCCGGGAGCTGGCGGGCCGACGGGGAGCGCCAGAAGCGCTCGAAGACGTGGGGGAGTTCTTCGGCGGGGATGCCGGGGCCGTGGTCCCGGACGGTCAGCTCGCCCCGGTGCAGGGTGACTTCGACCGTGCCGCCCGGCGGGCTGAACTTCACCGCGTTGTCGAGGACGTTGACGACCGCCCGCTCCAGCGCGGCCGGTTCCGCCCGTACGTACCAGGGGGCCAGCTCCTCCGTGATGCTCAGCTCGGGGCCGCGCAGCCGGGCCCGTTGCAGGGCGGTGCGGGTGATGTCGTGCAGCGCGACGACCTGGAGGGGGCCGGGCTGGGCGGCGTCGGGCCGGGCCAGTTCCTGGAGGTCGCCGATGAGGGAGGCCAGCTCGGTCATCTGGGCCTTTACCGAGGTCATCAGTGCCTTGCGGTCGTCGGGCGGGATGGCCCGGCCGGTCTCGTCGCTGCGGGCCAGCAGCTCGACGTTGGTCCGGAGTGAGGTGAGCGGGGTGCGCAGCTCGTGGCCGGCGTCCGCGATGAGCTGGGACTGACGGTCGCGCGAGGTGGCCAGCGAGGCGGTCATGGAGTTGAAGGACCGGGAGAGGCGCGCGATCTCGTCCTCGCCCTCGACCGGGATGCGGACGGTGAGGTCCTCGGTGCGGGCGACGTGCTCGACGGCCTCGGTGAGTTCGTCGACCGGGCGCAGGCCGGAGCGGGCGATCCAGAGGCCGGCGGCGCCTGCGCCGATGACGCCGATGCCGGAGACGATGAGGAGGACGAGCGCCAGTTCGTTGAGGGGGTCGGTGACCTGGTCCATCGGCATGGCCACGGACACGGCCAGCCCGGTCTGGCGGCCCGGCGGGCCGGCCGAGGTGTAGACGCGCATCTCGGTGCCGTCCTCGGCCTCAGTGGTGTGGACTGCATCCCGGCGCAGTCCGGCGGCCACGGCACGGTCGGCGGTCTGGACGGGGATCGAGGACTTCTCCGGCTGTGTACAGGGGTCCGTTCCCGTCGCCGACACCAGTTGGAGTGTGTACGGGGTCGGCAGCAGGCGGAGATTTTCGGGCAGCCGGTCGGTGCAGCCCAACTGGAGCACCTGGACCGTCTCGCTGTTGGGCTTCACCTGGCTCAGGGTCGTGTCGAGCTGTTCGGTGAGCCGGTCGCGGGTGGTCACCCAGCAGGCGAGGGCGACCGCCGCGACCGCCACCGCCACCGCCGTGGCGACCAGCAGCGCGAGCCGCGAGCGGAGCGGCAGCGCACGGATGCGGCGCAAGGGCCCCCTCACTCCCCACCCCCCGACCGCAGCGCGTACCCCACGCCCCGGACCGTGTGGACGAGGCGGGTTTCGCCGCCCGCTTCCGTCTTGCGGCGCAGGTACATCACGTACACGTCCAGGGAGTTGGAGCTCGGCTCGAAGTCGAAGCCCCAGACCGCCTTGAGGATCTGCTCGCGGGTCAGGACCTGCCGCGGGTGGGCCAGGAACATCTCCAGGAGCGTGAACTCGGTGCGGGTCAGCTCGACGCGGCGGGTGCCGCGCGTGACCTCGCGCGTGGTCAGGTCCATCCGCAGGTCGGCGAAGGACAGCACGTCGTTGCCGGGGACGTCGCCGCCCGCCGCAGCCGCGTACGAGCTGCGGCGCAGCAGGGCGCGGATGCGGGCGAACAGCTCGTCCAGCTCGAAGGGCTTGACCAGGTAGTCGTCGGCGCCCGCGTCGAGGCCGGTGACCCGGTCGCCGACGGTGTCGCGGGCGGTGAGCATCAGGATGGGCGTGGTGGTGCCGGTGGACCGGATGCGGCGGGCGGCGGTGAGGCCGTCCATGCGCGGCATCTGGATGTCCAGGACGATCAGGTCGGGGGCGTACGACTCCGCCTTGGCGAGGGCGTCGTACCCGTCGACGGCGACCTCGGTGCCGTACCCCTCGAACGCGAGACTGCGCTGCAGGGCCTCGCGCACGGCGGGCTCGTCGTCGACGATCAGGATGCGCTGCGGATCGTCTTCGGCGGGGCTCATCGCTGGTCGTCCTCTTCTCGTTCCGGCCTCATCGGGGTGCTGTCAGCCTCGCACGGCCGTGGTGCGACGGCGTGCGGCGCGACGCTTGCGGCCGGTGGGGGCCGAGGTGGCGCTGATCTCGTGGGCGCGCCCGGGGGCCGTCAGGGCGGCCATGGCGGTGGCGAGCGCGAGGGGCAGGGCCAGGCCGGCCGGGCCGGTGGCGGAGTCGTCTGAGCTGTCGTTCATGTCGGCCTCCTCGGCCTGTTGACGCGGGGACGTCGCTGTGACGCTTCGGTCAGGAGTCGTCGCCCGCCCGCAGGGTGTCCAGGTCGGCCTTGACGGTGTCGACCGGGATGGCGAAGCCGAGGCCCACGCTGCCCGCTGCGGAACTTCCCGCGGAGCTGGCTGAACTCGGCGAGTACATCGCGGAGTTGATGCCGATGATCTCGCCGTTCATGTTGATCAGCGCGCCGCCGGAGTTGCCGGGGTTGAGCGAGGCGTCGGTCTGGATCGCCTTGTACGTGGTCTTCGACGTACCCGTGTCGCCGTTGAACTGCCGGCCTCCGAACTCGAACGGCCAGTCGCTGCCGCCCTGTTGCTGCTGGCTCTGGTCCGAGCCCTCGGAGTCCTTCGCGACCGTGACGTCGCGGTCGAGGGCCGAGACGATTCCGCTGGTGACGGTGCCGGTCAGGCCCTCGGGCGAGCCGATCGCCACGACCTGGTCGCCGACCTTCACCTCGGAGGAGTCGCCGAGCGAGGCCGTCTTCAGCCCGCTCGCACCCTGGAGCTTGATGAGCGCGAGGTCCTTGTCGGCGTCGGTGCCGACGACATCGGCGGTGTACTTCTTGCCGGTGCTGAGCGTGACCTCGATCTCGGATGCGCCGGAGATGACGTGGTTGTTGGTGACGATCTCGCCGTCGGACGTGATGACGACGCCGGAGCCGGTGGACTGGCCCGCCGTCGACGTCGCGCCGATCTCGACGATCGCGGGCGACACGGCCGCCGCGACACCGGAGACGGTGCCCGCGCTGCTCTGCGAGACGGTTGTGCCCTGCACGGCGCCGCCGGAGCCGGTGGTGTTCGTGCCGCCGTCGGTGAGCTGTCCGATGAGGGTCGCGGTGCCCCCGCCGACCACCGACGCCGCGATCGCCACGGCCGCCAGCAGCGCGACCGGGCGCTTGGCACGGCGCGCGGGCTTCGGGGGCTCGGGCGCGGACTGCGGCGGCGGGTAGCCACCGGGACCACCGGCGTCGGCGCCACCGCCGCCGGGCCAGACCGTGGTGCCGGGACCAGCGGCGATCGGCTGCGCGGGCTCGTACGGGGGCGGCGGCGGGTAGGCCGCTTCGCCGTTGCCGTACGAGGGGTACGTCGGGTACTCGCCGCTCGGGCGGTGGCTCTCAGTCATGTACACGAGCGTGTCCGGCGAATATGAGAGGAGGCTGAGGGTGCTCTGAGAAGCCCGGCAGAACCCTGTATGCCCCATATAAGGCCGGGGGCGGGCTGCGGGGGCAGGGAGACGCCGGCGCGCTGTTCGGAGCAGGGAGGCTACGGAGCCTGGGCCGCAGGTTCCCCGCATCCGCACGACTGCCGGATGACCAGCGCCGAGGGGAACTGCTTCAGCCGCTCACGGCGCGAACCCGCCACGCGCAGCGAGTCGTCGAGGACCAGGTCCACCGCGGCCCGTGCCATCGCAGGCCGGTCGGAGGAGACCGTCGTCAGCGGCGGGTCGGTGAGAGCGGCTTCCTTCACGTCGTCGAAGCCCGCCACCGCCAGCTCGCCCGGCACGTCGATGCGCAGCTCGCGCGCCGCCCGCAGCACACCGATGGCCTGGTCGTCCGTGGAGCAGAAGATCGCCGGGGGCCTGTCGGGGCCTGCCAGCAGCCGCAGGGCCGCCTGATAGGCGTCGTAACGGTTGAACGGGGCCTGGAAGAGCCGGCCCTCCGTGGACCGCCCGGACTCGTGCATCGCCCGGCGCCAGCCCTCGACGTGGTCCGCGACCGGGTCGCCGACCGAGGGGGTCTGCTCCGTACCGCCGAGGCAGGCCACGTACGCGTGGCCGTGCTCCAGCAGGTGACGGGTGGCGAGCTGGGCGCCGCCGACGTCGTCCGTGACGACCGCGACGTCGTCGATCGCCTCGGGCCGCTCGTGCAGCAGCACCACGCGGGCGTCCCACGCCTCGATCTCGGCCGCGGCCCGCTCGCTGGGCCCCTGGCTGACCAGGATGAGCCCGGAGACCCGCATACCGAGGAACGCGCGCAGGTAATGGACCTCGCGTTCGTCCCGGTAGTCGGAGTTGCCGACGAGGACCATCTTTCCGCGTTCGGACGCGGCTTGTTCGACCGCGTGCGCCATCTCCGCGAAGAACGGCTGCCGGGCGTCCGGCACGATCATGCCTATGAGGTCGGTCCGCCGCGAGGCCATCGCCTGGGCGACCCGGTCGGGCCGGTAGCCCAGCTCCTTGATCGCGGCGAGTACCCGCTCGCGCGTGGCCGGGGCGACCGGCCTGGGTCCGTTGTTGATGACGTAACTGACGACCGCGGTCGACGTCCCCGCCAGTCTCGCCACATCGTCCCGCGTCACCTTGGCCACGCGCGGCAGTCTACGCGGATGGACCTACCTGGCGGCAGGCCGGACCGGGGCTTCTTCCGTGACCTCGGACTCCTCCGGCTGCTCCGAACGGGTTACGGGTTCCGGGGTGGCCCTCGTCGCCGCCTGAGCCTTGGCCTCCTCGGCCGCGGCACGCTCCACCTTCTCCGGTGCGACGAAGCGGTAGCCGACGTTGCGGACCGTGCCGATCAGCGACTCGTGCTCGGGGCCGAGCTTGGCGCGCAGCCGCCGGACATGGACGTCGACCGTCCGCGTACCGCCGAAGTAGTCGTATCCCCAGACCTCCTGGAGCAGCTGGGCGCGGGTGAAAACCCGGCCCGGGTGCTGTGCGAGGTACTTGAGCAGTTCGAATTCCTTGAAGGTCAGGTCGAGGACCCGTCCCTTGAGTTTCGCGCTGTACGTCGCCTCGTCCACCGAAAGATCACCGTTACGGATCTCCATCGGGGAATCGTCGGCGACGATCTGCTGGCGTCCGGTGGCCAGCCGCAGCCGTGCCTCGACCTCGGCCGGGCCCGCGGTGTCCAGCAGTACGTCGTCGATGCCCCAGTCGGCGGTGACGGCCGCGAGGCCGCCCTCCGTGACGACGAGTATCAGCGGACAGCCGGGTCCCGTGGACCGCAGCAGCTGACAGAGCGAGCGCACCTGCGGAAGGTCGCGCCGGCCGTCGATCAGAATGACGTCGGCACCCGGGGTGTCGACGAGAGCGGGTCCTTCGGCGGGGGCGACCCGCACGCTGTGCAGCAGTAGACCGAGGGCGGGAAGCACCTCCGTCGACGGTTGGAGCGCATTGGTCAGAAGCAGCAGTGAACTCATCGCCGCCCACCTGCCTGGGTCATCGGTCGATCGTGCACGGTTCGCTCGCCCATTACGTCAGTCCTCCTCGTTCCCTGCGAGAGGGGCACTCCCGGGTCGGACCCGGGGGAGTAGTGCGGCACTGCTTCGTACGGCCGTACGACGTGTGGCCCGAGCCGCTCGTCATACGGGTTTAACTGGTACGGCCCCGCGCCCGGGGGCCGCTGAGCTTGTTGAAACGTCTCCGTAACAACGCGTGGAAAGCACAAAAGGACCCGGGGGCTGCATTGCCCGAGTCCTCTTCGAAGCAGAATAACCCACATGCGCTCTGTCTCCGAGGGTCCGTTTCCGAGTTCTTCTGTTCGCTTGATCACGCGGGCGCCTCTCCGCACCACGTTGCGGACCGATGACGGGACCCGGATCGAGGCGGTGTACGAGCCGTGTACGGCGGGTGCCGCAGCCGCGGCCGGCGGGGTGGCCGCCGGGACGGCGATCGTCGTCGCGCACGGCTTCACCGGCGCGGCCGACCGGCCGGCGGTGCGCCGCGCCGCGCGGGCGTTCGCGCAGCGTGCGGCCGTGATCACGTTCTCCTTCCGGGGGCACGGGAGGTCCGGCGGCGTGTCGACCGTGGGGGACCGCGAGGTTCAGGATCTGGCGGCCGCGGTGGCCTGGGCGCGGGCACTGGGGCATGAGCGGGTCGTTACGGTCGGGTTCTCCATGGGCGGTTCCGTGGTGCTGCGCCATGCCGGGCTGTATACGGACCGGTCGCAGCCGTGGACGCCCTGTCACTCGTCGGGGCGTCGGACAGGGGTGGCGGAGGCATTGCGGCGCACAAAGGGCGCATAGAGGCGCGCGCTGCGGCGCACACGGACGCCGTGGTCGCCGTGAGCGCCCCCGCGCGCTGGTACTACCGGGGTACGGCTCCGATGCGGCGCCTGCACTGGATCGTCACCCGCCCGGCAGGCCGGCTCGTCGGCCGCTACGGTTTCCGCACCCGGATCGACCGCAGGGACTGGGACCCGGTGCCGCTCTCCCCGGTCTCCGCCGTCCCGCTGATCGCCCCGGCGCCGCTGCTGATCGTGCACGGCGACCAGGACCCCTACTTCCCGCTGGACCACCCCCGGATGCTGGCCGGGGCCGCCGGGGGCAGCGCGGAACTGTGGCTGGAGCGCGGCATGGGGCACGCGGAGAACGCGGCCGACGAGAGCTTGCTCACGCGCATCGCCGACTGGACGGCCGCGCTGTGACCGATGATGGACAACTGACGCACGAGGAAAGGGTGGAGCCATGGCAGCGGGAACGATCCGCTACTGGGCCGCGGCCAAGGCCGCCGCGGGGACCGCGGAGGAACCGTACGCAGCGGCGACGCTCGCCGAGGCGCTCGACGCGGTGCGCGAACGGCACCCGGGCGAGCTGACCCGCGTGCTGCAGAGGTGTTCGTTCCTCATCGACGGTGACCCCGTCGGGACCCGTGGCCATGAGACCGTACGGCTTGCCGAGGGCGGCACGGTCGAGGTGCTCCCGCCGTTCGCAGGAGGGTGAACCGCAGACCATGAGCAGCGATCAGCAGTATCCGTACGGTCAGCAGTACGAGGACGGGGACGGGCACCCCGGCGCGCAGCAGCCGCAGCCGCCCGCCGGTGAGTACGCGGGCGGGCCGTACCCCGATCCGTACGCGGGTCAGCGGTACGCCGACCCGTACGCCGGTCAGCACACGGACCCGGCCCACGCGCAGCCGCAGCAGCCGTACGGCGACCCCGCCCCGTACGACCCGCAGGCGGCCTGGCCCACGCACCAGGCGCAGCAGACCGCGTCGCCGGAGAACTGGGGCCGGTCCGGCCAGGGTGCGACGCAGACCTGGCAGGGGCAGACCTGGGACACCCAGTACCAGCCGACCGTGCAGCCGCAGCCGCAGCCGCAGCCGCAGCCGCAGGCGCCGCAGCAGCAGTCGCACCAGCAGCCGCAGGCGCCGCACCAGGGCGCGTCGGGTTCTTACCCCCTGCCTCCCGAGGTGCCTGCCGCCCCTGCCGCCCCTACGGCCCCGGCCGGGGTGCCGGACGGCACCTCCGGTGCGCCGGAGGCCGCCACCTACAGCTCGCCCACCACCGCGGGCAACGCCCGGATCACCGATGCCCAGCGCGCCCGCGCCGAGGGCCGCTCGCCCATCATCGCGCCGGGTATGCAGCCGGCCGGCATCACCGCCGCCCTCGGTCTGCTGCTCGCGCTCGGTGCGGCGATCGGGTCGTACGCCCTGCTCGTGCCGCTCGTGCTGCTCCAGGCGGTGACGGCCGCCGGATGGTTCAGGCTCAACGGCATGTGGCCCGCCCGCCAGGGCATCGCGCTCGCCTTCATGGGCGGCTTCGCCGCCGATGTCGCTCTGCTCGCCGCGGGCCGGGAGAACGCCGCGGCGGCGCTCCTGGGCACGCTCGGCGTCTGGGTGCTGCTCACGCTGGTCCTCCAGCTGCGCAGCCACGCGGGCGCCGACGAGCGGATGTACGGGCTGATGGCCACCGTCGTGTCGGCGGCGCTCTCCGTCCTCGCGGCCGGACATCTGGCGGCCGTCCCGGACGCGGTGACCGTGGGCGGTGTCGCCGTGGCCGCCGCCGTGCTCGCCAGGGCGCTCCCGCTGCCGGGTGCCGCTTCGGTCGTCGTGGCCCTGCTCGCGGCCGCCGGTGCGGGTGTCGCGATGGGCGGGTTCACCGACTACGGCTCCAAGGCGGCGTTCCTCGGGCTCGCCGCCGGTGGCTGCGCGCTGATCGGGCTGCGGGTGGCGAGCTACGACTACCCGTCGCGGTTCGTGCACATGACGGCCGGGGTGGCACTGCCGCTGACCGCCGCGGCCCCCGCCGTCTATCTGATCGGCCGCGCGATCGCCTGACGTCCCCCTCCGCCCAGGTCGCACGCCCCCACGTGTCCTTCGTCGCTTTCCGGCCGTTCGCCGCCGCCCGGGGAACCGGGTGGTGTTCCGGCTCGTCGATCACCACGGGCGTGCTGCGCCGTCGCAGTAGGCTCACGCGCACCGGGGGTCCGAGCGCTCAGGTGGGGGAGGAACAGGCATGCGTGCACTGCGGATACTGCTGATCATCGCGGTGGTTCTGGGTGGCGTCTTCGTCGCCGTCGACCGCGCCGCGGTGTATTTCGCCGAGTCCGAGGCGGAGGGCCGGGTGCGGTTCAGCGGTGCGGAAGCGGGCTCGACGGACGTCTCGATCAAGGGCTTCCCGTTCCTGACCCAGGTGGCCGGATCGGAGCTCGGCCAGGTCGACGTCAAGCTGACCGGCATCCAGGCGAACGCCGCCGGCCGCACGCTCCGGATCAGCGAGATCAGGGCCCAGCTGCACCAGGTGACCCTGGGCGAGGGCTACACGAGCGCGACGGCCGCCCGTGCCACGGGTACGGCCGTCGTCTCGTACGACGACCTCACCGAGGCGGCCGACAAGGGCGTCACCGTGGCCTACGGCGGCAACGGCAAGGTGAAGGTCACCGGCGAGATAGGCATCCTCGGCCGCACCCTCTCGCGCAGCGTGCTCTCCACCGTCACGCTGGTCGACGGCGACACCGTCCGGGTGCACGCGGACGAGGTCCCGGGTGAGGGCATCCCCGGCCTGGAGGGCCTGGTCCGGCAGAAGACGGACTTCGAGCGCAGGATAGGCGGCCTGCCGAACGGCCTGAAGCTCCAGAAGATCGAGGTCACCGAAGGCGGCCTGGAGATCTCGGTGACGGGCGCCGACGTCCCACTCGCCGGCTAGGGCCTCTCGTTTGGCGAAAGACCCCAGGTCCCGACCTGACGTCCTGACGTACCGCTCGGACACACGGCGCATATGGGGCAAGACCAGGTCGTATGCCCGCTCATCCACATACTGAGACGGCCGCGTCCGGCCCTCGGGTGACTCTCGGGCGCGGACCTCCCGGCGGCGGCCCGCGGCACGGTGTGAGGCGTTTCGCGTCTCGTATCGCGGACGATCGTGTCTCACCATCCGACACGACGGTGACATCTCCGCCCGTACCTCCCTACGATCGGACGCATGAAGCGACAGGCGGATCTCACGAAGCGGCGGGCAGTAGACCTGTGCCGCGTCGCCGCCATGCTCTGTCGCACCTTCTGAGCGGGATCGCCTCCCGTTTCCCCCCGGCCCTTCGACCGTTGTCAGGGCCCGCCCCGTGCCTCCGTACACGCACTGGCCCCATGCATCCGCGTGTACACCCCGCACATCGCACCACCCCGCCGCAGACTGCCCCGGAGGAGAACCACATGAGCCGCGCAGACGTCCTGGTAGACGCCGACTGGGTCGAGGCCCACATCGACGACCCGAAGGTTGCCATCGTCGAGGTCGACGAGGACACCTCGGCGTACGAGAAGAACCACATCAAGAACGCGATCCGGATCGACTGGACCAAGGACCTCCAGGACCCGGTACGCCGTGACTTCATCGACCAGGCCGGCTTCGAGAAGCTCCTGTCCGAGAAGGGCATCGGCAACGACACCCTCGTGGTCCTCTACGGCGGCAACAACAACTGGTTCGCGTCGTACGCCTACTGGTACTTCAAGCTCTACGGTCACCAGGACGTCAAGCTCCTCGACGGCGGCCGCAAGAAGTGGGAGCTCGACTCCCGCGACCTCGTCGACGGCGACCAGATCCCGTCCCGCCCGGCCACCGCGTACAAGGCCAAGCCGCAGGACGAGTCGATCCGTGCCTACCGCGACGACGTCGTGAAGGCGATCGGCAGCCAGAACCTGGTCGACGTGCGGTCGCCCGACGAGTTCAGCGGCAAGCTGCTCGCCCCGGCGCACCTCCCGCAGGAGCAGTCGCAGCGCCCCGGCCACGTGCCGAGCGCCCGCAACATCCCGTGGTCGAAGAACGCCAACGACGACGGCACCTTCAAGTCGGACGACGAGCTCAAGGCCCTGTACGAGGCCGAGCAGGTCGACCTGGCGAAGGACACCATCGCGTACTGCCGCATCGGTGAGCGCTCCGCGCTCACCTGGTTCGTGCTGCACGAGCTGCTCGGCCAGGAGAACGTCAGGAACTACGACGGCTCGTGGACCGAGTACGGCTCCCTCGTGGGTGTGCCGATCGAGCTCGGCGCCAACAAGTAAGTCTGCGGACCACATACCAGCACGACACCCGACCAGAAGGACAGAACACCATGTGTGGAGCACAGGCCGGCGGCCCCGACGCTTCGACGATCAAGCCCGGTGAGACCACCATCCAGGGCAGCGTGACCCGCGACGGCGAGCCCGTCACCGGTTACGTCCGTCTGCTGGACTCGACCGGCGAGTTCACCGCCGAGGTCCCGACCTCGGCGACGGGACAGTTCCGCTTCTACGCGGCCGAGGGCACCTGGACGCTGCGCGCCCTCGTGCCGGGCGGCAGCGCGGACCGCACGGTCGTCGCACAGACCGGTGGCCTCTCCGAGGTCGCCATCGCTGTGTGATCCGTAGCGCACGACCGGCCGAAGGGCCGCACCCCAGGGGGTTGGACGCCACCTGGACAGGGGTGCGGCCCTTCGCGCCGTCTGGACCTACGCTGGAGGTATGTACGCACGGCGCCGCCGCGCCTATTTCCTGCTGATGGGCGGATGCATCGTCCTCTTCGTCTCCGCCTGGGCGTTCGTGCGCCTCTGGTCGATTCCGGTCGCCGTCGGCATGTGCGTCGTGGCGATGGTCATCCCGCCGGTCGCGGCAATCGTCGCCAACCGGCGCGGCCCGGAGGACCGTTGGTGGGACGACCCCTCCGGTGACCGGACGTCGGACGAGTGGTGGGACGAGCTGGACGGCAAGAAGCGCCGCCCGTAAGGGGGCGGAAGCGGCGGGCGCTCAGTACACGAGGGCCTGGACGCCATCCGCCATGATCTCCTGCACGAAGACCTGCGCGCCCGCGATCCGTACGCCTTCCAGGACGTCCTTCTCGGAGATGTCGCGCCGCGCCGCACACTGCGTGCACAGGGTGATCAGGCCGCCCGCCCGGACCGCCTCGACCAGGTCGGGCAACGGGGCGGAGTGCGGCAGCTCGAACTCGGCGGCCCGGCCCGGCAGGGCGAACCAGGCGGACTCGCCGGTCAGCCAGAGCGAGACCTCCACGCCACTTGCGACGGCCACGGCCGCCACGGTGAACGCCTGTGAACAGCGCTCGGGGGAGTCGGCCCCGGCGGTCACCTTGATCACGAGCTTCTTCGACATATGCCGAACTGTAATCGGCGGCCGTGCAACCTCCCCGGGTACCTGAGGGTCAGTTGGGTGCGCAGGTAACGGAATCTGCGCCTCAGGTCTCGTGGGGGGACCCCTTTTGGAACTGAACGACACCATTTCCGACGCGCAGGCCGCGCAGGCCGCGCAGGCCGCGCAGGCCGCGCAGGCCGGGCAGGCCGCGCAGGCGGTCGCGTCCGCGCCGCCCGAAGCGCCGCCCGTCGCGCCGCCCGGGCCACCCTTGGTTCCGGCAGCCGGTCCGGACCCGGTCGCGCCGCCGCGCCGCCGCCCGCGCGGCCGTACGACCCTGCTGATCGCCGCCGCCGCGGTGCTCGGCATCGCGGGCGGTACGGCCGTCGGATACGGCATCCAGGCCGAGCGCGCGCCGACTCCGCTGACCGCACTGTCGCAGCCCGGCCTCGCCCACCCGGCGAAGCCGCTGTCCGCGGACCAGGTCCCGGACCCGCTGCCCGCCTCGCAGGACCGCCAGGCCGCGACCGACGGCGATCTGCGCAAGCTGCTGCTCGCCAAGCCCAAGGGCCTGGGCACGCTCGACGAGCCGACGCTCCACGACGGCTGGGTGAGCCTGGAGGACTACGCCCTGCACTTCGAGGACGAGGCGTACATGTACGAAGAGCTCGTCTCCACGGACCTGCGCCGGATCGCGGGTGCGAGCTGGGAGCGCGGTCAGCGCGAGGTCCACATCCGGCTCGTCCAGTTCCGCAGCGGTACGGAGCTGGGGGCGGTCGACCACGCCGAGGGCCAGCTGTCCTACATGGACGGCAGCGAGAACGGCGCGGGCAACGCGGGAGACGCCATCAAGGGGAGCGGCAACGGCCGCTACTACCTCTACCCGGTCAAGAACAAGGCGGGCTATCTGCCGCTCCACCAAGCCCGCGCCGTCGCCCAGCGGGGCGACGTGATGATGGAGATCGACATCTTCGACACCAAGTCGATCGCCAAGAAGGACATCCGCACGCTGGCCGAGCGACAGCTGGAGCGCCTGTGAACGACGACGTCACACCTGCCCCGGCCGTGACACCCGAGCCCGCGGTAACGCCCGCCCCGGCCGAGGCTCCCGCACGGCCCGGGAGGGTCCGCCGGGTGGTCCTCGGGGTCCTGCCCTTCGTCCTGGTGCTCGGCGCCGTGGGCGGGGCCGCCGCGTACACGAAGACCACCGTGGACGGGGCCGACCGGACCGTCACCACCACCGTCTGGCAGAAGCCGGACCGCGAACCGGCCAAGGACCCGGCGGGCGACCCGCCCCGCGGCCGCGCCGTCACCGAGCTGAGCAAGCTGCTGCTGCCCGCTCCCTCCGGTTACCGGCTCGGCCCCGACATGGGCGCCGACGGCAACGACAGCGAGACGAGCGGCCGGAAGGCCGCGGCGGCGATGAAGGAGTCCGGCCGCGGGCTCGCCGGCAAGCAGCGCCGCGAGCTGGAGAAGCGGATCGACCGGTACGACATCCAGGGACTCGTGCGGCGTTCGTACGTCGCCGACACCGACGATCTCGTCGTGGAGACGCAGATCGTCAAGATGAAGGACCGCAAGGCCGTCCGCGACATGTACACCTTCAGGACCGGCCTGATGGATGCCGTCGGCGTGTTCCGCGACGGCCCGAAGATCAAGGGCCACAAGCACGCCACGTGCTTCCGGATGCCCAAGGACAGCAAGACCGACCTCGACGGCATGCACTGCGCCGCCTACGACGGCGGGGTGCTCCTGATCCTCGCGGCGACGGGCAGCGAGCCGTTCGACGCGAGCGCCGTCGCGGACCTGCTCAAGGACCAGCTGGACCACGTCGCGTCCCCGGGGGAGTACGTATGACCGAGCCGACCGAGCCGACGACCGAAAAGCCGACGGCCCCGGCCGAAGTGCCCGCACCAGTCGCACTACCCGCACTACCCGCACCGCCCGCCCCGGCCGCAGGCCCCCGGCCGTCGCGCCGCGCGCTGCGCGCCGTCGCCCGCTGGACCGCCGCCGTGCTGGTGTGCGGCGGCCTCGGCACCGGGACGGCGTACGGGATCGCGTCCATGGAGCGCACCGACGTACCCGGGCTCGCCACCGAGGGCGACGGCCGCTGGGACTACCCGCAGTTGGCCCTGCCCGCACTGCCGTCCGGAGCGCCGAGGCCCCTCTCGTACGGCAATGCCGCCGGGGTGCACCATGCCGACCTGCGGAAGCTTCTGCTGCCCGTCCCGGCCGGAGCCACCGCGGACGGGAAGCTGACCGGCGGCTGGGTGACACCCGGGCAGTACGCCTCCGAGTACCGGGCGGAGAAGCGCGCCGACATCACCCGGACGCTCCGCGACTCCGCGCTGCGGCACATCGCGGCGCGCGGCTGGACGATGCCGGACGGCACCGAGTCCCGGATCTATCTGCTCCGCTTCAACTCGACCGCGTACGCCGAAGGGTTCCGCGACGACCTCCACATCGGCGCGACCGCGGGCCTGCCGCTCGCCACGGCGCCGGACACGGACTTCGACGAGAGCTGGAAGAGCTCCGGCCGGGTGCACGACACCGTGTCGTACGTCTTCAGCGAGAAGAAGCCGTCCGGTGCGGAGCACGTGCGCCAGGCGTACATCGTCTCCGGGGACACCGTCGCCCTGATCGTGCACTCCAGGGACGGCAGGGCGGCCACGGAGCGGATTCCGTTCCAGCAGTCGGTGATCCTGCAGAACCAGCTGCTCGGCTGAGGACCTGGACGAGAGCGCCGGGCCCCAACCCATTAGGCTGGGGCCCGGCCCCGTACTGCGGCCACATCGTTCGTTCCGAGGAGCTCCCGTGCTTGAGGCATTCTTCTCCGCCCTGCTGATCCTGGTGTGTGTCGGCGTGCTCGCCTTCGCCGGTCTGACCGTGAAGAAGCTCTACCAGGGCCAGCGCTGACCCTCGCCGAACTCCGCCTCTCCCTCACAGATGGTCTGAGCCGCTCATGATCGAGATTCCGTCCGACCTCCATCCGGACCTGGTCCCGCTGGTCTTCCTCCTCGGTAACTGGACGGGCGCGGGCGTGTCCGACTTCCCCGGCGCCGAGAAGTGCAACTTCGGCCAGGAAGTCTCCTTCACGCACGACGGCCGGGACTTCCTCGAGTACGTCTCGCACTCCTGGGTGCTCGACGACCAGGGCAACAAGGTCCGCCCGCTGGAGAGCGAGTCCGGCTACTGGCGTGTCGACAAGGACCGCAAGGTCGAGGCCGTCATGGTCCGTGACCAGGGCATCGTCGAGATCTGGTACGGCGAGCTCGCCGACAAGAAGCCGCAGATCGACCTGGTCACCGACGCGGTGGCCCGTACCGCGGCCTCCGGCCCGTACAGCGGTGGCAAGCGGCTCTACGGCTATGTGAACAGCGACCTGATGTGGGTCGGCGAGAAGGCCACCCCCGACGTCGAGCTGCGCCCCTACATGTCGGCGCACCTGAAGAAGGTCGTCACGCCGGAGGAGGTCGCCGAGATGGCGAAGAGCCTCGGTGACATGCCGGACGACGGCATCGCCTTCTTCAAGTAGGCGCAGCACCTGGGGCCGGTGCTCACCGACACCTACACTGGGCCTGTGGTGAGCACCGACTGGAAGACAGATCTTCGGCAGCGTGGCTACCGGCTGACGCCGCAGCGTCAGCTTGTCCTGGAGGCGGTCGACGCGCTGGAGCACGCGACGCCCGACGACATCCTCTCCGAGGTGCGCAGGACCGCGTCCGGTGTGAACATCTCCACCGTCTACCGGACCCTGGAGCTCCTCGAGGAACTCGGTCTGGTCAGCCACGCCCATCTGGGCCACGGCGCTCCCACGTACCACCTGGCGGACCGCCACCACCACATCCACCTGGTCTGCCGGGACTGTGCGAACGTCATCGAGGCCGACGTCGGCGTGGTCGACGACTTCACCGCCAAGCTCCGGGCCACGTTCGGCTTCGAGACGGACATGAAGCACTTCGCGATCTTCGGCCGCTGCGCGGACTGCGCGGCGAAGGCCGGCGGCGAGCCGGTCCCGTCCGGGGACTGAGGCGACCGAGGGCCCCGGCGGCCGGTTGCCCCCGGGCCGTAGGCTGGGCGCATGAAGAGCCCCTTGCTGTCCCTGCCCGGCGCCGTCCCCGCCGAAGGGCGCGACGAAGGTGTCGCCGGGCACTACGGTGACCTGTTCCGCGAACAACGCGCCCTCGCCGGCGGCACCGGCCTCGTGGACCTGTCCCACCGCGGAATCGTCACGGTCACCGGCGACGACCGGCTGGCCTGGCTGCACCTGCTGCTGACCCAGCACGTCAGCGGACTCGCGCCCGGCCAGGCCACCGAGGCGCTGATCCTCTCCGCGAACGGGCACATCGAGCACGCCCTCTACCTCGTCGACGACGGCGACACCGTGTGGATGCACGTCGAGCCGGACACGCAGGGCGAGCTCATCGCCTATCTGGAGTCGATGAAGTTCTTCTACCGGGTCGAGGTCGCCGACCGCACCGGCAGCTTCGGCGTCGTGCACCTGCCGGCCGGTTCCATCGCCGAGGCCCCCGAGGGCGTGGCCGTACGGGAGACGCCGCACGGCCGGGACCTCTTCCTGCCCCGCGCCGACCTGGAGGCGTACGCCGCCGCGCACGGCCCGGCGGCCGGAATCCTCGCGTACGAGGCGCTGCGCATCGAGTCGCACCGCCCGCGGGTCGGCTTCGAGACCGACCACCGCACCATCCCGCACGAGCTGGGCTGGATCGGCACCGCCGTCCACCTCCAGAAGGGCTGCTACCGCGGCCAGGAGACCGTCGCGCGCGTCCACAACCTGGGGAAGCCGCCACGCAGGCTGGTCTTCCTGCACCTGGACGGCAGCGAGGTGCTGCTGCCGGGTCACGGAACGCCGGTACGGCTGGCGGCGGACGGTCCCGAGGGCCGTCAGCTGGGCTTCATCACGACGTCGGCCCGCCACCACGAACTGGGCCCCATCGCGCTGGCCCTGGTGAAGCGGAACGTGGCCGTGGACGCCGAACTGATGGCGGGGGACACGGCGGCGGCCCAGGAGACGGTCGTCGAGCCGTAGTTCTCCTACGCGCCGGTGTCCACCGCCGCTGCTACACCTCGATCAGCACCGTGAACGGGCCGTGGTTCGTGAGCGAGACACGCATGTCCGCTCCGAACCGGCCCGTCTCCACGTGCGCGCCGAGTGCCCGCAGCTGCGCCACCACCTCGTCGACCAGGGGCTCGGCGATCTCTCCTGGTGCGGCGGCGTTCCAGGTGGGCCTGCGGCCCTTCCTCGCGTCCCCGTAGAGGGTGAACTGCGAGATGACCAAAAGCGGCGCATTCACATCGGAGCAGGACTTCTCGCCCTCCAGGACGCGTACGCTCCACAGCTTCCGGGCGAGTTGTGCCGCCTTCTCCGGTGTGTCCCCATGGGTGACCCCCACCAGCACACACAGGCCCTCGCCGACGATCTCGCCGACCACTCCGGTCCCCGACGGGCCGTCCGTGGCGCCGGCCACGGTGACGGACGCGCCGTCCACTCTCTGCACCACTGCACGCATACAGACCAACCTATCTTGGGCTGAACGGGTACAGAGCACCTGCGTGGGAAGCATGTGGGGTGGCACCATGCACGTGCCGGTGTGCCGACGCACCGGTCGAGGGGACGGAACAGCATGAGTACATATGGAGCCGGGCAAGCACCCGGTGCCGTACCGACGACCCGTACCGGCATCATGCGGCCACCCGTACAGCGGACCGGTGTCCCACAGGGGCCGGGACAGCAGGGCGCGGTCCATGGGCTGGGCCCGGCGGCCGCGATCCTGCCCGCGCCCGGACACGTGTCCGTACCCGGACAGTCCGTCGTACCCGAAGCGTCCGCCGTGCCCGGCCAGCCCGTCGTGGCCGGTGCTGGGGAGGCACTGTCCGCTGTGCGCGCCCAGCCCGAGTTCCGCGGCCTGCGCCTGCCGGAGCTGCGCACGCTCCGCAAGGACGCGCAGCGCGACGAGGCCGACCTCAGTTACGTACGGAGGCTGGTCCAGGGCCGTATCGACATCCTCAAGGCCGAGCTGGCCCGCCGCCGGGACCCGGAGACCCCGGTCGTCGACCGGCTCTCGGAGATCCTCGCCGACACCCCGTCCCTGCACCGGACCTCCGCCCGGCACGTCACCCTCACCACGCCGCGCAGCGACGAGTACCGCCAACTGGCCGCGGAGACGCTCGCCGACGTGGAACTGTCCGACCTCGACGCCCGGACGGACGACGAGCTGCACAGCGCCATGGGGCGGCTCGTCCGCTACGAGCAGCAGGTCTCCCGGCGCCGTCACCGCCTCCAGCGCACCGCCGACGATTGCAGCGCGGAGATCGCGCGCAGGTACCGTGACGGGGAAGCACAAGTAGACGACCTGCTCGCCTGAGGCAATCCTTCCGGGGGTGGGTCACCGCCCGTCCCCGGAAGGCCACCATGACCTCCAGCGCCGCCCCCTCGCCCGCCATAGCCTCCGCCCGGCCCGTCCTGGCCGAGGTCGTACGGTCCGGTTTCGTCGAGGGCCTCCACCGGGGGTCGCTGGTCGTACTGGCGGCCGACGGCAGTGTGGAGTACGCGCTGGGGGACCCGGCGGCGCCCGTCTTCCCGCGCTCCTCCAACAAGCCGATGCAGGCCGCCGCGATCCTGCGGGCCGGGCTGGACCTCGGCGGGGAGCGGCTGGCGCTGGCCGCGGCGAGCCACTCGGGAGAGGGCTTCCACCTCGATCTCGTACGCAAGATGCTCGCCGAGCACGGACTGACCCCCGACGATCTCCAGACCCCGCCGGATCTGCCGCTGGACGCGGTCGAGGCCGAGTCGTACCTGGCATCCGGGCAGGTCCGGGAGCGCCTCACGATGAACTGTTCAGGCAAGCACACGGCGATGCTCGCGGTCTGCGTACAGAACGGCTGGGACACGGCGAGCTATCTCGACCCGGCGCACCCGCTCCAGCGGCTGGTGCACCAGGTGGTCGAGGAGGCGGCGGGCGAGCCGGTCGCCTCGGTCGGTACGGACGGCTGCGGGGCCCCGCTGATGGCGATCGGTCTGGTGGGCCTGGCGCGCGCGTTCCGGTCCTTCGTCCTCGCCGAGCCGGGCACGGCGGAGCGCCGGGTCGCGGATGCGATGCGTGCCCACCCGGAGTACGTCGCGGGGACGCGCCGCCCCGACACCTGGCTGATGCGGGAGGTGCCGGGCACGCTCTCCAAGATGGGTGCGGAGGCGGTCCAGGCGGTGGCCCTCGCGGACGGCAGGGCCCTGACCTTCAAGATCGACGACGGTGCGACGCGGGCCCTGGGTCCGGTGCTGGCCCGTTCGCTGGAACTGCTGGGCATCGACGCTCCGGTGGTCTCCCGGATCGGCCGGGCGCCGCTGCTGGGCGGCGCCGCCGAAGTGGGCGGGATCCGCGCGGCGTTCTGACCTCGGACGGCCGTGGGGCGGCTGTGAGGTGGCTGTCGGCCGGTGTCCGGGAGGTGGTTCCGCCAGGGGTCCCTGCCGGACCGTAATGCACGCGACATCCCGGCGGGGCTGTGGCTAGCGTGGGCCCATGAGCCTCGATCTCCGCACCGTTTCCGAGTCCGGCTACCCCGAGTGGCTGCGGGCCGTGGGAACCGGATTCCTCCGCGCGGCGGCGCCGGCGGACGACGAGATCAAGGGGCGTCTGGCCCATACCGATCTGAGCCGTGTGCGCGGCGTCTTCGACGGTGAGCGGTGTGTGGCGACCTTCCGGTCGTTCGCCCAGGAGCTGACCGTCGTCGGCGGCGCGACCGTGCGGGCCGACGCGATCAGCGCGGTGACGGTGACGCCCACGCATCGCCGCCGGGGACTGCTCGGCCGGATGATGGCGGCGGATCTGTCGGCGGCGAAGGAGCGCGGCGACGTGGTCGCCTCGCTGATCGCGGCGGAGTACCCGATCTACGGGCGGTACGGCTTCGGCCCGGCGACGTGGACGACGGAGTGGGAGATCGACGTCACGCGTGCCGGCCTGGACCCGCGCCGGCCGGTCCCCCCGGCGGCGGACGGCGGCCGGATCGACCTGGTGGACGGCGCGGAGGTACGCAGGATCGGCCCCGCACTCCACAGCCGGCCGGCGGCACGCGTCCCCGGCGTGATCAGCCGCGACGAGCGCTGGTGGGAACTCAGCACGGGCGTCGGCGTGACGGCGGCCGACAGGTGGACGGACCCGTTCTACGCGGTCTACCGCTCGGCGGACGGCGAGGTCGACGGGCTGGCCGTGTACCGGGCCGACGACCACTGGGGTGACGCGAAGCAGCCGCTGAACAAGGCGACGGTGAAGACCCTGACCGCGGCGACCCCGGCGGCCGAACGGGCGTTGTGGGAGTTCGTCTGCTCGATCGACTGGATCACGACGGTCCGCTCGGGCTTCCGCGCCCCCGACGATCTCCTTCCCCTCTTCCTCCCGGACCCCCGGGCCGCGCGCATCGTGACGCAGGCCGACTGGCTGTGGCTGCGGGTCCTGGACGTCGCCCGTGCGCTGGAGGCCCGTACCTACGCGACCGAAGCCACCCTGGTCCTGGACGTCCAGGACGGGGCGGGCCTCACCGCCGGCCGCTTCCGCCTGGACGCCTCCCCGGCCGGGGCTTCCTGCGTACCGACGACGGAGAGCGCCGATCTGACCCTGGACGTACGTGAGTTGGGGACGCTGTACCTGGGCGACGAATCGGTACTCCGGCTGGTGGACCTCGGCCGGATCGAGGAGAACCGGGCGGGTGCGGCGGCGACGGCGGACGCGGCGTTCCGGACGGGCCGCCGGGCGTGGTGCCCGGACATGTTCTGAGGGCGCTCAGGGGCAGCCGCTACCGCGTCCGGACCCTGAACAGGACCCCCGACAGTCCCACCGCCACCAGCAGGATCGCCGCCGCCCAGGTCAGCGCGATCCACGGGGTGTTTCCCGCGGGCTGACCCAGGAGGAGGGCGCGGAGCGATTCGATGGCCGGCGTGATCGGCTGGTGGTCGGCGAAGGCGTGCAGCCAGGCGGGCATCGAGTCGATCGGGACGAACGCGCTGCTCGGGTACGGCAGGAACGACATGAAGAACGTGAAGCCGCCCGCCGCCTCCGGAGTGCGGGCGAGCAGGCCGAACGCCGCGGAGATCCACGACAGGGCCACGATGTAGGCCAGCAGGACGGCGGTCACCGTGAGCCAGCCGGCCGGGGTGGCGGCCGGGCGGAAGCCGATCAGGAGGGCGACGCCGAAGACGAGGGCCGTGGAGACGAGGTTGCGTACGGTGCTCGCCGCCACGTGACCCGCCAGGATCGCCGTGCCGCCGATGTCGAGGGAGCGGAAGCGGTCGATGATGCCGCCCTTCATGTCCTCGCTGACGGCCACCGCCGTGGTCGCGGAGCCGAAGCCGGCGCAGAGGAGCAGGACGCCCGGGACGACGTACGTGACGTACGAGTCGTACGCCGTCCCCGTCTCGATCGCGCCGCCGAAGAAGTAGACGAAGATCAGCATCAGCATGATCGGCAGCATCATCGAGGTGATGACGGCGTCGATGTTGCGGCGGCTGATGCGCAGGCTGCGGCCCGTCATGACCGTGGCGTGGGCGAGGACGCCCGGTGCGTCAGACATGGGCCGGTACCTCCGTGGTGAGGGCGAGGAAGACGTCGTCGAGGCTCGCGCCGTGCACGCTGAAGCGTGCGACGTCGGTCCTGGTGGGATCGATCTCGTCGAGCAGCGCCCGGACGTGGGCCGCCGTGCCGTCGGTGGGGAGGCCCAGAGTGAGGGTCTCGGGGGAGTGGTGGACGGCGCGGCCGGCCAGTCGCAGGTAGGCCGCGCCGTCGGTGAGCACGAGGTCGAGCCGGTGGCCCGAGACACGGGACTTGAGGGTGGCGGGGGTGCCTTCGGCGGCGATCCGGCCCTTGTCGAGCACGGCGATGCGGTCGGCGAGCCGGTCGGCCTCCTCCAGGTACTGCGTGGTGAGCAGGATGGCGGCGCCCTGGTCGGCGAGGTCGCGGACCACCTGCCAGAGCTCTTGGCGGCTGCGCGGGTCGAGGCCGGTGGTCGGTTCGTCGAGGAAGAACACACCGGGTTCGGGTGAGCCGACGAGCCCCGCCGCCAGGTCGAGGCGGCGTCGCATGCCTCCGGAGTGGGTGCGGACGAGGCGGCGGGCCGCGTCGGTGAGGCCGAAGCGGACGAGGAGTTCGTCCGCGCGGCGCCGGGCGTCGGCGCGGGAGAGGCCGGTCAGGCGGGCCATCATGCGCAGGTTCTCCTCGCCGGTCTGGGTCTCGTCCACGGCGGCGAACTGGCCGGTCAGGCTGATCGCCCGGCGGACCTTGCCGCGCTCGGTGGCGATGTCGTACCCGGCGACGCGGGCGGTGCCGGAGTCGGCCTCGGTGAGCGTGGCGAGGATGCGTACGGCCGTGGTCTTGCCCGCCCCGTTGGGCCCGAGCAGGGCGAACACGGTGGCAGGGCCGACGTGGAGATCGATGCCGTCAAGGACCCGGACCGCGGGCTTCCCGTAGGACTTGGTGAGGCCGTGCGCCTCGATCGTGCCGGGCGGCGCCTGCGTGTCGCTCATGACCTTCTCCTTCTGCGTATGGCATACGCACTATTGCGTAAGCATTACGCATACCTAGGATGGAGGTCAAGAGAAGGTGGGGTCCAGGTGGTTGAGAAGAACGGCACGCCGGGCGATACGGGTCTGCCGGCCAGCATCGAGGCCGCCTGGGGACTGCGCGCGCGCCCGGTCAAGGGGCCGAAGCCGGGGCTGGCCCTGGACCGCATCGTGGCCGCCGCCATGGCGGTCGCGGCGACGGAGGGGCTGGCGGCCGTCTCGATGGGCAGGGTCGCCAAGGAACTGGGGGCGTCGACCATGGCGCTCTACCGGTACGTCTCCGCCAAGGACGAGCTCTACGTCCTGATGCAGGAGGCCGCCATGGGCCCGCCCCCGCCGCTGCCCGCCCTGGAGACGGGGGCGGGCTGGCGCGAGGCGATCAGCCAGTGGGCCCGGTCGCAGCGCGAGGTGTTCCACCGCAACCTCTGGATGCTCCGCATCCCGATCGCGGGTCCGCCCGCGAGTCCCCACTCGGTCGCCTGGTGGGAGCAGGGGCTCCAGGCGCTGGACGGCAGCGGCCTCCACGAGGGCGACAAGATCTCCGTCATCCTCCTCATCTCCGGTTTCGTGCGGAACGAGGCACTGCTGATGAGCGATCTCGCCGCTGCCGTCGAGGCGCGTGGCGTCCCCGCGCAGGACGTGATGGCCGCGTGGGAACACACCCTGAACCGGCTCGTCGACCCCGTACGGCATCCGGCGCTCTCACGGCTGATGGAGTCCGGTGTGCTGAACGAGCCCGACGAACCGGACTACGACTTCACCTTCGGCCTGGACCGGCTCCTGGACGGCATCGACGTGCTCCTCCAGCGGCGGCGGACTGACGACGGGGCCTGACGGGCGCCGGGCCGCGCCCGCCGTGCCCCGCCCCGCCGTGCCCCGCCGTGCCCCGCCGCGCCCCGCCCCGCCGCGTCGAGGCGCGGCGGGGCCCGGCCCGGGTGGTGCCATCGTTCAGCCGGTTCCGGTGGCGAGCAGTGCCTTGCCGAGCAGGCTGCGCGCCTCTATCGCCGCGTGCGCCCCCGCCGCCCGTTCCAGCGGGAACACCTCGCCGATCACCGGTCGCAGCCGCCCGGCGGCGGCCTCCGCGAGCGCCAGGCCGGCCAGCCGTACGTGCTCCGCGTCCGACAGCTGTACGTCCCCGATGCCGAGCAGGGTGATCGAGCGCCGCGCCGCCTCCTCCGGGTCCACGGGTGTGAACCCACCGGTCGGCGCCCCGTGCGCGGAGAACCGTCCACCGTCCGCCACCAGCGGCACGGCCGCAAGGCCCACCTGCCCGCCGACGCCGTCCAGCACCACATCGGCCGGGCCGCCCGCATCGGCGAGGGCCGCGCGGGTCCGCTCCACCCAGTCCGCCGCCGCCCCGTCGATCACCGTGTCGGCGCCCAACTCCCGTACCAGAGCGGTCTTCCGCTCACCGCGTGCCACCGCGACCACATGCGCGCCGGCCGCGTGCGCCAGCTGGACGAGCAGGGTTCCCATGCCGCCCGAGGCGCCGAGGACCAGGACCCGTTCACCCGGCTTCGGGGCCGTCGATTCCATCAGGGCCAGGGCCGTCACACCGTCGTGGACGAGCGCCGCCGCCTCACGCAGCCCGAGCGCGTCCGGTACGGGCACGAGCAGCTCGGCGGGGACCGTGGCCCGCTCCGCGTAGCCGCCGGAGAAGCCCAGCGAGGCGATCACCCGGCGCCCGGCCCAGGAGGCGTCCACGCCCTCACCGGCGGTACGCACCGTCCCGGCGACGCCGCCGCCGGGGACGTACGGCACCTGGACCGGGAACACCTCGCTGAAGCCGCCGGAGCGGATCTGGGTCTCCACGAAGATCGTGTCGACGTACGCCACGTCGATCAGTACCTCTCCCGGTGCCGCGACCGGGTCCGGCCGCTCCGCCGCGACCAGAACCTCCGGGCCGCCGAACTCCTCCGCCAGTGCCACACGCATACGGATCACGCCTCTCCCGTGCCGGCGACCGGTCGTTCCGGAGCCGTGGGAACCACCCTGGGACGTCAAGTGCACTTGAGGTCAAGGGCGTAGGCTAAGCAGTCATGAGCGGAGAGAAGTCCAGGTCCGGGGCGGCGGCGCACGCGCCGGTCAGTCTGCGTGAGCGCAAGAAGCAACTGACCTACCAGGCGGTCTCCGACGCGGCGATCGCGATGTTCCTGGAGCGGGGCTTCGACAAGGTCTCGGTGGCGGAGGTGGCGGCCGCCGCCGACATCTCCAAACCGACGCTGTTCCGGTACTTCCCGGCCAAGGAAGACCTCGCGCTGCACCGGTTCGCCGACCACGAGGACGAGGCAGCCCGGACCGTCGCGGGCCGTGCGGACGGCGAATCGCCGCTGGACGCACTGCACCGCCACTTCCTCACCGGGCTGACCGACCGCGACCCGGTGACCGGCCTCTGCGACGTCCCGCACGTCCTCGCCTTCCACCGTCTGCTGTACGGCACCCCGGCGCTGGTCGCCCGCCTGTACGCGTACCAGGGCCGCTCGGAGGCGTCGCTCGCCCGCGCACTCGGCGGCGGGGTCACGGCACGGCTCGCCGCGGGTCAGATCGTGGCCGTCCTGCGCATCCTGGCCGAGGAGAACTGGCGGCGGATCGACGCGGGGGAGAGCGCGGAGCAGGTGTACCCGGGCGCGGTGGAAGCCGCGGAGCTGGCCTTCGTGCAGCTCAGGTCGGGCCTGGAGTAGAGCTGGGGGTCGCGCTGCGGGTCACGTGGCCGCCAGCGCCGCGGCGAACGCTTCCCGCTGCGCGACCAGCATGTCCTGATGGCGGTCCCACCGCGCCCAGCCGCCACCCTGCTCCAGCGCCCGTACGTAGACCGCGTCACCGCCGGCCACCCGGCGTGCGACGAAAGCGCGGCACACGGCGGTGGCCTGTTCGATCACGCCGGGCAGGGCGGCGCGGCCCCGCGGCCCCAGACCGTAGGCATCGGCCAGCACCGAGAGCCGGTGCGGCCGGTCGAGGCCCTCGCGCCCGGACGTCGTCACCCAGTACCGCGCCGTCATCGCGACATCCCACACTGGGCGCCCGGGGGCGGCCTGGTCGAAGTCGATGAGGGCATACGCGCGGCCGTCACGGAAGACCACGTTCTCCAGACACACGTCGTTGTGGCAGAGCAGCGGCACCTCCGCTCCCTCCGCCGCCTCCGGGCCCTCCGGGTCGGCCAGTTCCGTCGGCCAGGGCACCGCACGGTCGATGGGCGCGGACGCGGCGGCCCGGTGCATCTGTCGCAGCAGGGCGCCCACCGAACGCAGTGCGTCATCCGTCCAGGCCCACGGCGGGTGGGGCGGGACCGGCACGTCCCCGTGCACGTAGGAGAGCTGCTCGCGGCTGCCGTCGGCGGTCGTGCCCATCGGGGTCGGAACACCGTCGAAGCCGTGCGCGGCCAGCGCGCGGAGGTGGGTGTGGATCGCGGCGGCGTGCGGCTGGGCGGGGCGTTCCACGACGGACCCGCGACGGACGACCGCACCCGCGTTGGCCATGCCTCCGGACAGGACGTGGCCGGTCATGCCGCCTCGTCCTGCTGGCCGCCGTCCTGCTGGCCGCCGTCCTCCAGGCCACCGCCCTCCAGCGCCGCGCTCAACGGCGCGTACAGATCGGCGAGTTCGCGGTAGAGCACCCCGGTCATGCCCAGGGCGACAGCCGCGTCGACGTTCTCCCGCCGGTCGTCCACGAACAGGCACCGTTTCACCGGCACCCCCGCGCGGGCCGCCGCCGTCACATAGATGGCCGGGTCCGGTTTGGCGACGCCCTCCCGGGCGCTGCTGACCACATGGTCGGCCAGGTCGTCGATGCCCAACGAGGCCAGGTCCTCCTCCAGTTGGTCGGACGCGTTGGTGACCAGGACCAGCGGCAGCCGGTCCCGCACCCGGCGCAACAACGCGACCACGGCCTCGTCGGCCCGGAACGGCGCCCGGGCGAGCGCGTGCCCCAACGCGTACGCCTGCGGTTCGGTCAGCGGGGTGGGTGCGTGGAGGTGTGGTTCGGCCGGGGTGACGGGGGCGTGCGTCGCGGGACCGGTCGGACGGCCCGCGAGGCGGGACGCGATGGTCGTGACCCACTCGTCCGTGGTGATCCGGCCGAGGAGGAGCGGCAGGTCCACCTCGGGGGCGTAGGCGATGTCCATCGTGGTGCCCTCGGCGAGGCCCGCTACCCGCTCCAGGGCGGCCAGTTCCGTCGTGTCGTAGAAACGGATCACGTTGTCGAGGTCGCAGAGCACCGCGTCGAAGGGGCGGCCGGCCGGAGAGCCCGCGCCTGTCGCGAAGCCGAGGATGTCGCGCGCCGCCTCGCGCAGGCCGGTGAAGTGGCGGTGGGCGCCGGCCGTGGCGCGGGGCGCGTTCACCGACCAGACGGTCATCCCGGCCCGCAGCCCCGCCCGTACGCCGGACGGGGCGTCCTCGATGACCAGGCAGTCCTCGGGCCGGGCGCCCAGCCGCTCGGCCGCCAGCAGATACGGCGCGGGCGACGGCTTGCCCTCGTCGACCGAGGCCGCGTCCACGATCACGTCCGGCATCGGCAGCCCCGTACGGGAGAACCGGCCGCGCACCCGGTGCTCGTAGTTGGACGTCACCAGGGCCCACGACCCGGCGGGCAGAGCGGCCAGCAGGTCGGCGGCGCCCTCGAAGGCCGTGTAGTGGCCGGTCAGGACGTCCTCGTCCTCCAGCTCGTGCAGCAGGGCCAGGCAGGCCGCGGGGTCCAGGCCGGGCGCGACCTCGGCGAACGTCTCCAGCGGGCGGGTGCGCAGGGCGGTCCGGTACACCTCGTCGGGGTCGAGCCCGTGCCGCAGTGCCCAAGTGCTCCAGACGCGACGCTGGTTGGCGAGCGCGTCGACGAGGGTGCCGTCCACGTCGAAGAGCACGTACTTCGCGGGCATCGAAGATCTCCTCCTGCTTCGTGACTGAGTCGTCGAGTATGCACGGGCCCCGTTCGGCTCACTCGGCCGACGGGATGTCCAGGGCCGTTCCGTACAGGCGGGACACCCGGATGCGGATCACCACGCGGCGCTCCGCGACCAGCTGCTCCAGGAACGCCGCCTCGTCCGCCGGGTCCTCGAAACCGGGGGTCAGGGAGAGGAGTTCACGTCCGATCGCGTCACCGGGTTCGGTGGTCGTCTCCGATACCTCGGCCTCGCCCTCGGCCACGGCGAAGGACCAGACGTCGGGCCCCTGGACGTGCAGGGCCGCGCGCGAATTACGGCGTACGAGACGGGACTTGAGCCGCTCGTCGGTGGTGGAGACGCGCACGACGCGGGCTTCCTCGTCCCAGTGGTAGAGGACGGTCGACAGGTGGGGATGGCCCGTGCTCCGGACGTTGGCGAGGACGCCGAACTGCTGCTCCCGCAGCAGCCGGGACAACTCGGGCCCGGTGAGGACGCGGGGCCCGGGACCGCCCGACGACTTCTCGCCAGCCTCGGCGTCGGTGGCGGTGTGCGCCGGCTCGGCGGTGGTGTTCGCCGCGTTCATGGCGAGGTCCCTTTCGTTCGTGGAGGGAGGGTCAGGCGTCGGTCGTGGGGCGGCGCAGTACGAGGAGCGCGACGGCGAAGGCGGTGACGAGCAGCCCGGTGCCGACGCCGAAGGCCAGGTGGTAGCCGCTGGTCAGGGCCTCGGCCCGGGTGTGGCCCGCCGCCAGGACGCTGTCGGTGCGGGTGGCCGCCAGGGTGGAGAGCACGGCGACACCGAGCGCCATCCCGATCTGCTGCGTGGTGTTGAAGAACCCCGAGGCGAGCCCGGCGTCCTCGTCCCCGGCACCGGACATGCCGAGTGTCGTCAGGGCCGGGAGCGCGAGGCCGAAGCCTGCGGCGAGAAGCAGCACGGGCAGCAGGTCGGTGACGTAGTCCGCCTGCGCGGGAAGGCGGGTGAGGAGCCCGAGCGCGCCGACCAGCAGCACGATCCCGGCCAGCAGGACACCGCGCTCACCGAACCGGGCGTTCAGGCGGGCCGAGACACCCAGCGATACGGCTCCGATGACCGCGGCGGCCGGAAGCATGGCCAGGCCGGTCTCGGCGGCGCCGTACCCGAGGACGTTCTGGAGGTAGAGGGCCACGAGGATCTGGAACGAGAACAGCGCGGCCACCATGAGCGCCTGGACCAGGTTGGCTCCCGCGACGGCGCGGGACCGGAGGATCCGCAGGGGCATGAGCGGGGTGCGGGCCGTGGCCTGGCGGGCGACGAAGGCGGCCAGCAGGGCGATCGCGAGTGCTCCGAGGCCGATCGTGGGGGCCGAAGTCCACCCGTACTCCTCGACCTTGACGACCGTGTAGATGCCGAGCATCAGGCCGGAGGTGACGAGGAGCGCACCGAGGAGATCGGCGCCCGCCGCCAGGCCGAGGCCGCGGTCGGCGGGCAGGACGCGCACGGCGATCGCGAGGGCGGCGAGCCCGATCGGCAGGTTGATGAGGAAGATCCAGTGCCAGTCGAGGGCGTCGGTGAGGACGCCGCCGAGCACCTGGCCGATGGAGGCGCCCGCCGCGCCGGTGAAGGAGAACACGGCGATGGCCCTGGCGCGTTCGCGTGGGTCGGTGAAGAGGGTGATGAGGATGCCGAGGCCGACCGCGGAGGCCATCGCGCTGCCGACGCCCTGGAGGAAGCGGGCGGCGATCAGGACGGCGGGCGAGGCGGCGGCACCGGCCAGCAGGGAGGCCGCGGTGAACACCGCGGTACCGGCGACGAACATGCGCTTGCGGCCGATCAGGTCGCCGAGCCGTCCGGCGAGCAGCAGCAGGCTGCCGAACGCGATCAGGTAGGCGTTGACCACCCAGCTGAGGCCGGCGGGGGTGAATCCCAGGTCGCTCTGGATGGCGGGCATCGCCACGGTCACGATCGAGCCGTCGAGCACGATCATCAGCATCCCGGTGGCGATCACTCCGAGAGCGAGCCTGCGGGTGCGGAGGGTGGGCGCGGCTGTCGGCGTCGGCGCGGGGGAGTGGGAGGGGGAAGGAGTGGGCGGGGTGGAGCGTGTGGACGGTGCGGTGGCAGGCATCGGTCGTCTCCTGTCGGTTGGGTCGACATGAGAAACCGTAGCAGATGGTTTTGTTGCAGACTATCTCTAGCGGTCCTGCTTTTCGCCGTAGCGCCTCCGGCTTCCGCTCCTGTCTGCTTCCTGCCTGCGCGCCCGCCTACTTCTTGCTCTGCCGGGCGCGCCTGACGGGGCCGGGACTCTCCACCGGCGTGGCCAGATGCTCGGCGGCCAGGTGGTTGAGGGCCCGGAGGAGTGCTGTCCGGTCGCCCTCGGGGAGCGTGTCGAGCGCGTCCTTGTGCACACGGTCGACGATGGCCTGACTGCGGACGGCCAGCTGGGCACCCTTGTCGGTGACCGCGATGATCCGGGCGCGCCGGTCGCGGCTCGAGGGGCGGCGCTCGGCAAGGCCGGCGGCCTCCAGGGCGTCCACGGTCACCACCATCGTGGTCTTGTCCATGTCGCCGATCTCGGCGAGCTGGATCTGGGTGCGCTCCTCTTCGAGGGCGTGGGCCAGGACGCAGTGCATGCGGGAGGTCAGCCCGATCTCGGCCAGGGCGGCCGACATCCGGGTGCGCAGGGCGTGGCTGGTGTGGTCGAGGAGGAAGGAGAGGTCCGGTTCCGTGCGGGCGGGAGTCATGGCGGTCATGCTCACCAGCGTAACAATTAGGTCCGTGACGGATTGTCCGGTAGAAGATGGACTGGCGCTCCCGCCCCGCGGCGCTTTGTACTCAGGGGAGCTCGCGCCGTACGAGGGCGTGGGCGAAGGGCTCCCCGGTGGTCTCGGCGTACGCCATCCGCTCGCGGATCTCGCGGAGTGTGCGGGGCCG
This sequence comes from Streptomyces sp. NPDC058620, assembly GCF_042717135.1. Taxonomy (NCBI): domain Bacteria; kingdom Bacillati; phylum Actinomycetota; class Actinomycetes; order Kitasatosporales; family Streptomycetaceae; genus Streptomyces; species Streptomyces sp. NPDC058620. The sequence goes on from NZ_JBHXQO010000002.1 coordinate 66,028, forward strand.
GTAGCCCGGCCCGCCGCAGCAGTTCTTGTGGAAGCGAATGCCCGCGTGCAGCAGGACCGAGAGGGTCCGCCAGGCCGCGATGTCCCTGCGCTTGGGCGCGGCGAAGGCCGAACCGACGTGGATCAGCGGCTCGGCGCAGCGGGGGCAGGCGCGGGCGCGTGACCCGTCGTAGGGCTGCTTGTACGAGGCCCTGCACGGCAGACAGACGTACGCGGTCTTCACGGGGGACATGGGCCGAGGGTAGGCGGCGCGCGCTCCGCTCTTCGAGCGCTTTTCCTCGCGCGCCTCTTTCGCGCGCTTTTCGAGCTCGCGCGCTTTTCGAGCTCGCGCCCAGGCAGGCCCGGGTCCCCAGGGGGTCCCGGGCCTGGCCCTGTGCGACAAGGGGCGGGTCAGCCCTCGTCGAAGGCCCCGCCCACGACCTCGTCGAGGAACGGATGGGTCCACCCACCGTGCGCGAACCCGCCGTCCTCGTCCTCACGCCCCCGCAGGGGGCCTGCACGACGCCGTCCAGGCTGATGAACTCGGCGATCACGATGCGCATGGGGCTCACTCCTCGGGTTCCGTGTACGGGGTACGTCAGCTAGGACCGCCGGACGGGGCGGAACTCACCGCGGGGCACGGGGCGGATGCCGTCCGGCGCCGGTAATAGGCAATCGCCGACGTCGCCACCAAGGGTGCCCAGGCCAGGAGCGGGAGGTAGCAGAGCACGAGGAGCGCCTGTTGCGCCGGTGTATCCGTGATGCTGCCCGTCGACAGGTTCGTGCCCTGGACGTACCCCACCCAGCCGCACAGAGCGAACAGCGCGGCCGCGCCCAGCAGGGCAGGGACCACTGCCGCGAGCGGCCGCACCCTGCGGCCGCCGAGCAGAGGTATCCAGCGGGGCACGGTCTCGCCCCACGCCTGCACCAGGCCGAGGGTGAGCAGGGCGAGGGCTTCGGAGACGACGGTCAGCGAGAGTATGTACAGCGCCTCGCCGCTGCTCGCGACCGGTTCAGCAGCCACCGGAAGCCCGGCGACCAGGGCGATCCGCCACAGCCCCGAGGGCAGGGTGACCAGGGGCACTGCGTAGGCGGCCAGGGCGGCCCAGCGCGGCACGTCGGGTAACGCGTTCACTTTCATCATGCGGTTCATGCTTGTCGCGGCCACGCCGCAGCACGTCGGCCTACGGGCCCCTCCGCCTCCGCCGTGCGGGGGAGACGCGCGTACGGCCGCCGTTCACGAGTAGTAGGTGACGTAGAAGGCGGACTGCACGGCCGGGGGTGAACCCGACGCCTCGGTCTCGTCCAATCCGTGCCCGCAGAGGAGGCAGAGCTCCATCAGGAGGGTGTCGCCGTGCCCCTGGGCCAGGTGGGAACACTTTTGCAAGCAGACGCTTGCAAAAGTTAGCAAGAGTGTTGCAGTATCGAGGCATGGCATCACTCAACGTCGGCAGTCTCGGTGAGTACCTCCGTGAGCAGCGGCGCACGGCGCAGCTCTCGCTGCGGCAGCTCGCCGATGCCGCCGGGGTGTCCAATCCGTATCTCAGCCAGATCGAGCGCGGCCTGCGCAAGCCGAGCGCGGAGGTGCTGCAGCAGGTTGCCAAGGCCCTGCGGATCTCCGCCGAGACGCTGTACGTACGGGCCGGGATTCTTGATGAGCGGGAGCGGGACGAGCTGGAGACGCGGGCGGTCATTCTGGCCGACCCGTCCATCAACGAGCGGCAGAAGAACGTGCTGCTCCAGATCTACGACTCGTTCCGCAAGGAGAACGGCTTCGAAGCCGAGATCGAGGCCGAGGCCAAGACCGGTACCGAGGCCGAACCCGAGGCCGGCGTTCGCGACACAGGTGTCGTTGGGCACGTCGGTGACGGGGATCCGGGTGCCGGGGACGACACAGTGGACTTCGGCACCGACGTGGGTGCCCGCGGCCCCCGCACGGCCGGCGGCAGTGATGCACACACACCCTCAAGCTGACTTCTGATGATCCGGGAGGACCACAGTCATGGCCATCACCGATGACCTGCGTAAGACCCTCACCGACCCGACCCCCCTCTACTTCGCCGCCGGTACGGCCGACCTCGCCGTCCAGCAGGCACGCAAGGTTCCGGCGCTGATCGAGCAGCTGCGGGCCGACGCGCCCGAGCGCATCGAGGCCGTACGCAACAGCGACCCCAAGGCCGTGCAGGAGAAGGTGACCGCGCAGGCCAAGGAGGCTCAGGCCACCGTCCAGGCGAAGGTCACCGAGGTGATCGGGGCGTTCGACGCCGATCTGAAGAAGCTCGGCGGGACCGCTCAGGACCTGGCTCTGCGCAGCGTGGGCGCGGCCGCCGAGTACGCGGTCAAGGCCCGTGAGACGTACGAGAAGGTCGCCGAGCGCGGCGAGCAGACCGTGAGGACGTGGCGCGGCGAGACCGCCGACGAGATCGTCGAGCTCGCCGCCGTCGTCGAGGCCGAGCCGAAGCCGAAGCCGAAGGCGGCCCCTGCGGCGAAGCCCGTACCGAAGCAGGCGGATGCCAAGGCCGCGCCCGCCAAGAAGGCGCCCGCGCGCAAGCCGGTGGCGAAGAAGACCACGCCGCCCGCCGGTAAGTGACCGGGCCGCAAGCGATGCGCCGGTGAACGCTCGCCGGCGCGAGGCCGAGAACCGAAGAACGGGATCGCGGCCCGGGCACCCTCGCGGTGTCCGGTCCGTTCTCCCGGTAGCGTGGCCACGTTATGGCCGGTCCGACAGGCGGTGGGCACTGTGTTGATGCAGGGTTTCGCGGGACTGATGTCCCTCTTGAGCTTGGCACTGATTCTTTTGAGCGGCTTCGCTCTGGTGGACGCGGTGATCCGCCGTGAAGACGCGTATCGCGCGGCCGACAAGCAGACCAAGCCCTTCTGGCTGATCATCCTTGCGATCGCGTTCGTCGTGATCTGGCTCTTCCCGATCATGTCGTTCCTGCCGGTCATCGGGCTGATCGCGACGATCGTCTACATCGTCGACGTGCGGCCCGCCGTGCGGCAGATCTCGGGCGGTGGCGGCGGACGCCGCGGCGGCTCCAGCAGCGACGGGCCGTACGGCCCCTACAACGGCGGGCGCTGAGCGCTCGCGGGTGCTGACGAGCCCGAGCGGGGGCGGGGGAGACTCCGCCCCCGTCGGCGTATGAGGTCCTCGTCGCGGTTCAGCAGCAGGACCGCTACGTCGTCGGTGAGCTCGCCGCCGTTCAGCTCCCGCACCTGCGCGACCGCGGCCTCCAGCAGTTCCTCGCCGCCGAGTCCCTGCTCCAGCTGACGGTTGATCATCGCGACCATGCCGTCCTGGCCGAGGCGCTGGGTACCGGTGGGTCCGACGCGGCCCTCGATGAGCCCGTCGGTGTACATCATCAGGCTCCAGGAGCCGCCCAGTTCGACCTGCCGGCGCGGCCAGCGGGCACGCGGCAGCAGACCGAGGGCGGGGCCCCCGTCCTCGTACGGCAGCAGGTGCGCCGCACGCCCCTGCCGGGCGATCAGCGGTGCGGGGTGGCCCGCCAGGCAGAGCCCGGCGCGGCGGCCGTCGGGCGAGATGTCGACGGTGCAGAGCGTCGCGAAGATCTCCTCGCTCTCCCTCTCGTGCTCCAGCACCTGCTGGAGCGTGGAGAGGAGCTCGTCCCCGCACAGGCCCGCCAGCGTCAGCGCCCGCCAGGCGATGCGCAGTTCGACACCGAGCGCGGCCTCGTCCGGGCCGTGGCCGCAGACGTCGCCGATCATCGCGTGGACCGTGCCGTCCGGGGTGCGGACCGTGTCGTAGAAGTCGCCGCCGAGCAGGGCGCGGCTGCGGCCGGGCCGGTAACGGGAGGCGAAGCTCAGGTCCGAGCCCTGGAGGAGGGGCGTGGGCAGCAGGCCGCGTTCCAGCCGGGCGTTCTCCTGGGCACGCAGCCGGGACTCGGTCAGCTGGTGCTGGGCGATGTCGGCGCGCTTGCGTTCCACCGCGTACCGGATGGCACGGCTCAGCAGCCTGCCGTCGAGCTCGCCGCGGAAGAGATAGTCCTGGGCGCCGACCCGTACGGCCTCGGCGGCCAGCTCGGCGTCGTCCTCCGCCGTGAGGGCGAGGACGGCGTGGCGGGGCGCGATCCGCAGCACGTGCTTGAGCGTGGCGAGGCCGTCCACCTCCGCGCCGGTGTGGTCCCCGTCGGGGCGCGCGTCGGTACGGGCTTCCGCCCGGGTCTCGGAGCCGGTGGGAAGGGCCAGGTCCAGCAGGATGCAGTCGACGTCGTCGGTGAGGAGCCGGCCCGCCTCGGTGAGGTTGCGGGCCGAACGGACGCGGACCCGGGCCCCGGCCGCGGACGGCAGCTCGGGGACGCTGAAAGTGCCCGTGGGGTCGGCCTCGATCACCAGGAGGGTGAGGTCGGCGCCATAGGTGGCGTCCGCAGCGGGCACGGCTCGGTGCTGCGGTTCGGGTACGGGCATCGGTTCGGGTTTCCTTCCCTCCCCCCGAGGGCGCGGCGGGACGACGATCGACGACCCGCCAGACGGGGACGATAGCGGTCCGTGGCAGGGGAGCGGAATGGCGCATGGCACCCGGCCTCCGTCATATGCGCAGTCATAAGCCGCTTCCTGTCACGGAACCGGCGAGATGCGCGCACCTCGGAGGGGGATGCGGGCCATGACAAACATCACCCGCCTCCCGTGCCGCCGCGTGGCCCGGCTCACGTCGGGGCGGCGGGGCGGGGTGGCGTGGCTCACGGTCCGGCGGGCGTCGTGCGCGGTGTGCGAGGACGGGCGGGGGACTGGGGAGCGGTGGGCGGGCCGGGGCGCGGATGTCCGTCGGTCAGGGACGGGCCGCCGGGCACGGGCACCCACCCGGGCACGGGCGCCCACCCCGGCGAAGGCGCGCTACTCGGCGCAGACGCACCCCGGCGAAGGCGCTCCCCCGCCGCCGGCCACGGCTCGTCCGCACGGCCCGCCGCCGCCCTGCTTGTCCGGGCCCTGCTTGTCCGGGGCCTGCTTGTCCGGGGCCTACTTGTCCGGGCGGACCACTCCCAGGATCGCCATCGATCCCGCACCCGCCAGCGTGACGTTCCGCCCGGGGCGCGGTGCGTGGACGATCGCGCCGTCGCCGACGTACATCCCGACGTGGCTGGCATCCGCGTGGTAGATGATCAGGTCGCCGGGGCGCATGTCCTCGACGGCGATGCGCGGGAGCAGGCGCCACTGTTCCTGGGACGTACGCGGGATCGGGCGCTTCGCCGACGCCCACGCCTGGGAGGTCAGCCCCGAGCAGTCGTACGAACCGGGGCCCTCGGCCCCCCACACGTACGGCTTGCCTATCTGCGCGGTCGCGAACGCCACGGCCTGCTTGCCGCTCGCACTCGCCTCGCGGTCGATGTCCCTGAGCGCACCCGAGCTGAGCCAGGCGGTCTGCGCCTTGTACTCCGCCTGCTGCTCCAGCTGGAGCAGCCTCGCCCGCTCCTCCTTCGCCAGCTGCGATTCGAGCTTCTTCGCAGCCTCGATCCGGGAGTTGATCTCCTTCTTGGCCTTGGCCTGCTGGAGGCGGTTGGCTTCGAGCTTCTCCCAGTTGATGCTCGCGTCCTTGGTGTACGTCTCCAAGTCCTCCTGGGTGCGGGTCAGTTCGGCCAGGACGCCCTTGGACGCCTGCTGGCCCTGCCTGACCTGGTTCACCCCGTCCAGGAAGAGCTGCGGATCGCTGCTGAGGACGAGCTGCGCACCGGGCGGCAGCCCGCCGTTGCGGTACTGCTCGCGGGCCTGGGCGCCCGCCGTGTTCTTGAGCTCGGCGATCCTCGCCTGGCCGTCGACGACGGCCTTGGCGAGCTTGACGATCTCGCCGGACTGCTTGGCCGTCTGCTCTTCGGCCAGGTTGTACGCGTCGGTGGCCGCGCCCGCCTTGCGGTAGAGGGTGTCGATCTCCTCCCGCACCTCTTCGAGGCTCTTACCCGCCGCCGCCGGAGCGGTGGGGGCGGGCTCGGGCAGTGGTGCGGCCATCGCCTGGACCGGCGCGGCCAGTACAGCCAGCGCGCAGACCAGTGTGATCGCGGCAGCGGCACAGTGGCGTCGGTTCACGGACTCCCCCTCCGGGCACAAAGCGACACAAGCCAGACCGTACGAATACGGATTTCTGACTTACCGTCAGTAACTTTTCAGCAACGTCGCGATCGTGCCATGTAGCCCCGTAAAGCAACAGAGGCTGACACCACCTGACACCACCTGACGCATCACACGGCCCGCCCCCGGCGGGCAGGCGAATGACATCCCGTCGTGTCGACGAACGGTGAGCCGCCCGTGTTCCCGGAGTTGCCGGTACGGGCGTGTCGTCCGTACCCGACGGCGCCCGCGCGGGCACCCGTTCACGAACCGCTGGGGCGCAGCGCGTCCCACCGCACCGTGATCTCACCCTGGCGCCACCGCCGTTCCCCGTCCGTCAGCGGCCACTCCCCGGAGAGCGCCCGCGCCGTCGCGATCCAGCGCTGCCGGGCGCCCAGCGAGGCGTACGGGGAGGCCGCTGCCCAGGCCCGGTCGAAATCCCGCAGGAAGGCATGGACGGGCTCGCCCGGCACATTGCGGTGGATCAGCGCCTTGGGGAGGCGTTCCGCGAGGTCGGACGGACGCTCCAGCGAGCCCAGCCGGGTCGCGAACGTGACCGTGCGCGGGCCCTCCGGGCCCAGCGCCACCCACACGTGCCGGCGCCCGATCTCGTCGCAGGTGCCCTCGACGAGCAGCCCGTCCGGTGCCAGCCGCGCGCAGAGCCGCTGCCACACCGCGGCTACCTCGCCCTCGTCGTACTGCCGCAGGACGTTCGCCGCCCGGATCAGCGAAGGCCGCCCGGCGCCGCCCCCGGCGGCCTGCCCCGCCGTGCCGCTCGCCCCGCCGCTCGCCCCGCCGCTCGGCGCGGTACCCGGCGGGACGGGGATCTCGAAGCCGCCGTGGACGAACGTCAGCCCCTCCCGTTCGTACGGCTTCGCCGCCGCCACCCGCTCCGGGTCGATCTCGATGCCGACCACCGCCGTGCGCGGTTCGGCGGTGCGCAGCCGTGCCAGCAGTTCGACGGCGGTCCAGGGGGCCGCCCCGTAGCCGAGGTCGACGGCGACGGGGAAGTCCGAGCGGCGCAGGGCGGGGCCGTGGGTCGCGGCGATCCAGCGGTCCATACGGCGCAGACGGTTCGGGTTCGTGGTCCCGCGGGTCGCGGTGCCGATGGGGCGCTGGCGCATGACAGCGAGCGTATGCGACGCCGGAGGACGGGGAAGACGGTCCTCCCGGGGGCCCGCAGGCGGCCTGCGGGGGGCTTGCCAGGGACCGTCACGCGCCGCCCCCTCGGCTGCCCCGCGGGCGCGCGGCATGGTCATGGTTCGGTAAAGCGGAATGAACTGCCGCATGTCGCTGTTCTGGATCTGCGTAGGGACCAGCGCGCCCCCGAGAAGTCATGCCTTGAGCGAGGAGGACCGGACGACGTGAGCCAGTACGTCTCTCGGCTCGGCGGCAGCTGCGTGGCGCCGCGTATCCGGTTCCCCGGCGGCTTCCCCGGCACGCACCGCAGACCGCGGCGGATCGCGATGCTGTCCGTGCACACGTCTCCGCTGCACCAGCCCGGTACGGGCGACGCGGGCGGCATGAACGTCTACATCGTGGAGCTGGCCAAGCGCCTCGCCGCGATCAACATCGAGGTCGAGATCTTCACCCGGGCCACGACCGGCGCCCTGCCCCCGACGGTGGAGCTGTCGCCCGGCGTCCTGGTCCGGCACGTCGACGCGGGCCCGTACGAGGGGCTGGCGAAGGAGGAGCTGCCCGCGCAGCTCTGCGCCTTCACGCACGGCGTGATGCAGGCATGGGCCGGTCAGCGCCCCGGCTACTACGACCTCGTCCACTCCCACTACTGGCTCTCCGGCCAGGTCGGCTGGCTGGCCGCGCAGCGCTGGGGCGTCCCCCTGGTCCACGCGATGCACACCATGGCGAAGGTCAAGAACGCGGCGCTCGCCGAGGGCGACACCCCCGAGCCCGCCGCCCGTGTCATCGGCGAGACCCAGATCGTGCGCGCCTCCGACCGGCTCATCGCGAACACGGCGGAGGAGGCGGACGAGCTCGTCCGCTTCTACGAGGCGGACGCCGGCAGCGTGGCCGTCGTGCACCCGGGCGTGAACCTGGACCGCTTCCGCCCCGCGGACGGCCGTGCGGCGGCCCGCGCGCGCCTCGGACTGCCCCAGGACGCGTTCGTCCCGCTCTTCGCCGGCCGTATCCAGCCGCTGAAGGCACCCGACATCCTGCTGCGGGCCGTCGCCGTGCTCCTGGACCGCGAGCCCTCGCTCCGCCACCGGATGGTCGTACCCGTCGTCGGCGGGCCGAGCGGCAGCGGGCTCGCCAAGCCGGAGGGCCTGCAGAAGCTGGCCGCGCGGCTGGGCATCGCCGACGTCGTGCGGTTCCACCCGCCGGTCGGGCAGGACCAGCTCGCCGACTGGTTCCGGGCCGCGTCCGTGCTGGTCATGCCCTCGTACAGCGAGTCCTTCGGCCTCGTCGCCATAGAGGCCCAGGCGGCCGGCACCCCGGTCGTCGCGGCGGCCGTGGGCGGTCTCCCGGTGGCGGTACGGGACGGGGTCAGCGGATTCCTGATCCCCGGGCACGACCCGGAGGCGTACGCCGGGGCACTGGGCCGGTTCGTGGACACGCCGGAGCTGGTCGGCCGGATGGGGGCGGCGGCCGCCGCGCACGCCCAGTCGTTCGGCTGGGACACGGCTGCGTCGGCGACATCCGATGTGTACACGGCAGCGATGTACGAGCACCGCCGTCACGTACGCTCCCACCATGGCTGACGTACCCGACGAAGCAGCAGTGGCGGCGCAGGTCATCGAGGCGACGCTGAACGACGCGGAGCTCGAATGGGAGAGCCCGGAGCCCGGCAACTACGTCGTGAAGCTGCCCGGCACGCGCAAGCTCTTCACCACGTGCTCCCTGCTCGTCGGCAAGCACTCCCTCTCCATCAACGCCTTCGTCATCCGTCACCCCGACGAGAACGACGCCGCCGTGCACCGGTGGCTGCTGGAGCGCAACCTCCGCCTCTTCGGCGTGAGTTACGCGGTCGACCCCCTCGGTGACATCTACCTGGCCGGCAAGCTCCCGCTGGCCGTCGTCACCCCGGACGAGCTCGACCGGCTGCTCGGGACGGTCCTCGAAGCGGCCGACGGATCGTTCAACACCCTGCTGGAGCTCGGCTTCGCGACCGCGATCCGCAAGGAGTACGCGTGGCGGGTGTCGCGCGGCGAGTCCACCCGGAATCTGGACGCGTTCGCGCACCTGACCCAGCGCCCGGCCGACTGACACCCGTTCCTCGGCTCCGGCGCATTCACAGAGTGATCACAGACGAATCACAATCCCATCCCGTGGCTGGTCAAGCCGATCACCGGACAGGTGTCCGAATCTAGAGTGTGACGCACTGCGACGACCCACCCCGAGTGGCGTGCAACTACCGCACCGGGCAAGGGGCGTTGCTCCATGAGACGGAGAGATGAACCATGCGCGCCACCGCTGTACGCCGTACCGCCCTCGCCACTTCCGTGGCGGCCCTGGCCCTGCTGGCCACGGCCTGCGGCGGCTCCGAGCCCAGCAAGGGCGATGAGGGCAAGGACGGCGCCAAGGAAGGCGCCGCCGGGAAGCCCGCCGTCAAGGCGCTGACCGCCGCCGAGCTGGAGAAGGCGTCCCTGGCCCAGGGCGACGTCGAGGCTCACAAGATCACGAAGGCCGGCCCCGAGGACTCGGTCGCCGCCGCCGACGTCACCTCCGACAAGGAGGCGTGCGCCCCCCTGGCCCGCGCGTTCTACGGCGCTGAGGAGGGCAAGCCGACCGCGACCACCAAGCGCCAGGTGATCAGCGAGCCCAAGGTCGACGGCGGCGACGTGACCGAGGGGGACGTCGAGGACACCCTCGAGTCGGCCTTCGACCTGACGTCCACGCTGCTGACGCTCTCCTCGTACGACAGTGCGACCGCCGAGGGCAACATCGCCGCCCTCCGCAAGGCCGCGACCGACTGCGCCGGCGGCTTCAGCGTCACCACGGGCGGAGAGACCCAGAAGGTCACCAAGATCACCGAGGAGAAGGTCTCGGGCGGCGAGGAGGCCCTCGCCTGGACGCTGGCGGCCGAGCAGGACGGCCAAAGCATGCCGCTGACACTCGTCGCGCTGCGCCAGGGCGGCACGGTCGCCACGTTCACGTCGTTCAACCTCGCGGCGGCCAGCGGCAAGGGCACGCTCGAACTGCCGGCGGCCGTGGTCGCGGCCCAGGCGTCGAAGCTCGCCTGATTTCGCCTTCGCCGATCCCCACCCGCCGGGACCGGGCGCGCCCTGCCGAACAGGCGGGGCGCGCCCGCGTTCCGCGGCAGTAGCGGCAACTGCTGCGTTGTCACGCCTGTCAAGGCAGGGGTACGAGCCTCACCACGGTGACGGTGAGGACCGACCCGGAGACGTAATAGAGGACGATCGCGCCGAGGACCGTCGCCTCGCGACGGTCATGCTCGCTCTTGACGGCGCACGACCCGTGCCCGTACGGATCACGGCCCAGGGTGCGGGCCATCTCGTCGCGGAACGGATCGCCGTCCCGCATCTTGGCGAGGGTGTCGTCCGCCGGCGGCGCGTACGAGATGCGGAACGCGCCGGCACTCGGCCGGCCGCGGTCCTTGCGGTGGCGGCTCAAGAGATCTGCCGCCTCTCGGCCTCGTCCTGCGCCAGTCGGACCAGGATGCCTTCGGCCTCCGGATCGGGGACGGCCTCCAGCATCCAGTGCCGCATGACGGCGTGGATCTCGTCCACACCCGCCTCGTTGATCGCACGGTCGAAGTCCGTGCGTCTGTCCTCGGGCAGGGCGGTGCGGATGGCCGGGATGCTGTTGGGCACGTCGACCTCCGTGCCGCCGACGAAAGTCTTGAGAGGCTCGCCCATGATCGTTCTCCCCGATCTCCTTGCTCTCCACGCCCGTTCGCACGCATCCACGGGTGTGTCAGGGACAGTCCACGATGCGCACGATCATAGGGTCGCGGCCTGGTCGGTGAGCACCTGTACGCCGTCCAGAATGCGTTGCAGGCCGAACTCGAAGAGTGTGCCGAGTTCGAGGTCGAACTGATCCGTACCGAAGAGGGTGGAGAGGACCGGATAGGCCCCGGATGTCTGAATGGCCTCCATACGCGGCTCGTTGGACGCCATCCACTCGTCCGGGGTCATGCCGGTGTCCTGCCGCGCCTGTGACTCCAACTCCATCGCCATCGCGACTCCCTGGGCGAATCCGAGCAGGGTCAGGTGGGTGTGGAGCATCTGGGCCGGGGTGAGGCCCAGTCCCGCGAGGGAGGCCAGGGCGCGCTCGGTGTACCGCATGGCGTGGGGCGAGACCATCGGCCGGGTGAGCGCGGCCATGGCCCGCGCCAGCCAGGGGTGACGTTCGTACCGAGCCCACAACCACCGGGCTTCCACGGAGAGTCGGTCCCGCCAGGAGCCGCCCGACGGACGCGTGGGTTCCTCGGTGAACACCGCTTCCGACATCAGCCGTACGAGTTCGGCCTTGCTCGGCACATGCCGGTACAGGGCCATGGTGGACGTACCGAACTCCGTCGCGATCCGGCGCATCGACAGGGCGCCGAGGCCCTCCGCGTCGGCCAGCTCGATCGCCGTGCGGATGATGCGCTCGGCGGTGAGTCCCTGGCCCGGTGCCGTCCTGCCCTCGCGCCGGGCCTCCGCCACCACGGTGCCGACCCCGGGCACGGCCCGCACCAGACCCTCCTGCGCCAGCGCCGCGAGCGCCTTCGACGCGGTGGCCATGGCGACCCCCCAATCCTGCGTGATGCGCCGGGTCGAGGGGACGGGATCGCCGGGCGAGAGCTCCCCCGAGGTGATGCGGCGGCGGATGTCCGCGGCGATGCGAAGGTAGGGCGGATCGCTGACCATGGCGGCACTGTACTAGTGCACCGCAACGCCTTCTCCCGGGCGCGGCAAGGGTTATGCACCCGGTGCACTAGGGAGCGGTTTGCGGTGTACGCGCCGAGCCGCTTCCGTACGGACCCATGGAGACACACGCCGGCCCCCGCGCGGGCCGCAAGGAATGGATCGCCCTCGGCGTCCTGATGCTGCCCCTGCTCCTCGTATCGATGGACGTCTCGGTCCTCTACTTCGCGATCCCGTACGTGAGCGAGGACCTGACGCCGAGCGCCACCCAGCAACTGTGGATTCTCGACATGTACGGCTTCGTGCTCGCCGGGCTCCTCATCACCATGGGCGCGCTCGGCGACCGGCTCGGCCGCCGTACCGTACTGCTCGCCGGAGCCGTCGTGTTCGGCGCCGCCTCGGTGGCCGCCGCGTACGCCCAGTCCGCCGAGGCGCTCATCGCCGTACGCGCCCTGCTCGGCCTCGGCGGCGCCGCCCTGATGCCGTCGACCCTCGCCCTCATCCGCAACCTCTTCCACGACGCACGGCAGCGTGCCACGGCGGTGACGGTCTGGACCGCCGTCATGACCACGGGAGTCTCCCTCGGACCGGTCGTCAGCGGCCTGCTGCTGGAGCACTTCTGGTGGGGCTCGGTCTTCCTGATCAACCTGCCCGCGATGGCGCTCCTCGTGGTCCTGGTCCCCTTCCTCGTACCGGAGTTCAGGTCCAAGGACCGCGAACCCTTCGACCTGGCGAGCGCGGTGCTCTCGCTGGCCGCTCTGCTCCCGGTCATCTACGGCATCAAGGAACTCGCCCGGCACGGCTACGCGCCCCTGCCCGCGCTCGGGATCAGCGGTGGGCTCGTGCTCGGTTACGTCTTCGTCCGCCGCCAGAAACGTCTGTCCCACCCGATGGTCGACCTCGCCCTGTTGCGGCAGCGCGCCTTCGGGGGCGCGGTCTGCGCGAACCTGACGGCGATGTTCGCCACGGTGGGCATGGCCGTCTTCTTCACGCAGTACCTGCAGTCCGTCCTCGGCATGGGACCGCTGGAGGCGGCCCTGTGGAGCCTGGTACCGGCCGTGGGCGTCGCGGTGATGGCCCCGACCGGCGCGGCACTCGCGCAGCGGTTCGACCGGGCGTACGTCATGTGCGGCGGGTTCCTCGTCTCCGCCTGCGGTTTCCTCTGGCTGACCCAGGTGCGTACGGACTCGGCCCTCTGGTTCACCCTCACCGGCGGGGCCGTCTACGCGGGCGGCCTGGTCGCGGCCATGACCCTGGCCAACGAACTCGCCCTGGGCGCGGCCCCGCCGGAGCGCGCGGGCTCGGCGGCGGCGGTACTCGAATCGGGCCAGGAACTGGGCGGCTCCCTCGGCATGGCCGTCCTCGGCTCGATCGGCGCGGCGGTCTACAGCCGGGACATGGCGGACACCCTGCCGCCCGGCCTCCCGGACGCCGACGCGGTACGCGAAACCCTGGGCGGCGCCACGGCGGTGGCGTCCCACCTGCCGGAGACGACGGCGGACGCGGTACTCACGGCGGCCCGCGACGCGTTCACCCACGGGATGAGCTACGCGGGAGTGGGAGCCGCGGCGACGATGGCGGGAGCCGCGGCACTGTCACTGGCACTGCTGCGGGGAACGACGAAGACGAACAGCGATACCGCCACCCCTCCCGGCCCTACCGGCCCCTCCCGCTCTTCCGGCCCTACCGGCCCCTCCCGCCCTTCCGGCCCTTCCGGCCCCTCCCGCCCTTCCGGCCCCTCCCGCCCCGACGCCAAGCGGCCGGCGGACATCGGGGGCACCCCCTGACCGAGATTGCGGACGGAGCGTTGCGTGCAACGCTCCGTCCCCTCCGCGATACGCGTTGAACCGCGCGGCCGGACCGGAGCAACGCCCCGGCCCACCCCGCACCTCAACGGAACGAGCCCCCACCCGCGGACACACCGCGGGTGGGGGCTCGATCGCGTACGGGTACGCGCTACTTCTTCTTGCCCTGGTTCTTCACTGCCTCGATCGCCGCCTGGGCCGCGTCCGGGTCCAGGTACGTGCCGCCCGGCTTCAGGGGGTGGAAGTCGGCGTCCAGTTCGTACGCGAGCGGGATGCCGGTCGGGATGTTGAGGCCCGTGATGTCCTCGTCCGAGATGCCGTCCAGGTGCTTGACCAGGCCGCGGAGGCTGTTGCCGTGGGCGGCGACCAGGACCGTCCGGCCGTCGAGCAGGTCGGGGACGATGCCGTCGTACCAGTACGGCAGCATGCGCTCGACGACGTCCTTGAGGCACTCCGTGCGCGGACGCAGCTCGCTGGGGATCGTCGCGTAGCGCGGGTCGTCGGACTGGGAGAACTCGGCGCCGTCCTCGAGGGGCGGCGGCGGGGTGTCGTACGAGCGGCGCCAGAGCATGAACTGCTCCTCGCCGAACTCGGCGAGCGTCTGCGCCTTGTCCTTGCCCTGGAGGGCGCCGTAGTGGCGCTCGTTCAGGCGCCAGGAGCGGTGGACCGGAATCCAGTGGCGGTCCGCGGCTTCCAGCCCGAGCTGGGCGGTGCGGATCGCGCGCTTCTGGAGGGAGGTGTGCACGACGTCGGGGAGCAGGCCGGCGTCCTTGAGCAGCTCACCGCCGCGGACCGCCTCCTTCTCGCCCTTGTCGGTGAGGTCTACGTCCACCCAACCGGTGAACAGGTTCTTCGCGTTCCATTCGCTCTCGCCGTGGCGGAGGAGGATCAGCTTGTACGGTGCGTCGGCCATGGGTCCGAGCGTAATCGAACCCGTGGGACCCGCGTGCGCCCGGCCACAGGGCGGACAGCGGTCGCAGGAGCGGGGTCCGGGGCGTCGATTGACGGGAGGCGTCAATCCAGTGGCGGACGCGAAACCCGGCTTCGTAATATTCGGAGTGCCATCGGACCACTTACGGTCCGCGTCAGGCTCCGTACGTCCCCGGGGGGAATTCCGCATGTCTGTCGACGGTCTCAGAAGGGCCGCACGCGAGACGGTCGCCGGTCTCCCCAGGGAGTTCTGGTGGCTGTGGACGAGCACCCTCATCAACCGCCTCGGGGCGTTCGTCGCGACCTTCATGGCGCTCTATCTGACCCTGGACCGCGGGTACTCCGCCTCCTACGCCGGTCTCGTCGCCGCCCTCCACGGGCTGGGCGGTGTCATTTCCTCCCTCGGCGCCGGGGTGATGACGGACCGGCTGGGGCGCCGGCCCACCATGCTGATCGCGCAGGTGTCGACCGCGCTGTCCGTGGCGCTGCTCGGCTTCATGGTCCACCCGTTGGCCATCGCCGGGGTGGCGTTCCTCGTCGGCATGGCGAGCAACGCCTCGCGGCCCGCCGTGCAGGCGATGATGGCCGACATCGTCCCGGCGAAGGACCGGGTGCGGGCGTTCTCCCTGAACTACTGGGCCATCAACCTCGGCTTCGCGATCTCGTCCGCCGGGGCCGGGTTCATCGCCGAGTACAGCTACCTCGCCGGGTTCATGGGGGAGGCCGCGATGACCCTGGTCTGCGCCGTCCTCGTCTTCATCAAGGTCCCGGAGTCCCGGCCGGAGAGGGCGCCCGTCGCACCCGGCGCCAAGGCCCCCGCCCAGGACGACGTCCGGCTCTCCACCGTGCTGCGTGACGGCCGGTTCATGAGCGTCGTCGGGCTGTCGTTCGTGATCGCCCTGATCTTCCAGCAGGGGTACGTCGGCCTGCCGGTCGCCATGGGTACGGACGGGTTCTCCGCCTCGGACTTCGGTACGGCGATCGCCGTCAACGGCGTGCTGATCGTGGCGCTCCAGATCCCGGTCACGCGCTTCATCCAGTACCGCGACCCGCGCAAGCTGCTCGTCATCTCGTCGCTGCTCGCGGGGTACGGGTTCGGGCTGACCGCGTTCGCCGGTTCGATCGCCGTGTACGCGCTGACGGTCTGCGTGTGGACCCTCGCCGAGATCATCAACGCGCCGACCCAGACGGGCCTGGTCGTCCAGTTGTCACCGGCGCAGGGGCGCGGGCGCTATCAGGGCATGTACACGATGTCCTGGTCGGCGGCGGCCCTGGTCGCCCCGCTGATGTCCGGCTTCGTGATCGACCGGTACGGCGCCGAGTGGCTCTGGGGTGCCTGCGCCGTACTGGGCACGGTCGCGGCAGCGGGCTACTGGCTGCTGACGCGGAACCTGCCGCAGGAGTACGTGGCGGGGGAGGCGACGGTCGTGGAGAGCGGGGCTCCCACGGCGGCCGCGGCGGTGCAGGTGGAGAAGACGGAGAAGGCGGAGAAGGTGGAGAGCGCGGGGGCCGGGCAGCCCGTCGGCTGACCGCCGCACCGCCCGCGCACGGAGACCTCCACAGCACGGCACAGCACAACACCGCACAGCACCGCACCGCCCCGCGACGAAGACTTCCGTCGCGGGGCGCACCACACCTGACCGTCAGCCGGAGCAGCCACCGCACTGGCACGGGCCGCCCGACTGGCAGCCGCACCCGCAGCCCGAACCGCAGCCGCAGGCGGCGAGCACGGACAGGTGCACCACTTCGGTCGGTGCCTCCAGCTGGGGTTCGTTGACGGGGGAATCGGCCATGCTTCCTCCTCGGTCGTACGCGCTCACGAGGGCGTACGGACATGGTGTGCCGCCCCCATCCCATTGGATGCCCACTCCTGCGGGCGCATCAACGGCGCACACATGGAGAACACGCGTGCGACCCGCGCACCCGCCAGAGTGCACGGGGAGCGCACGCCGCGTGTGTGCCGAGCGCGGAAGCTACGCGCTCTCCACCGGGTTCGGGGTCGCCGCCTGGAGGTCGTCGGCGTGCTCACCGGTCACGAGGTAGACGACCCGCTTGGCCACCGACACCGCGTGGTCGGCGAAACGCTCGTAGTAACGGCCGAGCAGCGTCACGTCGACGGCGGTCTCGATGCCGTGCTTCCAGCGGTCGTCCATCAGGTGCTGGAACAGCGTGCGGTGAAGCAGGTCCATCTCGTCGTCGTCCTGCTCCAGCTGGAGCGCCAGGTCGACGTCCTTCGTGATGATGACCTCGGCGGCCTTCGCCATCAGGCGCTGCGCCAGCTGCCCCATCTCCAGGATGGTCGCGTGCAGGTCGTGCGGTACCGCCGACTGCGGGAAGCGCAGCCGGGCCAGCTTCGCGACGTGCTGGGCCAGGTCGCCCGAGCGCTCCAGGTCGGCGCTCATCCGCAGCGAGGTGACGACGATCCGGAGATCGGTCGCCACGGGCTGCTGGCGGGCGAGGAGCGCGATGGCACGTGCCTCCAGGTCGTGCTGGAGGTCGTCGACCTTCTGGTCCGCGGCGATGACACTCTCCGCGAGCTTCAGGTCCGCGTCGAGCATGGACGTGGTGGCCCGCCCGATCGCGGAGCCGACGAGCCGGGCCATCTCGACCAGGCCCTCGCCGATCGAGTCGAGTTCCTCGTGGTAAGCGTCGCGCATGGAAGTCCCTCTCCAGTTTCCTTACTGAGGCCGGGGTCTCTTGGACCGACCCCCACGCTCCCACGGTGCGGGTGGAACGCGTCGGGTTCCGACCGCAGAAGTGAACCGATACTTGCTCCTCGGTGAACTCTGGGCGACGAGTGTTCGAGATGGCACTCGGATGGCTGGGAGAGAGTTGTCGAGCACGCATAACCTTGAAGCATGGACGTGAACGCGGCGGTCGCCGCAGCTGCAGCGATCGCCGGGTTGTTGACCGGTGTGATCGCCATGCTGGCGTTCCGCTGGAGCGAGCGCGAACAGAACAGACCCACGCGTACGTCCCTGCGGCCCGACGGCAACGCAGCACTGCCCCCCGGAGTGGACACCGTCCTCTCCGTACTCAGCTCATCCGCCGTCGTCCTCGACGAGAGCGACAGCGTCGTCAAGGCCAGCTCCGCCGCATACGCGCTGGGCCTGGTCCGCGGCGGCCGGCTCTCCGTCGACGCCATGCTCCACATGGCCAGGGACACCCGCAGGGACGGTGAGATACGTCAGGTCGAACTGGACCTCCCACGGCGCGGTACGGGCCGTGGCGAGGCGCTCGCCGTCTCCGCCCGGGTCGCCCCCCTGGGCTCACGCCTGGTGCTGCTGCTGGTCGAGGACCTCACCGAAGCCCGCCGGATAGAGGCGGTACGACGCGACTTCGTCGCCAACGTCAGCCATGAACTCAAGACCCCCACCGGCGCGCTCTCCCTGCTCTCCGAGGCTGTCATGGACGCCTCGGACGATCCGGAGGCGGTGGAGCGGTTCGCCGGACGGATGCAGATCGAGGCGACCCGGCTCACCAACCTCGTACAGGAACTGATCGACCTCTCCCGGGTGCAGAACGACGACCCGCTGGAGGACGCCGAGCCCGTCCGGGTGGACGAACTGGTCGCCGAGGCCATCGACCGCTGCCGGCAGCAGGCCGGCTCCAAGCAGATCACCATGGCCTCGGGCGGCACCGCGGACCTCTTCATCTGGGGAAACCGCGGCCAGCTCGCCGCGGCACTCGGCAATCTCGTCGAGAACGCCGTCAACTACAGCCCCGCCCGCACGCGCGTCGGGATCGCCGCCCGCCGCATCGTGGCACCCGGCGGGGATCTGATCGAGATAGCCGTGACCGACCAGGGCATCGGCATCTCCGAGAAGGACCGCGAACGGGTCTTCGAGCGGTTCTACCGCGTCGATCCCGCCCGGTCGCGGGCCACCGGTGGCACCGGTCTCGGCCTCGCCATCGTCAAGCACGTGGCCGCCTCGCACGGCGGGGAGGTCACGGTCTGGAGCTCCGAGGGTCAGGGCTCCACCTTCACCCTGCGACTGCCCGAATCGGGTGTCGTACGGGAACACACCACCGGCGGACCGCTTATCGTCAACGGCGACGACGAGGCACCGTTCGAGACCGACACCTTTGAACCATTCCCTGCCCCGGAGGCTCTTCCGTGACCCGAGTGCTTGTCGTCGAGGATGAGGAATCCTTCAGCGACGCCCTGTCCTACATGCTTCGCAAGGAAGGCTTCGAGGTCGCCATCGCGGCGACCGGCCCCGATGGACTCGACGAGTTCGAGCGCAACGGCGCCGACCTCGTTCTGCTGGACCTGATGCTGCCGGGCCTGCCCGGCACCGAGGTCTGCCGCCAGCTGCGCGTCCGGTCCAACGTCCCGGTGATCATGGTGACCGCCAAGGACAGCGAGATCGACAAGGTCGTCGGGCTGGAAATAGGAGCCGACGACTACGTGACCAAGCCCTTCTCCTCGCGGGAACTGGTCGCCCGCATCCGCGCGGTCCTGCGCCGCCGCGGCGAGCCGGAGGAGGTCGCCCCGGCCGCCCTGGAGGCGGGCCCGGTGCGGATGGACGTGGACCGTCACGTGGTCACCGTCTCCGGCGGCAAGGTCGACCTGCCGCTGAAGGAGTTCGACCTGCTGGAGATGCTGCTGCGCAACGCGGGCCGCGTGCTGACCCGGATGCAGCTGATCGACCGTGTCTGGGGCGCGGACTACGTCGGCGACACCAAGACCCTCGACGTCCACGTCAAGCGGCTCCGCGCCAAGATCGAGCCGGACCCGGGGGCGCCGCGCTACCTGGTGACGGTCCGTGGTCTGGGCTACAAGTTCGAGCCGTAAACCGGCAGCTGAACGGACCACATGCGAAAGGGGCGCCTCCCGGCCGGGGGGCGCCCCTCTCGCGTGTACGTACGTGGGGTCAGTGACCCGTCGCCGAGGTCTCCGAGGCGGACGCCGCGGCGTCCGGGCTCGCCGAGCCGGTCACCGGCTCCGTCGGCGTGCCGGACGGGGCGCCCGGCGTCCCGGAGGCGGCACCCGAGGGCGTCGTCCGGGTGGGCGTGGGCTTCGCCTGCGCGGGCAGCGAGTTCGGGCCGAAGCCCTTGAAGAAGCTCGTCGCCGGGACGACGGAGGCACCGAGCTCGACGTCGCCGGTCTCGCTGAACTTGAAGACGACCGTCTGGACGTCACCGTTGCGAGCGGCCTCGTGGCCCTTCTCGATCACGGCGGCCGCGTTGCCCTTTCCGCCGAGCATGACCGAGCCGCCGGCCGGTACGACGACCGGGCCCTCGCCCTTGGCGGCGTGCAGCTTCACCGGGGTGTCGCTGCCCGGCAGCGTGATGGCCTCCAGGACCTCGCGCTTGGTGCCGTTGTTGAACAGCAGGGCGGAGACGACGGCCGGACCCTCGGCGCCGTGCTCGGGCTGAGTGATGACGTTCGCGTTCTGGATCTTGATGTTGTCGACGGCAGTGGCTGCGTTGTCCGGCCTGACCTGGAGCGTCTGTGCGTCGTTGCCCGCGCTGCACGCGGACATCGAGGCGATCGAGAACACGATGGCAGTGGCGGCGAGGGCGCCGTGTCGAAGGCTGCGGCTCACGGCGGCGGCAACTCCTTGAACGATCGGACTGCGGACTTCGGACTCTGCGGACGCGAGGCGAGCGGCGTAAAGCCGCCCTAAGTGTGTGTCAGCGCGCTCAGGTTACCGAGCCGCGCCACCCGTCCCGCACCCGACCCGCCTCCTACGGCATCCGGGGTGTGACCAGCGGGCGGCGCCCGCGCCGATTCACGCTCCGTTCGCATAACCCCGGTGATCAATTTCCGGGCGTGGCGTATTCCGCGCACATAATCCACACCCGTGCCGACCGTTGATCAATTTCAATGACCATCGACCACTTACGTCCGTACGGGTGATCGATCTCCGAACGGCACACGGAAAGTTCATCATCTGGAACCAGGCAAAACGGGACGTTCGACACCTTCGTAGCAGGTTCCGGCAGATGTGACACCCGCGTTTCACGTCGACCGCACAGCCGCTCCGACCTGCGAATACCGCGTTCCAGAAGCCTTCCGCAGCACGTTCCTGTTGCTGTTGTCAAGCCCCGAGATATGCCCTGACCTGCGAAAACGCCATTCAGGAGAAGCTGTTCTCGTGTTACTCTGGATAGCCACGGAAGGGGTACCTGTCACATGACGTTCAAGGTTGGCGACACCGTGGTCTATCCCCATCACGGGGCCGCGCTGATCGAGGCTATTGAGACTCGCCAGATCAAAGGCGTGGACAAGACCTACTTGGTGCTCAAGGTCGCCCAGGGTGACCTGACGGTTCGTGTCCCGGCGGACAACGCGGAGTTCGTCGGAGTGCGCGACGTGGTCGGGCAAGAGGGACTGGACCGGGTCTTCGAGGTGCTGCGCGCACCGTACGCCGAAGAGCCGACGAACTGGTCCCGGCGTTACAAGGCAAATCTCGAGAAGCTCGCCTCCGGCGATGTCATCAAGGTCGCGGAAGTGGTTCGCGACCTGTGGCGTCGTGAGCGCGAGCGCGGTCTCTCCGCAGGTGAAAAGCGCATGCTCGCCAAGGCCCGCCAGATTCTGGTGAGTGAGCTCGCACTCGCGGAGAACACGAACGAGGACAAGGCCGAGGCTCTGCTCGACGAGGTCCTCGCGTCCTGAAACGGATCGCACCGGTCGTATGAATGTGCCGCGGTGCCCGCTGACCAGCCGTATTTACGCTGTGTCGCCGGGCGCTGCGGCATGTTCGGCTCCAAAACCGGTGCCTTTTCAGCCGTTCTTCACCAGCTCAATTCAGCCATGCGCGCGCATTGAGCGGCCGGTGAGGCTCGTTCGACCAGGTGTCACGGAAGGGTCCTGGTCAAGTCAAGCGTCCCGCCCGGCTCGCTGGGGCCATACCCATGTCGGCCGTGGAAACAAACCTGCCGAAGCTTCGGAGTGCAACCGATGTCACCGATGTCACCGACGCCTGACGAATCGCGCCCTCCCCGCACCGCCGCGGTGATCCCCGCAGCCGGCCGGGGCGTGCGTCTCGGGCCGGGCGCGCCCAAGGCGCTCCGGGCCCTCAGCGGGACCCCGATGCTGATCCACGCGGTCCGGGCCATGGCGGCGTCCCGCGCCGTGAGCCTGGTCGTCGTCGTCGCTCCGCCGGACGGCGCGCCCGAGGTGAAGAACCTCCTCGACGAACACGCGCTGCCCGAGCGCACCGACTATCTGGTCGTGCCCGGCGGCAAGACCCGCCAGGAGTCGGTGAAGCTCGGCCTCGACGTGCTGCCCGCCGACATCTCCGTCGTCCTCGTCCACGACGCGGCCCGCCCGCTCGTGCCGGTGGACACGGTGGACGCCGTGGTCGAGGCCGTACGCGACGGGGCGCCCGCCGTCGTACCCGCCCTGCCGCTCGCCGACACCGTCAAGGAAGTCGAGCCGGGCCCCCGGGGCGAGCCGGAGCCGGTGCTCGCCACTCCCGTACGCGACAGGCTGCGCGCCGTGCAGACACCGCAGGGCTTCGACCGCGACACGCTGGTCCGCGCCCACACGACCGCGGCCGTCGACGGCGAGGGCGCCACCGACGACGCGGGCATGGTGGAACGGCTCGGAGCTCCGGTCGTCGTCGTACCCGGGCACGAAGAGGCGTTCAAGGTGACCCGGCCGCTCGACCTGCTGCTGGCCGAAGCGGTTCTCGCACGCCGGAGGGCGAACGATGCTTTCTGACCGGCAGCCGGCTCCCGTGATCCCCCTGGTCGGGATCGGGACCGACATCCACGCGTTCGAAGAGGGCCGTGAGCTGTGGTGCGCGGGGCTGCTGTGGGAGGGCGAGGGCCCGGGGCTGGCCGGCCACTCCGACGCGGACGTGGTCGCGCACGCCGCCTGCAACGCACTGTTCTCGGCCGCCGGTCTCGGTGACCTCGGCCGGCACTTCGGCACGGGGCGCCCCGAATGGTCGGGAGCCTCGGGCGTCACGCTGCTCACCGAGGCGGCGCGGATCGTGCGGTCCTCGGGGTACGAGATCGGCAACGTTGCCGTGCAGGTCGTCGGCGTACGGCCGAAGATCGGCAAGCGCCGCGAGGAGGCCCAGAAGGTCCTGGCCGCCGCGGTCGGCGCGCCGGTCTCCCTCTCCGCCGCCACGTCCGACGGCCTCGGCTTCACGGGCCGCGGCGAGGGAATCGCGGGCATCGCGACGGCGCTGGTGTACCGAGCGGTCGCGCCGGGCTCGTCCACCTGACCGGTGGGTGGTGGGGTGGGGCCCCTCCGGAGTGTCTCCCCAGGACGGGCGCGGCACCCGGTACGTAAGCGACCCGGGCCGCACGCCCGCCCCTGCGGGGGCCCTCCGTGCACGAAGGGCCCCGGAGCGCCCCGGACCGGCCACCGGGAGGACCGGGGCGCCACCACAGCCCGTCCGGTGCCCGAGGACGGAACCGGCGCCCAGGGACCGGGGTGTCACACGCAACCCTCCGCGAGGGGCCCGGGCACTGGTGCGGGCCCACTACCCTTGAGGGGTGACTATTCGCCTGCACGACACCAGCGCCCGGAAGATCCGTGATTTCGTTCCGCTCACAGCGGGCTGTGTCTCGATCTACCTCTGTGGCGCGACTGTCCAGGCCGCCCCTCACATCGGGCACATCCGGTCGGGCCTGAACTTCGACATCATGCGCCGCTGGTTCGAGTACCGCGGCTACGACGTCACGTTCATCCGGAACGTCACCGACATCGACGACAAGATCATCAACAAGTCGGCCGAACACGGCCGCCCCTGGTGGTCGATCGGGTACGAGAACGAGCGCGAGTTCAACAACGGCTACGACGCGCTCGGCTGCCTCCCGCCCACCTACGAACCGCGCGCCACCGGCCACATCACCGAGATGGTCGAGATGATGCGCGGTCTCATCGAGCGCGGTCACGCGTACGAGTCCGACGGCAACGTCTACTTCGACGTGCGGTCGTTCCCCGGCTATCTGGAGCTCTCCAACCAGGAGCTGGACGATCTGCGCCAGCCGTCAGGCGACGGCGAGACCGGCAAGCGGGACCAGCGCGACTTCGCCATGTGGAAGTCCGCGAAGCCCGGCGAGCCCAGCTGGGAGACGCCCTGGGGCCGCGGCCGCCCCGGCTGGCACCTGGAGTGCTCCGCCATGGCGCACAAGTACCTCGGCACCGCCTTCGACATCCACGGCGGCGGTATCGACCTGATCTTCCCGCACCACGAGAACGAGATCGCGCAGGCCAAGGCGTACGGCGACGCGTTCGCGAGCTACTGGGTGCACAACGGCTGGGTCACCATGGCCGGCGAGAAGATGTCGAAGTCGCTGGGCAACTCCGTGCTGGTCAGCGAGATGGTCAAGGCGTGGCGCCCCATCGTGCTGCGTTACTACCTCGGCACCCCGCACTACCGGTCGATGATCGAGTACAGCGAGGAGGCACTGCGCGAGGCGGAGTCCGCGTTCGCGCGGATCGAGGGCTTCGTGCAGCGCGTCACCGAGAAGGCGGGGGAGACCGTCGAGCCCGCCGCCGAGGTGCCGCCCGCGTTCGCCGAGGCGATGGACGACGACCTGGGGGTCCCGCAGGCGCTCGCGATCGTCCACACCACGGTCCGCCAGGGCAACTCCGCCCTCGCCGCCGACGACAAGGAAGCCGCTGTCGCCCGCCTCGCCGAGGTACGCGCCATGCTCGCCGTCCTCGGCCTCGACCCGCTCGACCCGCACTGGGCGGGCGAGAGCGACCGCGGCGAGGACCTGCACGGTGTCGTCGACACGCTCGTACGGCTCGTTCTTGATCAGCGCCAGTCGGCACGCGACCGCAAGGACTGGGCCGCCGCCGACGCGATCCGCGACCAGCTCAACCAGTCCGGTCTCGTCATCGAGGACAGCCCCAGCGGTCCCCGATGGACCCTCGGGCCGCGCTAGCAAGCTTCTCCGCACCGGTCTGACCGGCGCAAATGTGCCGCCCGGGGTTCCGGGCGGCACACTTTCACTTGAAGACATATTTCTGAAGCAACGAAACAGGTAGGTCATGGCCGGGAACAGCCAGCGCAGGAACCGCCGCACGTCCAACAAGAAGGGCATGCAGGTCGGCAGCGGTGGTCAGCGACGCCGTGGTCTCGAAGGCAAGGGACCGACGCCGCCCGCCGAAGCCCGTAAGAAGCACAAGAAGAACCGCATCGCGACCGCCAAGGCCAAGCAGGCCGCCGTCCGCCGCCCGGCTCCCCGCCGCGGCGGGGCCAAGGGCACGTCCGAGATGGTCGTCGGCCGCAACCCCGTCTTCGAGGCGCTGCGCGACGGTGTCCCCGCGACCACGCTCTACGTCCAGCAGTACATCGACAACGACGAGCGGGTGCGTGAGGCGCTCCAGCTCGCCGGCGCGCGCGGCAACATCCACCTGATGGAGGCCCCGCGCCCCGAGCTCGACCGGATGACGAACGGCCTGAACCACCAGGGCCTCGTCCTCCAGGTCCCGCCGTACGAGTACGCGCACCCGGAGGACCTGACCGCCGCCGCGTACGACAACGGCGAGGACCCGCTGATCGTCGCCCTCGACGGTGTCACCGACCCGCGCAACCTCGGTGCGATCGTCCGTTCCGTGTCCGCGTTCGGCGGTCACGGCGTGGTCGTGCCGGAGCGCCGCGCGGCCGGGATGACGGCCGGTGCCTGGAAGTCCTCCGCCGGTACGGCGGCCCGTACCCCGGTCTCCCGTGTCACCAACCTGACGCGGGCCCTGGAGGGCTACCAGAAGGCCGGGATCACGGTCGTCGGCCTGGCGGCCGACGGCGAGCACACGGTCGAGGACCTGGAGGCCCTGGCGGGTCCGGTCGTCATCGTGATCGGCAGCGAGGGCAAGGGCCTGGGCCGGCTGGTCGGCGAGACCTGTGACTACCGGGTGCGGATCTCGATGCCGGGCGGCGCCGAGTCGCTGAACGCCGGTGTCGCGGCGGGCATCGTGCTGTACGAGGTGGCGCGCCGCCGGGCATAACCGGTCGGTACGGACAACGGGCCTGCCCGGTGATGTGCCACCGGACAGGCCCTGAGTGGTGACGCGGCGGGGCCGTGCTCAGAGCAGCCCGCGCAGGCGGGCCCGGCGTCGCGCCGAACGTTTGGCGCGGGTCAGCCGAGTGCGGTGCCGATGGTCGGTGACGCCTCTGCTCCGAGGGTTACGCACCAGGTGGCGAGCGCGGCGTTCACCTTTCGACCCCGAACTCGCCATTGCCTGGCCCGAAGACGTACGCCCCGCCCTGTCCGACAAGGACGCCGGTGCACCGGCCCTCGCCGAAGCCGCAGCCGCCGGACAGCTACCGGACTACGCCACCTGCCTCGCGTACGCGGATACCCATACCGCTACAGACTGTTGACGGGTCTCGGACACTTCGGCCGTGTCAAGGCAGTGTCCTAAACACACATCACTCGGTTAGATGAGTGTGGACACCAGAACGCCTCGGTTCGACGAACAACCCGCCCTGAGCATGACCAAGGTGGACTGCGACCCCGCGCAGGTCATCGTCAACCACGCCAGCTTCCGGGTGCAGCTCGCCCCGGGCCAGCGTGCACGGCTGCTCGGTGGCGCCGCCGACACGGCCCGGATTCCCGCCATGAGCGGTGCCGCGGGCCGTCGCAGGAGGGCGCCCGTCGTCTGGAGCGGCAGGTCCGAGCCGGGTGATCCCGGAGCCGGCGGACTCCTCCAGGCCGTACGGAACTCCACCGCGGGCCGGCTGGAGGGAGGGCTCGGCGCAGAGCTCTCCGGCGGTCACGCGGCGGGCGCCACCCAGGTCATCCCGCGCATCGAAGAGACCCAGCCCAATCGTCTGCTGACCGCCCCCCACCAGCCCGAACGGGGTCGTGTCGGGCCCTTGTTGCCTCCGATGCGGCAGGCGGTCGGTGCGTTCGACCCGGTCGACACCGGTGCGGACGACGGGTACGACGACGAGGACGAGGACGACACCAGGGCCGCCCAGGAGCGGCGCCACGGCAACGACCCCGTCAGGCACGCCTATTACCCGGGCCGCCGGATGAACCTCGGGGTCGTCCTGCTCCCGATGCGCGTCTTCCTCGGCTTCATCACGATCTACGCGGGCATGGGCAAGCTCTCCGACCCCGTCTACTTCGACGGCGGCGACCGGGGCTCCATGGTCAAGTGGCTGACCTCGCTGCACCCTTGGGCACTCGCCGAGCCGCTCCGCGACTTCGCCCTCTCCCACCCCGTCGGTGCCGGACTCACCGTTGCCTTCCTCCAGGTCGTCGTCGGTGTCCTGACCGTCTTCGGCCTCTGGCAGCGTGTCGCCGCCTCGGTCGGGGCGCTGCTCTCCGCGGCTCTCCTGGTGACGGTCAGCTGGCGGTCCGTCGCCGTCTACGACGCGCCCGACATCATCTACCTGGCCGCCTGGAGCCCGCTGATCATCGCGGGCGCTCCCGTCTACTCGGTCGACGGACGTCTCGCCGGGGAGGCGTGGCGCAAGCTCGGCCCGCGGTCCTCGATCTGGGACCTGCGCGGTCGTGTGCTGCGTCGCGGTACGGTCGTCGCCACCGTCGTCGTCGGCCTGACCCTGCTGGTCGGCTCCCTGCTGGGCGGCGCGGTCCGCTCCAGCGAGGTCGTGACCGTACCGGGCCCGCACGACTACCCGACGAACCAGCTGCCCGGCTCCCCGCTTCCCCGGGAGTCCACCGGCAAGCGTCAGGCGTCGCGTACCCCGGACGAGCGGCGGCCCGCGCCGTCCAGTTCCAGCGCCTCCACCGCACCTTCGGTGGAGCGGACCACTCCCGGCGCGGCCACGGTCCCTGAGTCGGAACCGGCCGCCGGTACCAGGCAGCCCAGCCAGACGCAGGGGACCACCCAGCAGGAGGCGCCCCCGCAGCAGACGACCCCGCAGGAGCAGCCCCCGACGACCAGTGCCGGGCCCACCTCCTCCGGTTCCGCCGGCGCCGGGGACTCGACGGGCGGCACGGACGGCGGCGGCACCAGCGGCGGCACCGGTGGCGGCGGTGGCCGCAACCCGATCGGCGGCCTGCTCGGCTGAGACGGGCGGGCCAGGGACGGACACGCGGGAGGGGCGGTCACCGGACATCCGGTGACCGCCCCTCCCGCGTGAGCGCGTACGTACCCGTGGAGACCGCTACCTGCCCGTGTGCGCCCCGAGTTCCCTGGCCGCCTCGGTGAGGTCCTTCGCGGTGTCGATCGCCCGCCAGTAGGCCCCGTGCGGCAGGGGGTACCCGGCGAGGCGGCGCTCGCGGGCCAGTCCGGGGAACGTCGTCCGCTCGTGGTCGCCCCGCTCGGGCAGCAGCGTGGTGAACGTCGGCGAGAAGACGTACACGCCGGCGTTGATCAGATACGGCGAGGGCGGCGACTCGATGAAGTCGGTGATGTGCCCGAACGCGTCCGTCTCCACGGCGCCCCACGGAATCCGGGGGCGGGCGAGGGCCAGGGTGGCGGTGGCATCGCGTTCGGCGTGGAAGGCGGCCATCTCGCGCAGCGAGAAGCGCGTCCAGATGTCGCCGTTGGAGGCGTACCAGGGCTGGTCCGGATCGGGCAGCCGGGCGGCGGCGTACTTGAGGCCGCCGCCGCGTCCCAGCGGCTCGGTCTCGACGACCGTCGTCACGTTGAGCGGGAGATCGGCCGAGGCCAGCCAGTCCTGGAGCACCTCGGCGAGATGGCCGCACGAGACCACGGCGTCCGTGACGCCCTCGGCGGCCAGCCAGGAAAGCTGATGGCCGATGATCGGGGTCCCGGTTCCGGGGATCTCGACCATCGGCTTGGGGCGGTCATCGGTGTACGGGCGCAGTCGCGTGCCCTGGCCACCTGCCAGGATCACGGCCTGTGTCGGATACGTATGCATGCGAGGCACGATATGCCGTGCCATCGCGTCGGCGGTCAGCTGAACCGGGCGACGCCCGAGGCGAACGAGGTGTCGCAGACCGGGCGGGAGAAGCGGTGGGCGCGCGTCGGGCCGTACTGCTCGACCGCGGCCTTGCCCAGCGCCCTGGCGATGGACATGCAGTGGCGGGCGAGCGAGGGGCGGGCCTCGACGGCGCGCTGGAGGCCCGTCAACGCGACGGCCGGGTCCTTCTCCTGGAGCTCCACGAGCAGCTTGTCGCGCAGAATGTCCTGCGGAGTGCGTGCCTTGGCGGGTTGCTTGGACAGGGTCTCCGAAGCCGCGGTCAGCAGCTGGGACTCGGGGTTGGCTGCCGCCCACGGCACGCGGGTCACCGCGAGGGTGCCGGAGAGGACCATGACGACAGGCAGGACGAGAGCGAGAGTTCGGCCGATGCGGCGCGCGGTGTGGGTCACGCAGGCGAGCGTAGCGGTCAGTGATGATTTGGCGACATTTCGTCACCCTTGCGGGGGATGGTTCGAGGAGTCTTTTCGAATCCCCGGTTGACGAACGTGGGCGAAATGCCTGGTGTGCCGGGGTATTTGTGGACGGCCGAGATCGAAACCCCAAACATCGCGCGCCACGCAAACGGCCCCCGCACCCGGGCGATGCGGGGTGCGGGGGCCGTACGTGGTGCGACGGCGTCAGCCGGTGCGGCGGGGTCAGTCGGTGAGGCGCTCACCGGTCGAGGTCGCGAAGACGTGCAGCTCGTCCGGGCGCGGCACGACGTGCAGCTCGGTGCCCTTCTCCGGGACGGCGCGGCCACCGACACGGACGACCAGGTCCTTGTCCTCGCCGCCGACGCGGGAGGAACCGTAGACGAAGCCGTCGGCGCCGAGCTCCTCGACGACGTTGACCGAGACGGCGAGGCCGGCCGGGGCGTCGGAGGAGTCCTTGGTGAGGGTCTGCGCGGCGGCGCCACCGTGCTCGACGATGTCGAAGTGCTCGGGGCGGATGCCGACCGTGACGGTCGTGTCGCCGCGGTCCGCGGCGGCGGTGAGCGCCTCGCGGGAGACCGGGACGACGCTGTTGCCGAACTTCACGCCACCGTCGGTGATCGGGACCTCGATCAGGTTCATCGCGGGCGAGCCGATGAAGCCGGCGACGAAGAGGTTCGCCGGGCGGTCGTACATGTTGCGCGGCGAGTCGACCTGCTGGAGCAGACCGTCCTTGAGGACCGCGACCCGGTCGCCCATGGTGAGGGCCTCGACCTGGTCGTGGGTGACGTACACCGTGGTGATGCCGAGGCGGCGCTGGAGGGAGGCGATCTGCGTACGGGTCGAGACACGGAGCTTGGCGTCGAGGTTCGACAGCGGCTCGTCCATCAGGAAGACCTGCGGCTCACGCACGATCGCGCGGCCCATCGCCACACGCTGGCGCTGACCACCGGAGAGCGCCTTCGGCTTGCGGTCCAGGTACTCGGTGAGGTCGAGCATCTTGGCGGCCTCTTCGACCTTCGCCCGGATCTCGGTCTTGTTCACACCGGCGATCTTGAGCGCGAAGCCCATGTTGTCCGCGACGGACATGTGCGGGTAGAGCGCGTAGTTCTGGAACACCATGGCGATGTCCCGGTCCTTCGGCGGCAGGTGCGTGACGTCGCGGTCACCGATGCGGATCGCGCCGCCGTTGACGTCCTCAAGACCCGCGAGCATGCGCAGGGAGGTCGACTTGCCACAACCGGAGGGACCGACGAGGACGAGGAACTCGCCGTCCTCGATGTCGATTTCGAGCTGGTCCACCGCGGGCTTGGTGGAGCCGGGGTAGACGCGGGACGCCTTGTCGAACGTGACAGAAGCCATGGCGATACTTCTCCTCTACCGGCAGGAACGTGCCGGACGATCCGAGTATGGGAGTGGTCTGGTCCACCGGAGTGAACCTTCCGCGACGCTACCTGGCCATTTCGAATCTGTCAGTAGTCCAGAACACTCGAATATCTCGTCCGGTCCGGGCCGGGACGTTGGTTACACTGCTCCGGAATGCCTCCTTAGCTCAGCTGGCCAGAGCAACGCACTTGTAATGCGTAGGTCGTCGGTTCGAATCCGACAGGGGGCTCTTGAAGGGCCCAGGCCGGACACTGTCCGCCCTGGGCCCTTGGTGATTCCGCACTCTGACAGGAGCCCCCATGCCCTCGGACACCCCGGCCGGTGCCCTGACCTACGCTCCGGCCGGAGCGACGTGTCCGGGTGAGGCGCGGTGGGTGACGGGGGCCGCCGGCTACCGGCGTTACGAGGGGTCCGTGGTCATCGGGCACGGGGACAGTGACTGGCGGGCGGCGTCCGAGGCCGTGCTGCGCTGGGGGGTCAAGCGGCGCAGCGGTTTCGGTGTCACGCCGCTGGGGGCCGCCGGTGAGCGGGTCTCCGAGGGGGACGAGTACCGCATCACGGCGGCCTGGGGGCCGCTGGCCGTGCACGAACCGGTGCTCGTCGTCGCCGTCGTCGACACGCCCGACCGGTGTGGTTTCGCGTACGGCACGCTGCCGGGCCACCCGGTCTCCGGCGAGGAGGCGTTCGTCGTGAGCCGGGCCCCGGACGGCCGGGTCACGCTGACCCTGCGGTCATTGACGAGCCGGGCGCCCGGGGGTGTGTGGCGGCACCTGTTTCCGCTGCTGCTGGTGGCGCAGCGGGTGTACCGGGGCCGCTACCGGCGCGCGCTCCGGGGCGGCGGTGCGCGCCGGCGCTGACCTCAGTGCCTGCCCGCGATCCGGTCCGCCGCCTTCGCCAGTGGGTCGGTGCCGAGGCGGGGAGAGGTGGCTTCGCGGCGGTCCGCCGTGCGGTAGGCCGCGTACATGCCGTGGACGCCCAGCCAGCGGAAGGGTTCCGGTTCCCAGCGGCGGACCTTGTGGTTGACCCAGGGCAGGGCCGTCAGGTCGGTGGGCCCCGCCTGGCCGGAGTCCTGCTGGATCAGGTCGCGCAGGGTGCGGGCCGCGAGGTTGGTGGTGGCTACGCCGGAGCCGACGTAGCCGCCCGCCCAGCCGAGACCGGTGGAGCGGTCCAGGGTGACCGTGGCGCACCAGTCGCGGGGGACGGCGAGGACGCCGGACCAGGCGTGGTCGATGCGGGCGCCCGCGGTGGTGGGGAAGAAGCGGACGAGCAGGTCGCGCAGTGCCTCGATCGTGGCGGGCTGGGTGCGGCCGTCGTTGTCGGTGGCGGAGCCGAAGCGGTACGGGAACCCGCGGCCGCCCAGGGCGATGCGGTCGTCGGCGGTGCGCTGGGCGTACATGTAGGCGTGGGCCATGTCGCCGAGGGTCTCGCGGCCTTCCCAGCCGATGGTGTCCCACACCGACGCGGGGAGCGGTTCGGTGGCGATCATGGAGGAGTTCATCGGGAGCCAGGTGAGCTTCTGGCCCTTGAGGCTTGCGGTGAAGCCCTCGGTGCAGCGCAGGATGTAGGGGGCGCGGACCGTGCCGTACGGGGTGATGGCGTGCTTGGGCTTGATCTCGGTGACGGGCGTCGATTCGTGGATCGTGACGCCGAGGGCCTCCACGGTGTCGGCGAGACCCTTGACCAGTTTGGCCGGGTGCAGGCGGGCGCCGTGGGGGGACCAGGTGGAGCCGACGGCTCCGGTGATCCGGATGCGCTCGGCGGTTTCGCGGGCGCCGCGCAGGACGCGGTCCGTCTCGCCGAAGGCGATCTCGACCGAGTGGAAGGCCTTGAGCCGGGCGAGCTGGGCGGGTGTGTACGCGACTTCGAGGACGCCGCCCCGGTGGATGTCGGCGTCGATGTCCTCCTCGGCGGCGACCCGGACGACTTCGTCGACGGTGTCGTTCATCGCATGCTGGAGGCGGACGGCGGCGTCGTGGCCGTGGAGTTTCGCGTAGCGGCCGCGGCCGGCGATGCCGTTGTAGAGCCAGCCGCCGTTGCGCCCGGAGGCGCCGTAACCGCAGAACTTGGCTTCCAGGACAGTGATGTTGAGGAAGGGGACGGCCTTCTTGAGGTAGTACGCCGTCCAGAGTCCGGTGTATCCGCCGCCGACGATGCAGATGTCGGCGCTCGCGTCGCCGGGCAGCGGTTCGCGCGGGGCGGGCGTGCCCTCCTGCGCGTACCAGAACGATATGCCGCCGTTGACGGTACTGACGGTGCTCATGTTTCCCCTGCTTGTCCGGTGTTCGGCCGAGCTACTGTGCCGGGACGTTACTGCGCGGAGCCCGTCCAGTCTTGCGCCGGGGGAGACCTCGCACCAGCGGGTAGCAGGCGAAGCCGGTGAGTACGGCGGTGAAGTGGCCCAGTTCGGCGAAGGTACGGCCGCTGACCAGCGGCACGCCGTGGGCGACGAGCACGGCGAAGGCGTACAGGGCGCGCCAGAGGTGGGGGATGCGGTAGGTGAGGACGGCGGCGACCCCGGCGAGCGCGTAACCGGGCCCGGTGTCGAGGGTGAGTGCCGCGTACCGCGGGGCGTGGCCGTGGTGGACGGCCCAGGTCAGGGCGGCGGCGGTGACGAAGGGGGCGAGGAACTGGGCCGCGGCGGCGACGGCCAGCCAGCGCGGGGTGCCGAGCCAGTGTTCGGCGGTGGCGTGGAAGACGGTGAACAGGACCGCGTACAGGAGCCAGTGACCGCCGCTGATCCACAGGGCGCCGGAGACGAGGACGCGCAGCGGGTCCCGGGTGAGTTCGTGGACGTCGGCCGAGCGCTGTACCAGGAACTCCCGCTCGAAGTCCGGGGCCAGCCGGTGCAGGACGACCGTGGTGACGAGGAGGAGCGTCAGCCAGGCGTACGTACCGGGAGCGCCGGTGATCCAGTGGCGGATCGCGGTGAGGGCGCGCGCGGCCGGACGTTTTCGGGGCATGGACGATTGACGCACGGTCCTACGATCGAGGGTGTGACCGACATTCCGGATGCGCTGATCGCCACCCTGTCCGCATACGGCGGTGCGCCCGGGCGGACGTTCGCCGCAGCGCTGCCCGGGCTCGCCGGGCGGTTCCTCGACACCTGGGGGCTGCGGCGGGACGGCGACGCCATGTACGGCATGTGCGCGCTGGTGCTGCCGGTGGTGCGGGAGGCGGACGGGCGGCGGGCCGCGCTGAAACTCCAGGCGCCGGACGAGGAGACGGCCGGGGAGCCGGTGGCGCTGCGGGTGTGGGGTGCGGCGGGGGCCGGGGCCGTGGGGCTGCTGGACCACGACGCGGAGACCGGCACCATGCTGCTCGAACGGCTTGACGAGCGGCGGCCGTTGTCGGCGGTGACCGACGAGCGGGAGGCGGTGCGAATCCTCGCGGGGCTGCTGGCCCGGCTGACGGCCGTCCCGGCTCCTGCGGGGATGCGCCGGCTGGGCGACGCGGCGGCCCGGATGCTCGACGAGGCACCCGGGGCGCTGTCGGCACTGGCGGACGAGGGGGAGCGGCGGCTGCTGGAGGACTGCGCGGCGGCGGTACGGGAGGTGGCGGGCGAACCGGGGGACCGGCTGCTGCACTGGGACCTGCACTTCGACAACGTCCTGGCGGGGCGCGCCGAGGAGGGCCGGGCGGGGGAGTGGACCGCCCTGGACCCCAAGCCGCTGGCCGGGGACCCGGGGTTCGACCTCCTTCCCGCGCTGGTCAACCGGTTCGACGCCGGGGAGGTGCGGTGGCGCTTCGACGTGCTGACGGAGGCGCTGGGCATGGACCGCGACCGGGCGCGGGCCTGGACGCTGGGGCGCATCCTGCAGAACGCCCTGTGGGGGGTGCGTGAGGGCGAGTCGCGGATGGCGCCCGAGCAGGTCGCGACCGGGCGGCGGCTGCTGGAGCGCGCGTAGTCGGCCCGGGTAATCCGCAGGAGTGTTCGGGGGTCGAGTGTTTACGCTGCCCCCATGATTCGTACCGCTACTCCCGCCGATGTCCCCGCCATCCACGCCATGGTCCGTGAGCTGGCCGAATACGAGAAGGCCCTCGACGAGGCCAACGCCACCGAGGAGCAGCTGCGCGACGCGCTGTTCGGTGAGCGGCCCGCCGCGTACGCCCACATCGCCGTGTCCGACGAGGACGGTGAGGTCGTCGGCTTCGCGCTCTGGTTCCTCAACTTCTCGACCTGGCGCGGGGTGCACGGCATCTATCTGGAGGACCTCTACGTACGCCCGGAGCGTCGGGGTGGCGGCCACGGGAAGGCGCTGCTCACGGAGTTGGCGCGGATCTGCACGGAGCGGGGCTACGGGCGCCTGGAGTGGTCGGTCCTGAACTGGAACGCACCGTCCATCGCCTTCTACGAGTCCCTGGGCGCCCGGCCGCAGGACGAGTGGACGGTGTACCGGCTGACGGACGGTGCGCTGGCGGAGCTCGGCGGGAAGTGACGCGCGCGGCGACCCGGTCCTACGGGACGAGGACGACCTTGCCCGTCGTGCCGCGGTTCTCCAGCGCGCGGTGGGCGGCAGCGGCCTCCGCGAGCGGGTAGCGCTGGACCGCGGGGCGGAGCCGGCCCGATGCCGCTTCCGCCAGGGCCCGGTCCTCCAGGGCGCGCAGGCCGCCCGCCTTCTGCACCATGACGGGGCCGAGCACGCCCTCGGACGTGATGCCTCGTTCGGCGAGCTCCTCGGGGGTGAAGGTGAGGGCCTGGCCGTCGCGGATGCCTTCGCTCGACCAGCCGAAGACGATATGCTGTCCGCCCTCGGCGAGGAGGCCGACGGCTGCGCGGGCGGTCGCTCCGCCCACGGAGTCGTAGACGACCGTGGCGCCGCGGCCCAGCTCGCCAAGGTGCTCGCGGACCTGGTGCGGCCAGTCGGGGAGGGTGTAGTCGACCGCGAGATCCGCGCCGTTCGCCCGGACGGCGGCGACCTTGGCGGGGCCGCCCGCCAGGCCGATGACGGTGGCCCCGGCGTTCTTGGCGTACTGCACGAGCAGGGTGCCGATGCCGCCGGCGGCGGCCGGGACGATCGCCACGGAGCCGGGGCCCAGTTCGGTGAACTGGACGATGCCCATCGCGGTGCGGCCGGTGCCGATCATGGCGACCGCTTCGGCCTCGCCGAGCCCGGCCGGGATCTCGTGGAGCTTGTCGGCGTCGACGACGGTCAGTTCTGCGTAGCCGCCCGGCGCCATGCCGATGTGGGCGACGACGCGCTTGCCGAGCCAGCCGGGATCGGTCCCCTCGCCGAGGGCCTCGACGGTTCCGGCCACTTCGCGGCCCGGGATCGTGGGCAGCTCGGAGGGCACCGGGTACGGGCCGGTCATGCCCTCGCGCAGGGCGGTGTCGAGGAGGTGCACGCCCGCCGCGGCGACCGCGATCCGGACCTGGCCGGGGGCGGGGACGGGGTCCTCCGTCCGCTCGTACGTGAGGTTCTCGGCCGGGCCGAAGGCGTGGAGGCGGATGGCGTGCATGAGGGCTCCCCTGGGTGGTGTCGACGGCCGGACCCGTCTGCTTCTCGGCTGCTGCGCCCAGCCTCCGACCTCAAGCGCGCTTGAGGTCAAGTCCCCGTCCCGAACGCCGCTCCACCCCCTTCAGGGCGAGCACCGCCGCCTCGATCCCACTGTTGAACGACACCTCGCTGAGCAGCCCGGGTGCGGCGACCTGGTCGCCCGCCAGGAAGATCCCGTCGCCGCGGTCGATGGCCGGCCGGTCCCGCCACGTCGTGCCGGGCAGGTCGACCGCACCCGTCCGGCCGGTGGCCAGCGCCTCGCGCCGCCAGGTGGTCCGCTCGCGCCAGCCGGGGAAGCCCAGGTCGAGGAGGTGCTCGGCGCGGGCGATGCCCTCCGCCCTGGGGGTGCCGGGCGCGATCGGGATCTGGCCCTGGATCAGCTGTTCGCCGGCCGGGGCGAGGCCGGGGTCCTGGGCGGTGAAGCGCTCGATCCAGCCGGGTGCGTCGAGGTCGGACACCACGAACGCGTCGCCCCGCCGGGTCCGCAGCGCCAGGTCGATCAGGACCGTCCGGCCGCTCTCCCAGGCCAGCGTGGGGTCGCCGAGCAGGGTGCGGGCGCCGTCGAGGGAGGTCGCGACGATCACCGGGCCGCCCTGGGCCAGGGCG
This sequence comes from Streptomyces sp. NPDC058620, assembly GCF_042717135.1. Classification (NCBI taxonomy): domain Bacteria; kingdom Bacillati; phylum Actinomycetota; class Actinomycetes; order Kitasatosporales; family Streptomycetaceae; genus Streptomyces; species Streptomyces sp. NPDC058620. The sequence goes on from NZ_JBHXQO010000002.1 coordinate 102,361, forward strand.
GCGAGCGCGGTGGCGTCGATGCGCTCGGTGGTCTCGATCCGTACGCCCAGGTTCCAGGCGTGGGCGGCCATCCGGTCGATGACCTGCGCCCAGCCGCCGACCGGGTAGCGCGCCTCGGGTGGCAGCGCGGTGGCCCGGCGCAGCCGCTCCTGGACGAACGCGGCGGACAGCGAACCGGGATCGTGGTGGAAGAGGGCCACTCCCATGTAGTGCGCGGCGGCGCGGGCACCCTCGTCGCCGACCTGGTCCGTGGCCCAGCCGAGGAAGTCGCGGCCGACGGGGGCCTCCCGGGGGCTGCGGCGGCTCAGCCTCAGCATCGCCAGGGGCGGGGTCCTGCGGCTGACGCCGTTGCGGCGGTAGCGGAAGCGGGTGCCTTCGAGCAGCGGTACGGAGGCGATCGGGCCGAGGAGGCCGCGCTGCTTGAGCCAGGTCCAGTGGGGGCCGCGACAGTACAGGGCGTGCGGGCCCTCGTTGGTGAGGTAGGGGCCTTCGGCGGTCCTGGCCCGCCCGCCGAGGGTGTGGTGGGCCTCGTGCAGGGTGACGAGGGCGCCTGACTCCGCGGCGGTGACGGCCGCGGTGAGACCGGCGAAACCTCCGCCGACGATGTGGATGCGCTGCATGGCCGGAGCTCCTTGACCGTGGGGCGACTGGGGTGGTTCTGCGCAGGGGACGGTCCGCGGGCCCGGTTTCGTGACATCCGCGCCGGGGCGTTGTCAGTGGTGTACGTCACGATGGGGGCATGGCAGGAACCACCAGCAGGGGCAGCAGGGGCGGCAGGGGCACGGGCAGGAAGGACACCGTCGCGGCGGCGCGGCGGGCGGAGGTCCGGTTGCCGCCGCTCGTGGCGTACGACGGGGAGGAGCTGGAGCCCGACGGGGACTACGACAGCGTGCGCTTCGAGGGGGTGGACCTGGCCGACCACTCGGGCCCGGGCGCCCGCTTCATGGACTGCGCGCTGGACGGCTGCGCCCTGGACCGTACGGAGCTGACGAGAGCCCGGTTCATCGACTCGGTCCTGACGGGCGTACGGGGCGTGGGCACCGACCTCGCGGGGGCGTCGCTGCGCGATGTCGAGATCGTGGACGCGCGCCTGGGCGGGGTGCAGTTGCACGGCGCCGTGCTGGAGCGGGTGCTGGTGCGCGGCGGGAAGATCGACTACCTGAATCTGCGGAAGGCACGGCTCAAGGACGTGGTCTTCGAGGGCTGTGTGCTGTCCGAGCCGGACTTCGGGGGCGCCCACCTGGTGCGGGTGGAGTTCCGGGACTGCGTGCTGAAGCGGGCCGACTTCAGCGCCGTACGGATGGAGTCGGTGGACCTGCGGACGGTCGCGGAGCTGGATATCGCGCGGGGTGTGGAGCAGTTGGCGGGGGCGGTGATCAGCCCGTCGCAGCTGATGGAGCTGGCCCCGGCGTTCGCGGCCCAGATCGGGGTGCGGGTGGAGGCGTGACGGGGGGCCGCCGAGCGGGGGCCGGGCCGGGGACCGGGCCGCGCGTCACAGGCGGGGGAAGCGCGACTGGAGGCCCCAGACGATGGGGTTGTCGGCGAGACCTTCGTGCATGTCGGCCAGGTCGGCGATCAGGTCGTGCAGGAAGTCGCGGGCCTCGCGGCGCAGGAGCGAGTGGCTGAAGGTCAGCGGGGGCTCGTCACCGGGCATCCAGTCGGCCTCGACGTCGACCCAGCCGAAGCGGCGCTCGAACATCATCCGGTCCGAGGACTCGGTGAAGTCCAGCTCGGCGTACTGCCGGCGGTGCGAGCGGTTGCCCCGGGGGTCCTGGTCGATCTGCTCGACGATGTCGCACAGCGCCCACGCGAAGTCGAGCACCGGCACCCATCCCCAGGCTGTGGACACCTCGCGGTCCGCCTTGGTGTCCGCGAGGTAGACATCCCCGGAGAACAGGTCGTGCCGCAGTGCGCGGACGTCCGCGCGGCGGTAGTCGGTCTGCGGAGGATCGGGGAAGCGCCGGGAGAGGGAGTAGCCGATGTCGAGCACATGACGATGGTGTCATGCCCGGCGTCATGGCCCCGGCCACGATCCCCGGGGCCCGGTTTCCGGGCACTACGACAGCAGCCGCTGTTCCTTCGCCACGGAGACCGCGCCCGCCCGGGTGTCGACGCCGAGTTTGTCGTAGATGCGGCCCAGGTGGGTCTTGACCGTCGCCTCGCTGATGAACAGCGCGCGGGCGATGTCGCGGTTGCCGAGCCCCTGCGAGAGCTGGCCCAGGATGTCGAGTTCCCGCTCGGTGAGGGTCGGCAGCGGCTTCCGCATCCGGGCCATGACCCGGCTGGCGACCGGCGGGGAGAGCGTGGTGCGGCCCTGCGCCGCCGCACGGATCGCCGCGAACAGCTCCTCCGGGCGTTCGGCCTTGAGCAGGTAGCCGGTGGCACCCGCCTCGATCGCGCGGGTGATGTCGGCGTCCGTGTCGTACGTGGTGAGGACCAGGACGTGGACGCCGCCGGTGGCCGCGATGCGGCGGGTGGCCTCGACGCCGTCGATCCCCTCGCCCAGTTGCAGGTCCATCAGCACGACGTCCGGGGTGAGTCGGGCGGCCAGCGCGACGGCCTCCTCGCCGCTCCCCGCCTCGCCGACGACCTCGATGTCCGGTTCGCTGCCGAGCAGGGCGAGCAGCCCCGCCCGTACGACGGCGTGGTCGTCGCAGAGCAGGATGCGTACGGTTCCCGGGGCGTTCGCGGTCATGTGCGAGGTCATACGGGTTCCTCCGGTGACGTGGGCGGTGACGTGGGCGATGACATGGGCGGGGCGGACGGCGGCGGGGGCGCCGGGTACAGGGGGATCGCCGCCGTCAGGACCGTGCCCTCGCCCGGTGCGGACTCGATCGTCAGCGTCCCCCCGAGCTGCTGGACGCGCGCCCGCACCGCCGGCAGCCCGTGCCCCCGCAGCCCGCCGGACGGGCGGACCACCGGCGCGGAAGGCGTGAAGCCGCGGCCGTTGTCGGCGATGTCGAGGACGACCCGGTCGTCGAGGTGGGTCAGTGTCACCGCCGCCGCCGTCGCCTCCGCGTGCTCGCGGACGTTCGCCAGGGCCCCCTGCGCGATCCGCAGCAGTGCGGACAGCACCCGGTCCGGAAGCGCCGTGTGCGGGGTGCCCTCCACATGGCAGTGGACGGTGATCCGGCCCTGGACCGTCTCGCGGGCGGCGAGTGCGCGCAGCGCCTCCTCCAGGCCGCCGCCCTCCGCCAGATCGGCCGGGGCCAGATCGTGGACGAAGCGGCGCGCCTCGGCGAGATTGCGCTCCGCGATGCCCGTCGCCGTGAGGACGTGGCGGCGGGCGGCGGACGGGTCGGCGTCCCAGGTGCGGTCGGCGGCCTGGAGCAGCATCTGCTGGCTCGACAGGCCCTGCGCCAGGGTGTCGTGGATCTCCATGGACAGCCGCTGGCGTTCGGCGAGGGTTCCTTCGCGCCGCTCGGTGGCGGCCAGTTCGCGCCGCGTACGCAACAGGGCGTCGATCAGTTCGCGCTGCTGTGCGGCCAGCTCCCGCTGGCGTGCCGCCTGGCGCTGCATCTGTACGAAGACGGCCGTGGCCACGGCGGCCACGGCGGGCGGGGCCAGCACCAGGTTCGGATCGAAGCCCTTGGCCAGGCTCAGCTGCGCGACGACGACGAACACGGTCAGCAGCGCGACGAGGGCGTACGCGGCACGGGACGGCAGAATCCGCAGCCCGGTGTAGAAGAGCGGCACCGCGCACCACGCGTAGCTCGGCGCGAGGAGGACCAGGACCATCCAGACGACGACCAGGACGCTCAGCCAGACCAGCCGGCGGGGGGTGGGCCGGGAGCCGAGCACCGGGCCCAGGAGGTAGAGCACGGCGAGGCCGACCGACAGCGCGATGATCCACGGGGTGCGGGCCTCGCCGGGGTGGCGGAGCAGGAAGCGGGCGAGCGAGGCGCCCAGCAGCAGGAAGAACGCGGCGTGCATGAGCAGCGCGAGCCACCGTGCGTCGGGGTCCGTGCTCAGGTCCGGTCCGGTTCGGTGCTGCACTGCGTACCCCGTCCCTGCCGACGACCTGTGATGCCCTGCTGTGATGCCCTGTGACGACCTGCCGATCCGACGCTGACCTGCGCAGACACCTCCATGGTGACCCCTTGGGGCGACCCCCGCATCAACCGATCGGCCGATGGGGCCGTCAACCGTCCCGGGCAGCTCGTCGAGCCGGTACGCCGACGCCACGGGGCCGGTTCCGGCCGGAGGATCGATGGCAGAGACGAAACACCGAACGACTTACTCCGAGGAGCCCGCCATGAAGAAGATGTCGATGCGTACCCGCGTCCTGACCGGCGCCGTCGCCGCCGCAGCCCTGAGCGCCGGCACCTTCGGTGCGATGTCCGCGAACGCCTCCGCCCCGGCCGCCGCCCCCGCCGCGGCCATCGCGGCCGACGCCACCGACGAGAACCTCCAGCAGACCACGCACCTCACCGTGGCCGCCGCGACCGAGGCCGCGCAGGCGACGCTGGACGCGGCGAAGAAGGAGAACCAGCGGGTCTCCGTCGCCGTGGTCGACCGCAACGGCAAGACCCTCGTGACGCTGCGCGGCGACGGCGCGGGCCCGCAGTCCTACGAGGCGGCCGAGAAGAAGGCGTTCACCGCCGTCTCCTGGAACGCACCGACCTCCGAGCTTGCCAAGCGCCTGGCCCAGGCCCCCACGCTGAAGGACATCCCCGGCACCCTGTTCCTCGGCGGCGGCGCCCCGGTCCAGGTCAAGGGCGCCCCGGTCGCGGGCATCGGCGTGGCCGGCGCCCCGAGCGGCGACCTGGACGAGAAGTTCGCCCGCGCGGGCGTCGCCTCGCTCGCCCGCTAGTCAGCACGGCCCGGCTCACCCAGGGAGTAAGCGCATGAAGGCCCTCGATCACGAGTTGCTCGAAGCCGCACGCACCGGCGACACCGAAGGCGTGCGGGCCGTGATCGAGGGCGGTGCCCGCGCCGACGTCCGCGACGAGGAACCGCGTACACCGCTGCTCCGGGACGCCGGGGGTGACCGATGAGTGCCCGCAGGGCGGTGCTGGCCCTCGTGGCGGGAGCCGTACTCGCCGGGTGCGCGCCGGGTACGACGAACGGGGCGACGGACCCGACGACCGGGACTCCGAGGACACCGGTGGCGACCACCGGGGGCACCCCCGATGGTCGCGACGGCACCCTCCTCGTCACCGACTTCGGCAGTGACACCCCGTACGGCACCGAGGGCGGCCTCGCCTCCTGGCTCAAGCCGCACTACGCCGTCGTACGCCCCGAGGACGGAAAGCTGCTCCTGCCCTTCGAGGGCGAACGGCTCGCCGTCCTCGACCCGCGCACCGGCAGGGTCGCGATCGAGGAGATGACCGCCGACACCCATCAGCACGGTGCGGCCCTCGCCCCCGACGGCACCCTCCTGGTCGTCGGCACGGGCCCGATCACCTCCGACGACCGGGCCGCCTCCCTCACCATCCGTACGCCGGACGGCAAGGAGCGCATCATCCCCCTGGACGGTCCGCACGAGGACGTGGCGGTGTCCAAGGACGGCCGGACGGCGTACGTCACCGGAGGCTTCACCCGCGACGGCTACTGGAACGGGATCACCGTCGTCGACCTCACGGGCGACCGGAAACCGGTCAGGTCCGGCGGCGGCGAGCGCCCCCTCGGCATCGCCGTCCTCTGACGCCGCGACGCGCCCAACCCGACATTCCGCACATAGGATCAACGGTGTGGATCAGCGAAATCCGATACGGCGCACGGCGCCCGCCGCGGCCCTGCTGTGCGTCCTGACCACCGTCGCCACCGCCTGCACCGCGGTCACCGCCGGGGTGGTGGGCACGCCCGGCGCGGCCGGGCTGCGCGACCCGTACTTCCCGAGGCTCGGCAACGGGGGCTACGACGTCACGCACTACGACCTGGACCTGGACGTCGACGTCCGCTCCGGCCGGGACGAGCTGCGCGGCACCGCGACGATCACCGCCCGCGCCACGCAGCACCTCAGCTCCTTCAACCTCGATCTCGCCGGGCTCGACGTCACGAGCGCGACCGTCGAGGGACGCCCGGCCGCCGTCAACCGCGCGGGCAGCGAACTGACCCTGCGCCCGGACGCCGGCGTCGAGGACCGTCTGCGCAAGGGCCGGACGTTCCGTACGGTCGTCCGCTACTCCGGCGCCCCACGGACCATCACCGACCGGGACCGTTCGGAGGAGGGCTGGCTGAAGACCGCCGACGGGTCCCTCGCGCTCGGTCAGCCGACCGGGTCCATGGCCTGGTTCCCCGGCAACAACCACCCGAGCGACAAGGCGTCGTACGACATCGCCGTCACCGTCCCGAAGGGGCTGACGGCCGTGTCCAACGGCGAACCCGTCTCCCGCCGGACGGCCGGAGACCGCACCACCTACCGCTGGCGCACCACTGAGCCGATGGCGAGCTACCTGGCGACGGTCGCCATCGGCCACTACACGACGAAGAGCTCGAAGACCGCAGAGGGCCTTGAGGTGTTCACCGCCGTCGACCCGAAGGTGGCGCGGGCGAGCGCCCCGGCCCTCGCCCGTATCCCCGAGGTGATGACGTGGGCGGCCGGGAGGTTCGGCCCGTACCCCTTCTCCTCCACCGGCGCGATCATCGACCGGCGGGGCGACGCCGGATACGCGCTGGAGACACAGAACCGGCCGGTCTTCCCCGGCCCGCCCACCACCGGCCTCCTCGTCCACGAGCTGGCGCACCAGTGGTTCGGGGACTCGGTGACGCCCGCGACCTGGCGGGACATGTGGCTCAACGAGGGCTTCGCGACGTACGCGGAGTGGCTCTGGGCCGAGGACTTCGAGGGCACCCCGACCCGGGAGAGCTTCGCCGTGGCGTTCCTGGACGACGACAACTGGGCGTTTCCGCCGGGCGATCCGCCGAGCGCCGCGGAACTGTCCGCGCCGCCGGTGTACGGGCGCGGGGCCATGGTGCTCGAAATGCTCCGGCAGGCGGTGGACGACGACAAGGTGTTCTTCGGCCTGCTCAGGGGCTGGGCGACGGCACACCGGCACGGCAACGCGTCGACGGACGACTTCACCGCCTACGCGGAGAAGCGGACCGGCCTGGATCTGAGCGGACTGTGGGACACCTGGCTGTACGGGGACGGCCGCCCGGACGACCCGGACGCGCCGGTCACGCCCTGACCCCGGCCGCCGGTCACGCCCTGACCCCCGGCCCGCCGGTCACTCCCTGACCCCGGCCCGCCGGTCGCCCCTGACCCCGGCGACGGTCAGACAACCGTCAGCGGCTTGCGCAGGACCGCGCACGGGCGGTTCAGCTGCCGGTCGGGGCGGTGGGCGATGATCTCGTAACCCAGCGCCGTCCAGAACGCGAGCGCCTCCGGGTTGTTCTCCAGGACCGCGAGCCGCACGCCGTGCCGCCCCGCCGCCCGGAAGCGTTCCTCGACGCGTTCCGCCAGCTCCCTCCCGTACCCGGACCGGTGCTGAGCGGCGTCGACCATCAGGAGGCCGATCCACGGATCGGGGTCGGCCGGGTCGGGGTGGTGCGCGAGGGTGATCGCGACGCCCACCAGGCGGCCCCGCGACCGGGCGAGGAGCACTTCGGCGTCCGGGTGCGCCAGTTCGTCGGCGAGCGCGGTGGCGACCTGGGCGGGGCTGATGTCGTCCGGGTCCGGGAAGTCGCCGCTGAGCTGCTGGAAGGCCCGGTTCGACGCGTACAGCGCGGTGAGTTCGGTGAGCAGCGGGCCGGGGATGTCGTGGTCGGCCGGCACCAGCGGTTCGATGATCATGCGGCGCACCTTACGCGCGCGACGCGCGGGAGCCCCCGGCCGACAGGACGCGGCCGGGGGCTCCCGGAGCACTGGGGCGAGCCCCGGCGGTTCATCGCCGAGGACGCCCGAGCGGTGGAATCAGAGGTTGACGCCGAAGTCCTGCGCGATGCCGCGCAGACCCGATGCGTAACCCTGGCCGACCGCGCGGAACTTCCACTCGGCACCGTTGCGGTAGAGCTCGCCGAAGACCATGGCGGTCTCGGTGGCGGCGTCCTCGCTCAGGTCGTAGCGCGCGAGCTCCGTGCCACCGGCCTGGTTGATGATGCGGATGAACGCGTTGCGGACCTGGCCGAAGTTCTGGCTGCGGGTCTCGGCGTCGTAGATCGAGACCGGGAAGACGATCTTGTCGATGTCGGCCGGCAGACCCGCCAGGTTGACGTTGATCTGCTCGTCGTCGCCCTCGCCCTGGCCGGTGACGTTGTCACCGGTGTGGACGATGGTCTGGTCCGGCGTCGCCTTGTTGTTGAAGAAGACGAAGTGGCCGTCGGAGAAGACCTTGCCGGCCGTGTTGACCGCGATCGCCGAGGCGTCGAGGTCGAAGTCGGTACCGGTGGTGGTGCGGACGTCCCAGCCGAGGCCGACCGTGACGGCGGTAAGGCCCGGTGCCTCCTTGGTGAGCGAGACGTTGCCGCCCTTGGACAGGCTTACTGCCATGGGAAGTCCCTTTCCTCGTCGTATACGGGCTTCGTGCCATCACGAAAGCTACCGTCACCCGTCATAACGCAGGCAACAGACCACGAGGTTCCTGTTCCCTTTACTTTCTTTGCCGAACTTCTGGCCCAATCGGGACAGCGAGTACGGCAAAAGAAGGTGACGAACAGGCTGTGGGACGGGGAACATGGGTGTCATGTCCGGGCCCTATGTCATCCGCGGTGCGGTCTCCCTGCCGGAGGCCGAGCTCATGTGGCGTTTCTCGCGGTCCTCCGGGCCCGGCGGGCAGCACGTCAACACCAGCGACTCGCAGGCGGAACTCCGCTTCGACCTCGCGGCGACCGAGTCGCTCCCCGAGGTGTGGAAGGCGCGCGCCCTGGAACGGCTGGCGAGCAAGCTGGTCAACGGTGTGGTGGTGGTACGGGCGTCCGAGCACCGTTCCCAGTGGCGCAACCGCGAAACGGCCGCCGTCCGGCTCGCCGCACTGCTCGCGGAGGCCACGGCGCCACCCCCCAAGGCGCGCGTCAAGCGCCGGATTCCACGCGGGATCAACGAGCGCCGGCTGCGGGAGAAGAAGCAGCGCGGCGACACGAAACGCGGCCGTTCCGGCCGTGACTGGTGAGGACGGCTGAGCGTCGACGCGGCCCGACGGCCCCTCAGCCCAGTTGGCGGTAGCGGCCCTTGAAGTACGTCAGCGGCTCGCCGTCCGCGCTCGGCAGGTCCGCCGTCAGCACCCGCCCGATCACCAGGGTGTGATCACCTGCCAGGACCCGCTGCTCCGTCCGGCACTCCAGCGTCGCGAGCGCTCCGCCGACCAGGGGGGCCCGGGTCACCTCACCCCGTAGGCAGGGGATGTCCTCGAACAGCAGCCGGTCGCTGATCCGGCCCTTCATGGCGAACCGGCCGGCGATCTGGCGCTGGCTCCCCGCGAGGACCGAGACCGCCCACAGGGGCTGTTCGGCCAGCAGGTCGTCCATCCGGGAGTCGTTGCGCAGGCTGACCATGACCAGGGGCGGGTCCAGGGAGACCGACATGAAGGCGGTCGCCGTCATCCCGACGTCCTCGCCGCGGCCGTGTTCGTCGAGCGGCGGCTCCTGGGCGGTGACCAGCACCACACCCGCGGCCAGCCGGGCGAGGGCGGCGCGGAACTCGTCGTTGCTCACCCCCTCAGCATGGGGGATGGGCTCGGGGCGTGGGGTGGGGGGCTCCGTCTGCAACACACCGGGCACGCTAGTCCCGCGCCGCGCCCGGCCGCATCGGACCAGGGGACCAGCCAGGTCCTAGGACCACGGGAGCAGGCGGCGGGGCCGCCGCGCACCGCAACGGACTGCAACGTACAGATTTGCGTTCAAGAAAACGACGGAAGGCGCCGGAGGCCGTCCGCACCCCCTTCACCACCTGTTGTGACTTGGCTCACAGAGAGCAATATTTGTTGACCCTGTGTACCGAGTGCACAGCTCACTGTGATTCAGTGGCCGTGACACTGCAAGAAGTACGTCGATATGAAACCTGGAGTTGCTGTCGAGGTCTCGGGGAGTGCGAGCAATGGAGGCCGAGTCGGAGCCCTACGTCCGCCTTGCGACCATGCGGCAGCTGCACCAGGCCGTCGCTGATCTCAACACGGCGCGGAGTCTGGCGGACACCCTGCAGACCGTGGCCGACGGAATCGTCTCCGGCCTCGGTTACGAACTGGGCTGCGTGAACCTCGTGCGGCCCGACGGCGACCTTGTCGTCGCCGCGTTCGCGGGCAACTCCGCGGCCGAAGCGCTGATCACCGGACGCGTCGGTTCGCGTGAGTCCTGGGAGCGCAGGCTGGCCATGGGCGAGGTCTGGGACGAGCTCCGTTTCATACCCCACACCCAGGGCTGGGTACTCCTCGAAGACGACGTACCCCAGTGGCACACCGAGGGCCCCGAGCCCCGCTTCGAGGACGAGTGGCACCCCCTGGACCGGCTCTACGCCCCGATGTACGCATCAGGTGGCGGCCAGGACCTCCTCGGCGTGATATCCGTCGACCGGCCGCGCAACATGCGCCGGCCCGGCGCGTGGGGGCGCGAAGCGCTCCAGATGTACGCGTCACAGGCGGCGATTGCGATCAGTAACGCCCGCCTCCGAGCAAACATGCAGCGGGCTCTCGTCAGGCTCGAACGCGAACAGCAGGCGCTGCGGGCCAGCGAGGAGTCCTTCCGCCAGGCGTTCGAGTACGCACCCAGCGGTATGGCCATCGCCGAGATGGGCGGCGACCAGCACGGCAGGCTCCTGCGCACCAACGACGCCCTGTGCCGCCTCCTGGGCCGCCCCGCCTCCGTGCTGCGCCGCTACTCCTTCGCCGACCTCGTCCACCCGGAGGACATCGGCACCCTGCTGCGTACGTCGGCCGAGGGCGGCCGTGCCGAGCTGCGGCTCGGGCGCCGCGACGGCACGTACCTCTGGGTCTCGCTGCGCAACTCCGTCGTCGCGGACACCGCCGACGGCCCCCGATTCCTCCTCACCCACGTCGAGGACATAGAGGAGCGCAAGCGGCACGAGCTGCATCTCGCGCACCGCGCCTCGCACGACGCGCTCACCGGCCTGCCCAACAGTGCCGAGCTGCGGGCCAGGCTCGGCGCCCGCCTCTGCGAGAGGCCCCACTCGGTGGCCTCCACCGCGATCGAGGCGCTGGACGCGGCGTACGGCGACGCCGAGGCTTCCCGGGTGCACGGCTACCAGGCCGACGGATACGACGCTGACCCGGTGCCGGGCGGCGGTCCGTACGACCACCATGTGCACACGGCGGCGCCGGACACCGAGCGCGACGACGGCTCGAAGGGCCTCGCGGTCCTCTTCTGCGACCTCGACGGCTTCAAGTCGATCAACGACCGTTTCGGACATCACACCGGGGACGCCGTCCTGATCGAGGTGGCCAGGCGGCTCAGCACCTGCGTGCGGGACGGAGACACGGTCGCGCGGCTCGGAGGTGACGAATTCGTCGTCCTCGCGGACGGTCTCGGGGCCGCAGATGCCGCAGATCTGGCCGTACGCTTGCGTAATGCCATCATTCCGCCCATCCGGGTGGATGGCAGGGCGGTCAGGGTAGGTGCGAGTTTCGGCGTCGGCTGGGCCGAGTGCGGTATGACCGCTGAAGAGGTCCTGCGCTCCGCCGACCAGCGGATGTACGTCGAAAAACGCTCCCGGTCGAAGGTTCACCGCAGAGCCGGCTGAGGTTTACGGCAAGGCCATCCCCTTACCCCGCCCCGGTTTCCGATGCCGTCCCTGAGTGGCAGCGGCAATGAGAGCCCTGCTCCGTTCGGGGTAGGCTCGGCCGGTCGGCGACGGCTGGCGACATGGTGAGGAGTGACCCAGGGATGACGGCCGGAAACAACGGCGCGAGCAAGCCCGAGGACGACGATCCGTTCGGCTATCTGTACGCGGACGGACAGGCGGCAGGCGCCCAGGCGCCCGGCCAGGGAGGCTACGGCTACCCCGGTCCGGCCGCTCAGCCCGGCGTGCCCAGAACCTCGTACAACCAGGTGCGGACCGTCGGCGAGCGCCAGTACGGACAGGTTCCGCATCAGCAGGCGTACGGCCAGCCGCCCCAGGCACCGTACGGCCAGCCGCACCCGCAGTACGCGGCCCCCGAGACGTATCCGGGTGGCGGCACGCAGGGTCCGCAGCAGGGCGGCCGGGGCGCCGGCTCGGGCCGGGGCGGCCCCAACAACAAGGCGCTGCTGATCGCGGCGGTCGCCGTGGTCGCGGTCGTGCTCATCGGGATCGGTGCCGCTCTCCTCTCGGACGAGGGCGACGCCGACAAGAAGAAGAACGAGGCCGGCACGTCGGCGGGGCCCGCCGGTGAGGTCGAGGAGTCCCCGAAGACGGAGGAGTCCAAGAAGCCGGACGAGCCGGCCGAGCTCCCGAAGCAGGACGCGGCGACGCTGTCGCTCGGTGGCACGGCGGCCCTGGAGAACACGGTCAAGGGCGCCAAGAGCGCGAACGGTCAGTACATCAGCCTCAACGAGGTCGGCCGCTCGGCGACCTGGACGGTCGACGTGCCGGAGGCCGGTCCGTACACGCTGTACGTGACGTACGGAGTGCCGGGCAAGGACGCCAAGACGACCCTCACGGTCAACGCCGAGGCGCCCCGCTCCATCAACATGACGAACTTCGCGCACGCCGCGGAGGGTGACCTGGAGAAGGGGTGGACGAACACGTACGCGTACGTCAACCTCACCAAGGGCTCGAACACGCTGAAGCTCTCGTGCGAGACGGGCGACCAGTGCGACGCCAATCTCGACCAGCTCTCGCTGAAGGCGGGCCACATCAAGTAGCCCCGCCGGTCCTTCCAGGAGCCGCCCCCCGTCCCGGTCCTCGCCCCGCGAGAGCCGGGACGAGGCGTTTTCGGGGCAGGGAAGCCGGCTCAGGCCGCGTGCTGCTCGATGCCGACCCGCGTCAGCAGGTCCGCGTAGGCCGTGCTGTCGAACTCACCCGCGGCCGGGGCCAGCACCGTCGCCGTCGACAGGGCCACCGCCCGGGTCAGCCGGTCCGGCCAGCTCAGGCCCTCGGCGATGCCGGAGAGCAGCCCGGCCACCGCGGAGTCGCCCGCGCCCGTCGGATTGCCCCGCACGGCGGCGGGCGGGGAGGCCCGCCAGACCCCGTCCGGGGTGGCGGCGAGCATGCCGTCGGCGCCCAGGGACGCGACCACGCTGTGCGCGCCGCGCCGGCGGGCGTCGTGGGCGGCGCGCAGGGGTTCGCGGGCGCCGGTGAGCTGGGCGAGCTCGTCGGCGTTGGGCTTGACCAGGTCGGGGCGGGCGGCGATGCCCCGGCGCAGGGGTTCGCCGCTGGTGTCCAGGAGGACGGGGACCCGGGCGGTACGGGCGAGGCGGACCAGTTCGGCGTAGGCGCCCACGTGGATGCCGGGCGGGAGGCTGCCGCAGAGGGCGACCGCGTCGGCTCCGGCGAGCAGACCCTCGTACGTACGCAGGAAGCCGGCCCATTCCTCGGCGGATATCTGGGGGCCCGGTTCGTTCAGCTGGGTGGTGTCGCCGGTGGCGGCGTCGGCGACGGCGAGGGTGCGGCGGGTGTTCCCGGCGACGGTGACGAGTGCGTCGCGCGGCGGGAGCGGGGCCAGCAGCTCGCGCAGGACGGCTCCGGTGGGGCCGCCCGCGAAGCCGGTGACCACCGTGTCATGGCCGAGTGCGGCGAGCACCCGGGCCACGTTGAGGCCCTTGCCGCCGGGGCGTTCGGTGACTTCGGTGACCCGGTGGCTGGTGTGCGGGACGAGGGCCGGGACGGCGTACGTCAGATCGAGCGCGGTGTTGAGTGTGACGGTCAGGATCACCTGCGCCGGTCTCCGATCCCTTGTAGCGCCGTCCAGTACGCGCTTTCCCGCTGCCGGTTCCGGCCCTGACGATCATGCCAAAGAGACGGCGGTCGGCCCAGGTCTCCGGGTCAACCGCCGTCTCTTCGTTACGTGCTCTTCGCTACGCGCCGGGCTCGATGATCCATTCACCCTTGCGCATGACGCCCTTGAGGACGAAGTCCTCGTCCAGGACCACGAGGTCCGCGTCCTTGCCGGGTTCCAGCGAGCCGACCCTGTCGTACACGCCGAGGAGCCGCGCCGGGTTGGCGGAGATGGACTGGACGACGTCGCCGACGGGAATCCGGTCGATGGTCACGGCCCGGCGGAACGCGGTGTCCAGGGTGAGCGTGGAGCCGGCGATCGAGCCGCCCTCCACCAGGCGGGCGACGCCGTCCTTCACCTCGACCGCGAGCGGGCCCAGCTGGTACTGGCCGTCGCCGAAGCCGGCCGCGTCCATCGCGTCCGTGATCAGCGCGACGCGGGCGGCGCCCGCGCGGTGGTAGGCCAGTTCCAGGGCGGCGGGGTGCAGATGCGTGCCGTCGTTGATCAGCTCGACGGTGATCCGCTCGTCCTCCAGGAGGGCGGCGATCGGGCCCGGTGCGCGGTGGCCGAGGCCCGGCATCGCGTTGTAGAGGTGCGTGGCGACGGTGGCGCCCGCGTCGATCGCCTCGACGGTCTGCTCGTACGTCGCGTCGGTGTGCCCGATGGCCGCGATCACGCCGTGCTCGGCGAGCAGGCGTACGGAGTCGATGCCGCCGGGCAGTTCGGTGGCGAGGGTGAACATCTTCGCCGTGCCGTGCGCCGCGTCCATCAGCTTGCGGACCTCGGCCGGGTCCGGGTCGCGCAGCAGGCCCTCGCTGTGGGCGCCCTTGCGGCACGGGGAGATGAACGGGCCCTCGAAGTGGATCCCGGCGAGGTCGCCCTGCTGGACCAGCTCGGAGAGGATGCCGGCCCGCTGGACGAGGAAGTCCATCTCCCCGGTGACGGTGGAGGCAACCAGGGTGGTGGTGCCGTGCTCGCGATGCGTACGGACGCCGGTCAGGACCTCGTCCACGGTGCCGGAGGTGAAGGACGCGCCGCCGCCGCCGTGGTTGTGCATGTCGACGAAGCCGGGCACGACCCAGTGGCCGTTCAGGTCGACGGTACGGGCGCCCTCGGTCGCACTGCCGGCGATCCTGCCGCCCTCGACGATCACCCGGCCGTTCTCGACCGTCCCGGTCGGCAGCACCACCCGGGCACCTGCGAGAACTGTGCTGTCTGCGCGTCCGGCCATCAGGCGGATACCTCCGTGGAGAGAAGATCCCAGGCGAGCAGCCCTGCGCCCAGGCATCCGGCGGTGTCCCCGAGGGCCGCCGGAACGATGTGAGGCAGCTTCTGGAACGTGACGCGTTCCTCGACAGCCGCACGCAGTGGTGTGAACAAGGTTTCCCCCGCCTCGGCCAGACCGCCACCGATGATGAGCGTGCGGGGGTCCAGCAGCGTGAGCGCGGTGACCAGTCCGGCGGCGAGCGCGTCGACCGCGTCCTGCCATACCCGTGCGGCGGCCGGGTCGCCGGATTCGACGGCCTTCGCGCAGTCCGCCGCGTCCGCGTCGGGGTCTCCGGACGCGGCGGCCCAGGCCCGGGTCACCGCGGAGGCGGAGGCCAGGGTCTCCAGGCAGCCGCGCTGGCCGCAGCCGCAGTCCGGGCCGTCCGGCCGGACGACGATGTGGCCGATCTCGCCCGCGTAACCGTGGGCGCCCGCCTCGATGGAGCCCGCGATGCCGATGGCGCCGGCGATCCCGGTGCCCAGCGGTACGAAGAGGAAGCGGTCGGCGCCCCTGCCCGCGCCGATCCGGCCCTCGGCGAGGCCGCCGGTCCTGACGTCGTGGCCGAGCGCGACGGGTACGCCGCCGAGCCGCTCGGCGAGCAGGGCGCGCATGGGTACGTCGCGCCAGCCGAGGTTCGAGGCGTAGACCGCGATGCCGTTCTCGGCGTCGACGATGCCGGGCACGGCGACGCCCGCGGCGACCGCACCGGTGCCGAAGTGCTCCTCGCCGTACGCGTGCAGCTCGGCGGCGAACGCGAGGATCGTCTCCACGACGGCGTCGGGACCGCGCTCCCTGCCGGTGGCCCGCCGCGCCTCGTGGAGGAGGGTGCCGTCGGCCCCGACCAGTGCGGCCTTCATTCCTGTGCCGCCCACATCGAGGGCGATGACATGTCTCACGGGAGACAGTTTCGCCCGTCGGCAGCAAAAGGTCTAGTCCACTATCGCGGTTTGTTGCGGCTCCATACAAAATCGGGCGGTGCCGATACGTTGCCTAAGCGAGACTCCTGTGGCGTAGACCTCTCGGTGAACGTGGGGGAAAATCGCCCTTCGGTGGGGGCCGTGTAAGTGATGTATTCGAATGAGGATGGGCGAGGCCGTGCAGCGGCGCTTTTTGGGTCTGACCGCGGCGGTGGCCGCACTTGGCATGACGGCAACACTGTCGGGCTGCGCGAGCGGCAGCGGCTCGGGTGACGTCACCCTGAAGTTCGTGGCGGCCGACTACGGCACCAGCGCGGCGAACACGTCCGAGACCTACTGGAACAACCTCGCCCGGAACTTCGAGGCCGCTCACCCCGGCATCAAGGTCGACGTCCACGTGTACGCGTGGAAGGACGTCGACCGCGAGGTCGCCGAGATGGTCGCCCAGAACAAGGCCCCGGACATCGCCCAGATCGGCGCGTACGCCGACTACGCGAAGAAGGACAAGCTCTACACGGCCGACCAGATGCTCGCCATCCGTACGCAGGCCAACTTCCTTCCCTCGCTGAGTGACGCGGGCAAGGTCAACGGCGAGCAGTACGGTCTGCCGTTCATCGCGAGCACCCGGCTGCTCTTCTTCAACAAGAAGCTCTTCAGCGACGCCGGGCTCGACGCGCCGAAGACCTGGGCGGACATCCAGCGCGATGCCACCCGGCTCAAGGAGCGCGGCGTCCGGTACCCCTTCGCGCTGCCCCTCGGGCCGGAGGAGTCCCAGGCCGAGACCCTGATGTGGCTGCTCAGCGGCGGCGGTGGCTACACGGACGATGTCGGTGGGTACAACATCGACTCCGCGGAGAACATCGCCACGCTCACCTGGCTGAGGGACAACCTCGTCGGCAAGGGGCTCACCGGGCCCGTCGCCCCGGGCAAGCTGGACCGGGCCAAGGCGTTCGACGCGTTCACCCGGGGCCAGGTGGGCATGCTCAACGGGCACCCGACGCTGATGGAGGACGCCGAGAAGGAGGGCGTCGAGGTCGGAATGGTGCCGCTGCCCGGCGTCGACGGGCCCACCACGGGCTCGATGGGCGTGGCCGACTGGATGATGGGCTTCAAGCAGAACGAGCACCGCGAGGAGATCGGCAAGTTCTTCGACTTCGCGTACAACGACGAGAACGTGCTCGCGTTCGCGGACGAGTACGACATGCTGCCCGTCACGGACAGCGCCTCCGCGGAGATGGAGACGGACGCCCGGCACAAGCCGCTGCGGGAGTTCCTGGCGGCGCTGCCGAACTCGCAGTTCTACCCGTTCGCCAAGACGTCCTGGGCGCAGGCGAGCGAGGCCATCAAGGAGAGCATCGGCACCGCGGTGGAGCCGAACGGCAACCCGGAGAGCGTGCTCGCGGAGATAGCGAAGAAGGCGACGGACGCCGAGCAGGCGGAGTAGCCGTCGGTATGCGGAGCGGGTGGGGTGGCGCGGGTGTCCGAGTGGCCGATTAGGTTGTTCATATGACCGAAGACCCCCCACTCTCCGACCGGGACCGAGCGCTGCTCGCCCTGGAGCGGCGCTCCTGGGCGGGGCCGGGGGCGAAGGAACGGGCGATCCGTGAGGAGCTCGGGATGTCGCCGGTTCGCTACTACCAGCTGCTGAACGCGCTGATCGACGATGTGCGGGCGCTGGAGGAGGACCCGGTGACGGTGAACCGCCTCCGAGCGGTACGGGCTGCCCGCCGCGACCGCCGCTGACCGTGCGCCTCCGTCGCGGGGCTCCGCCCCACACCCCGGTCCTCAATCGCCGGGCGATAGAGGGCACAGGGGTTCGGGGCTGAGCCCCGGGAAGACCGTTGCCGCTATAGGGTCGACGCATGGGCAGTCATCCCGTTCACCTGCCGGCCCCGACCACCGCGGCCGGCCGCGAAGGTCTCGCCGCGATCCTCGCCCGGCCCGACCGAGCCGTGGTCGCCCTCGATTTCGACGGCACGCTCGCCGACATCGTCCCCGACCCGGAGCAGGCCCGCGCCCACCCCGGCGCCGTCCCGGCCCTCGCCGCACTCGCCCCACGCGTCGCGTCCGTCGCCGTGATCACCGGCCGCCCGGCCGGCGTCGCCGTGCGGTACGGCGGCTTCGCGGGGGTGCCCGGTCTCGATCACCTCGTCGTCCTCGGCCATTACGGCGCCGAACGCTGGGACGCCGTCTCCGGCACCGTGCATGCCCCCGCCCCCCACCCCGGCATCGCCGCCGTACGCGCCGAACTCCCCGGTGTGCTCCATGAGGCGGGCGCCTGGCACGGCAGCTGGGTGGAGGAGAAGGGACAGGCCGTCGCCGTACACACCCGCAGGGCCGAGGACCCGCAGGCCGCCTTCGAGTCGCTCCGGGGGCCCCTGGGCCGGCTCGCGGCCGCGCACGGGCTGATCGTCGAACCGGGCCGCCTGGTCCTGGAGTTGCGCCCACCCGGCATGGACAAGGGCGTCGCTCTCGCCGAGTACGTACGGGAGACGGACGCCGAGTCCGTCCTGTACGCCGGTGACGACCTCGGCGACCTCGCCGCCTACGCCGCCGTGGAGAAGCTCCGCACCGAGGGCCCGGACGGCATCCCCGGCCTGCTGATCTGCAGCGGCAACGCCGAAGTGCCCGAACTCGCCGAGCGGGCCGACCTGTTGGTGCCCGGCCCGGCCGACGTCGTCGGTTTCCTGTCAGCCCTCGCGCAGCGCCTCTAGCTGGTCCAGGAACCACTGCTGCGGCGGCAGCGCCGTCGCCGCCGCGGCCAGTGCCTTCGTGCGGTCGGCCCGCTCGTCGTGCGGCATCGACAGCGCCTGGTGCAGCGCCTCGGCCGTGGCCGACACGTCGTACGGGTTCACCACGATGGAGGCGTCGCCCAGCTCCTCGTACGCCCCCGCCTCCCGCGACAGCACCAGTACGCAGCCGTCGTCGGAGACCACGGGGACCTCCTTGGCGACCAGGTTCATACCGTCACGGATCGGGTTCACCAGCGCCACGTCGGCCAGCCGGTACGCCGCGAGTGAGCGCGCGAAGTCGTCCTTGACGTGCAGGATCACGGGCGTCCAGCCAGGCGTCCCGTACTCCGCGTTGATCTCGTCGGCCAGCGTCTGCACCGCCGCCGTGTACTC
Organism: Streptomyces sp. NPDC058620; assembly: GCF_042717135.1. Taxonomy (NCBI): domain Bacteria; kingdom Bacillati; phylum Actinomycetota; class Actinomycetes; order Kitasatosporales; family Streptomycetaceae; genus Streptomyces; species Streptomyces sp. NPDC058620. The sequence goes on from NZ_JBHXQO010000002.1 coordinate 121,478, forward strand.
CCGGTACACCACGAGGTCCTGCCGCGAGGGATAGGCGAACGCGATGTGGGCGACCCGCTCGCGCCACTCCGGGTGCTCCGCCAGCAGCGCCCGGTACGCGAGCAGCCCGCGCACGATGTTCTTGGAGAGCTCCGTCCGGTCCACCCGCACGATCGTCCGCCGGCCGGGACCCACCTGCTCCCGCAGGGCTTCCATCCGCTCGTCCACGTCGGCCTCGTGCGCGCGGCGGCGCAGGAACTCCGCGTCCGCCCCCAGCCCGTGCACCCCGATCCGGGTGCGGCCGGTGCCGCCCAGGATCTCCGTGCAGCAGCCGATGAAGGCGTCGGCCCACCGCCGGGTGAGGAACGCCGCCCGGTCGGCGCCGAGAATGCCCCGCAGCAACTGCTCCCCGATGTCGTCGGGCAGCAGGCGGAAGTAGTCGACGGGTGCCCACGGGGTGTGCGAGAAGTGCCCGATCCGCAGATCGGCACGGAGCTCGCGGAGCATGCCCGGCACCAGTGCGAGGTGGTAGTCCTGCACGAGGACCGCCGCCCCCTCGCCCGCCTCCTCGGCGAGCGCTTCGGCGAAGGCCCGGTTGTACGCCTCGTACGAGGCCCACTGCCGCCTGAACTCCGCGTCGAACGCGGGCTCCAACGGGGTCTGGTACAGCATGTGGTGGACGAACCAGAGCACCGAGTTCGCGATGCCGTTGTACGCGTCGGCGTGCAGAGCGGCGTCGATGTCGAGCATCCGTACGCCCGGTTCGGCGACCCCCTGCCTGACCGCCTCGCGGTCGCCGTCGCTCAGGGCCGCGCACACCCACAGCTTGTCGTCGACCGCGCTGAGGCCGGAGACCAGGCCGCCTCCGCCCCGTTTCGATGTGAGCGAGCCGTCCTCGCCCCGGGTGTACGACACCGGGCCGCGGTTGGACGCGACGAGAACCTGGGCAGCGTGCTCGGAAACCATGTACCGGAACCTAGCCGCTTCCGTAACCCCCCAAACGTGAGTACGGCCCCCGGCTGGGCGGGCTGGCGCCCCGCCGGTCAGCCGTGGTCGCGTTCGCGTCCCCGGCCGCGCGCCGCCGCGCGGGCGACCGCCCCGGCCCCGGTCAGGGCGAACCCGAGGCCGCCGAGCAGCCACAGCCGCTCGCTGTTGCCGCCGGTCTCGGCCAGGGAGCCGTGCGCGGGGCGCGGCACCTCCGTGGCCGGGGCGGCGGCGGCCGGTGCCGGGGTGGCCGGCCCGGCCACGAGGGAGCCGAGCACGGCCAGGGGAGCGGCGTATGCGGGCAGTCGGCGCCACCGGCGCAGAGCGGCCCTCGGTCGAGAAGAAGCCATAGAAGGGAAATGTAGGGAACTTTTATGACTGAACCGGTTACGCCGCGCGATGGGACAGATACTCCTCGATGTCCCGCATCGGAGGCCGCTCCTCCGTATCGACCGCATGGGTGCACGGCACGAAGCCGTTCTCGCCCCGCTCGAACTGGGTCAGCACCGGTCGCACCAGGTGCCCCCGGGAGAGCCGCGTCTGTGCGGTGCGGTAGATCGTCGCGGCCATCCTGCCCAGCGCCTGGCCGTCCTGGTGACGGTGTTTGCGTACGCCGACGTCGACCTGGGCCAGTGCGTCCAGGCCCACCAGGTGCAGCGAGTCGATGAGCAGTCCCAGCTCCACTCCGTAACCGACGGGGAAGGGCAGCTGTTCGAGCAGGGAGCGCCGCACCGCGTACTCGCCGCCGAGCGGCTGGACGAAACCGGCCAGCTGCGGCCAGTGCAGATTGAGCAGGGGCCGTGCGACCAGTTCAGTGACACGACCGCCCTGACCGGCGGTGTTGCCCAGCGGCCGGTCGTACATCGCCTTCACGAACTGCACCGAGGGATCGGTGAGCAGCGGCCCGACGGTCCCGGAGACGAAGTCCGCGGAGAAGTCCTTCAGGTCCGCGTCGACGAAGCAGACGATCTCACCGCTCGTGACCAGCAGTGACCGCCACAGGACCTCGCCCTTGCCGGGGATGGCGGGTATTCGGGGGAGGATCGCGTCCCGGTGCACCACCCGGGCGCCCGCCTCCGTGGCGACCCGCGCGGTCGCGTCCGTCGATCCGGAATCGATGACCACCAGCTCGTCGATCAGCGGCACGCGCTCCATCAGCTCGCGCCGGATCGTCGTCACGATGTCGCCGACCGTCGCCTCCTCGTTGAGGGCGGGCAGGACGACGCTGATGCTGCCGCGGCGTGGGTCCCGGGTCCTGGCGGCCGCGAGACGATCCAGCGGACGATCGGCGGCCGACCAGGAACGCCTGGTCAGCCAACGTTCCACCTCTTCGATCACGGTCGAATCTCCCTGCGTGTGATCCATCTCGCGGTTCGGACGACTCTCTCAACCGTCCGAGGCTTCGGTTACAGTCTTGAACAACGCGGACGGCCCTCGCATCTCGGGGTCGCCCGCCGACAAACGCCTGGATCGGTGATCCAGCGCCACAGCGCTCATCCAGAGGGACTGAGGGAACGGCCCGTTGAAGTCCCGGCAACCCCCCCATCGACCGCGAGGTCACGGTGGGGAAGGTGCCAAATCCGTCTTGTGGCGAAATTCGCCATGAGGAAGATGAGGAGAAAGGGCCTCCGCCAGCATGGCTGTGCAGACTGAACTGACGAACACCCCTTCCACTGTGGACCTCGGTCCCGCCGCGGCGCTTTCCTGCCGTGAGTGCGGCGAGCGCTTCGAGCTCGGTCCCCTCTTCGCCTGTGCGTCCTGTTTCGGGCCGCTCGAAGTGGCGTACGACCTGCCGAGCGGCTCTCCCGACGAGCTGAAGAAGCGCATCGAGGCCGGACCCAACAACATCTGGCGCTACGCGCCGCTGCTGCCGGTCCCCTCCGATGTCGCGGACAAGCCCAACATCAACCCCGGCTTCACCAAGCTGGTCAAGGCCGACAACCTCGCCCGTGAACTGGGCGTCACCGGTGGCCTGTTCGTCAAGGACGACTCCGGGAACCCGACGCACTCCTTCAAGGACCGTGTCGTCGCGATCGCCGTCGAGGCCGCCCGCGCCTTCGGCTTCACCACCCTCTCCTGCTCCTCCACCGGCAACCTCGCCGGTGCGGTGGGCGCCGCCGCCGCCCGCGCCGGCTTCCGCTCCTGCGTGTTCATCCCGCACGACCTGGAACAGGGCAAGGTCGTCATGGCCGCGGTGTACGGCGGTGAGCTGGTCGGCATCGAGGGCAACTACGACGACGTCAACCGCTTCTGTTCCGAGCTCATCGGCGACCCGCTCGGCGAGGGCTGGGGCTTCGTCAACGTCAACCTGCGTCCGTACTACGGCGAGGGCTCCAAGACCCTCGCGTACGAGATCTGCGAGCAGCTCGGCTGGCAGCTGCCCGACCAGCTCGTGATCCCGATCGCCTCGGGTTCGCAGCTCACGAAGATCGACAAGGGGCTCCAGGAGCTCATCAAGCTGGGTCTGGTCGAGGACAAGCCGTACAAGATCTTCGGCGCCCAGGCCGAGGGCTGCTCCCCGGTGTCGGTGGCCTTCAAGGCCGGTCACGACGTCGTGCGTCCCCAGAAGCCGAACACGATCGCCAAGTCCCTGGCGATCGGGAACCCGGCCGACGGTCCGTACGTCCTGGACATCGCCCGCCGTACCGGTGGGGCCGTGGAGGACGTGAACGACGAGCAGATCGTCGACGCGATCAAGCTGCTGGCCCGTACCGAGGGCATCTTCGCGGAGACCGCGGGCGGGGTGACGGTCGGCGTGACGAAGAAGCTGATCGAGGCGGGTCTCCTCGACCCGACGCTGACCACCGTCGTCCTGAACACCGGTGACGGTCTCAAGACGCTCGACGCGGTGGCCGCGACCTCGCAGGCGACCGCGACGATCCGGCCGAGCCTGGACGCGTTCCGCGCCGCCGGCCTCGCCACCAGCTGATCACCCGAGACCGAAGGAAGGCACCCACCATGAGCGTCAAGGTCCGCATCCCCACCATCCTCCGCACCTACACGGGCGGCCAGGCCGAGGTTCCGGCGGAGGGCGCGATCCTCTCCGAGGTCATCGCGTCCCTGGAGAAGAACCACCCGGGCATCGCCGCCCGCGTCCTGGACGACCAGGGCAAGCTCCGCCGCTTCGTGAACGTGTACGTCAACGACGACGACGTGCGCTTCGAGGGCGGCCTGGACGCGGCCACGCCGGACGGTGCCGGCGTCTCGATCATCCCGGCCGTCGCCGGAGGCTGACCGCCGGGCCGGCGCGCGCACGGCCGCCGGCTTCACAGCGTTATCCCTGTTACCCCCTCCGCGAGAGAAGCGGAGGGGGTAATTCTGCATGGTTAAGCGCGGTAGAGTTGGGAAGTCCCCTCCGCTGCCTGTGCCGCCCGCATATGAGAATGCGCCCGGTCGCGATAAGAAGCAGCCAAAGTGTGCGACCCCCTTGAGCCATAAGTGGCCTTTGTCAGGCCCGACTTGCCCAGGAATCTCATGAATTCCCCATATAGGGGCGATCGGTTGTGCCCAGAATTCTCGTCCGATTGACCTGTTGCAGAGGGCAGTTGGGCAGATACATTCGGCCGCGGTCGACGCGTTCCGGCGCACGCACCCTCTCCGGTCGGAGGGTGAGTTCTGACCCGGGCCCGCGAAGTGCGGTCCTGTGCAAGGGCCAGTAATAGGGGAGTTAGGCATGGCTCAGGGCACCGTCAAGTGGTTCAACGCGGAGAAGGGGTACGGCTTCATCGCGGTCGACGGTGGTGCGGATGTTTTCGTCCACTACAGCGCGATCCAGATGGACGGGTACCGCACCCTCGAAGAGGGTCAGCGAGTTGAATTCGAAATCTCGCAGGGCCAGAAGGGGCCGCAGGCGGACATGGTCAAGCTCGCCGTCGGCTGAGCTCGGCGCGGTCGGCCAACGACACTACTCACGCACGTAGGGCCCGTACCCCCAGGGGTACGGGCCCTACGTGCGTCCGGGTGTCCACGCGTCCGGGTGTCCATGCGTCCGGGCGTCCCCCGTGCGTCCGTGTGCCCTCCGTGCGCCTGTGCGCATCCTCCGGCCGGCACCCCGTCCGGGCACGCCCGGTTGTCCACATCCCGAGGGGGACGCTTGCACTCGCAGGGGTCGAGTGCTAATCATTGGCGTTAGCACTCTCCAGGTGAGAGTGACAGAAACTTGGACCGGGCCGGTGAGGCCCGCAGGCTGCGTGGGGCAAGGAACCACACAGCACGCTGGCCGTCCGTCGCGGGCGCCTCTCGGTCCGGAGAATCCACCCCTGTCCGGGAGGACCACTTCACATGGCCAAGATCATCGCGTTCGACGAGGAGGCACGGCGCGGTCTCGAGCGCGGGATGAACCAGCTCGCCGACGCCGTCAAGGTCACCCTCGGCCCCAAGGGCCGTAACGTCGTCCTCGAGAAGAAGTGGGGCGCGCCCACGATCACCAACGATGGTGTTTCCATCGCCAAGGAGATCGAGCTCGAGGACCCGTACGAGAAGATCGGTGCGGAGCTGGTCAAGGAGGTCGCCAAGAAGACGGACGACGTCGCCGGCGACGGTACGACCACCGCCACCGTTCTCGCTCAGGCTCTCGTCCGCGAGGGTCTGCGCAATGTCGCCGCGGGTGCCAACCCGATGGCTCTGAAGCGTGGCATCGAGAAGGCCGTCGAGGCCGTCTCCGCCGCTCTGCTGGAGCAGGCGAAGGACGTGGAGACCAAGGAGCAGATCGCTTCGACCGCCTCCATCTCCGCTGCTGACACCGAGATCGGCGCCAAGATCGCCGAGGCTATGGACAAGGTCGGCAAGGAAGGCGTCATCACCGTCGAGGAGTCCCAGACCTTCGGTCTGGAGCTGGAGCTCACCGAGGGTATGCGCTTCGACAAGGGCTACATCTCGGCGTACTTCGCCACCGACATGGAGCGTATGGAGACGTCCTTCGACGACCCGTACATCCTGATCGTCAACTCCAAGATCAGCAACGTGAAGGACCTCCTTCCGCTGCTCGAGAAGGTCATGCAGTCGGGTAAGCCGCTGCTGATCATCGCGGAGGACGTCGAGGGCGAGGCCCTGTCGACCCTGGTCGTCAACAAGATCCGTGGCACCTTCAAGTCCGTCGCCGTCAAGGCTCCGGGCTTCGGTGACCGCCGCAAGGCCATGCTCGGCGACATCGCCATCCTCACCGGTGGCACCGTCATCTCCGAGGAGGTCGGTCTCAAGCTGGAGAACGCCGGCCTGGACCTGCTCGGCAGCGCCCGCAAGGTCGTCATCACCAAGGACGAGACCACGATCGTCGACGGTGCGGGCGAGAGCGACCAGGTTCAGGGTCGCGTCAAGCAGATCCGTGCCGAGATCGAGAACTCCGACTCGGACTACGACCGCGAGAAGCTCCAGGAGCGCCTCGCGAAGCTGGCCGGCGGCGTGGCCGTCATCAAGGCCGGCGCCGCGACCGAGGTCGAGCTCAAGGAGCGCAAGCACCGCATCGAGGACGCGGTGCGCAACGCCAAGGCCGCTGTCGAGGAGGGCATCGTCGCCGGTGGTGGCGTGGCTCTGCTCCAGGCCACGGCCGTCTTCGAGAAGCTCGACCTGACCGGTGACGAGGCCACGGGCGCCAACGCCGTGAAGCTCGCGCTGGAGGCCCCGCTCAAGCAGATCGCCGTCAACGGTGGTCTTGAGGGTGGCGTCGTCGTCGAGAAGGTGCGCAACCTGCCGATCGGTCACGGCCTCAACGCCGCGACCGGTGAGTACGTCGACATGATCGCCGAGGGCATCATCGACCCGGCGAAGGTCACGCGCTCCGCTCTGCAGAACGCCGCGTCCATCGCCGCGCTCTTCCTCACCACCGAGGCCGTCATCGCCGACAAGCCCGAGAAGGCCGGCGCGGCCGCCCCGGGCGGCATGCCGGGCGGTGACATGGACTTCTGATCCTTCCCGGATCAGTAGTGCAGTCGCAGCCGTAGTCGTACGGTGCCGGCCCCGGCCCCTGGGATTCGTCCCGGGGGCCGGGGCCGTCTCAGTTCCTTCCGGGGCGTGCCGTGAGGAGCAGGGGGATCGTGAGGACCGGCAGGAACCAGACCAGCACGATGAGGCGCTGACCGGCCAGCATGTCGAGGTTGGGGTGTCCGGCCTGGTTGAGCACGCCGCCCGCGGCCGTCGCGGCGGCGAGCAGGCCGAGGTACGTGGGGCGCCGGAGCGTGGAACAGGCGGCCAGGGCCAGGGTGATCAGGAGTAACGGTTCCTTCAGCTGGTGGTCCGTCCAGGCCGACCAGAAGGTCCCTTCCGCCGTGAGGAACCGGGGCCAGGGGTCGGGCACGTCCGGGCGCTGGTAATGGTGGGTCAGGAGGTCCTGGGCGCTGTCGTATCCCGACGGCCAGCCCAGTACGTACGTGGTCAGCTGCATGGCGACCGCCAGGCCGCCGCACAGGACGAAGAGGTCCAGCGCGGGCCGGGGCGGGCGGTTGCGGCGCTTGCGATACCGGGCGAGCCCGGCAAAGGCCGCCGCGAGGGCGCCGGCCAGCAGGAGCGCCTGGGAGTAGCGCGCCAGGAAGGCCACGAGGAGGCCGCCGGTGACGAGGGCGGTCCCGGCTGTCCGGCGCTCCCCGTTCAAGGTCAGCGTGCAGCCGAGTGCCACCGCCGCCGTGCAGGCCAGGGTGAGCCCGTCGGCCATGGGGAGCATCGCGATCGCGCCGGTTGGCAGCGTCAGGTAGAGGATCTGTCCGCACAGCGCGGCCGCCCAGTTGGCACCGGCGGCGCGCAGGGTGGCCAGGACGAAGAGGCTGCCCGCCAGAGCGACGGTCACACCGGCCAGCCAGACGCCCAGGACGAGCCCGAACACGGCGATGAACGGCACGAGCAGCAGGGGGTATCCGGGGCGCGCCTCGTAGATCGCCATGAAGCGGGAGTTGAGGAACGGCCCGGTCATGCCGGAGGTGTTGCCGTGCCGCGTCCAGTACGCGGTCGAGGCCGTCAGCTTCCGCACACATTCCCGTACCAAGGGCCTGTCGCCCTCGTCGATGCACGTGTAGTCGATCGCCTGGGCGGTGGCCGAGGCGCGGCTCTCCCCGCTCAGCCGGAGGGCGTAGGAGAGGTAGTTCTTGGAATCGGGGGAATCCCGTCCGGTCAGTGACGTCAGCTGGAACCCGACGAAGGTGGCCATGACGAGCACCGCGCAGAGGATTCCGGCGCGGGACCTGGTGATGCGTCGGCGCATGGGCGTCCTCTGAAGTGCGCCCGGGGCCGTTGCTCGTGCGCCACGTGCGAGGCGGTGCCGGGAGCGGCAGGTCCTGATCAGTGGGCGAAGTCCTTGAGCCTGTCGGTGTCCAGGGTGATGCCGACCGGGGCCGGGAGCGGGACGGTGGCGCCGAAGGGGTACGAAGGGTGTCGCTGGTACACGCCGTCCTTCGGCTCGCTGAAGACGGTGAGGGTGTCGTCGTCGCGGTCGACGAGGAGATAGACCGGGATGTCGCCGCAGGCGTAGGCGCGGCCCTTGTCGACGCGGTCGCGGCGGTGGGTGCCGGAGTCGTAGGACGTGACCTCGACGAGCATGAGGACGCCTGTGCTGTCGGCCCACTCGGGCTGGCCCGCGAAGTGCCCGATCGGTGCCAGGGTCCCGTCCGGGCGCACGCGACCCTTGCGGTAGGCGTCCATCAGCAGGCCCTGCTCAGGGTGAAGATCGAGATCGGGGCGGTGCCGCATGCACTGCCGCAGGAGCAACATGAAGATTGCTCCGTGGTCGCCGTCCGGCACGGGCTTGACCCTTAGCTTTCCGTTGATGAATTCGAGCGTCACCGTTTCCGGGGCGCGGCGGGCGAGCTCCTCGAAGTCCTCGACGGACATGTCAGGGCGGTCGGCGGTGCTGGGGGTCATGGCTTCGCCTCCTCCCTTCCATCGTGCCCGGATTTCGCTCCGGATGAGCTGCACGGTCATCGGTATGTCCGCTCCGACCTGGGGACCACTGCTGCCCGGACGCTGCTCATGCGCTCTCGCACCTGGGGGGCCTGCACGGCGCCGGGTGGTCCGAAGTGTGCGTCAGGTTCGGTGCCTCGGCAGGGGGCGCAGCGGCCGCCGATGAGGGCTTCCGGGGTGCCGGGGGCGCGGCATTCGCTGCATTCCAGGGTGCGCAGGACCGTCCGGTGCGCCGGAGTGACTCGTTCGGGTGGCATCTTGTCCCGCAGGCGCCTGCGGAGGAGTGACGCGGCGTGGTGGACCGGGGTGGGCAGGCCGGCGGTCAGGGCGTGGAGGAGTTCCGCTTCCGTGGCGCCGCGCTCGAACCACTCGCTGACCTGCGGTTCCAGGTCCGCGCAGTCGGCCGAGGAGAGTGTCAGGGTGGGTGCGGCCCGGCCCAGCGAGGCCAGCAGGATGAACGCCCTGGAGCGGGTGGGCCGTTGCTGCTCCTTCGGTACGTCGCCCTGGGCGAACGCGGCCCACCAGGCATCGTCGCGTGCGGTCCGCGAGAAGAACGTCCGGGTCACCCAGAGCAGGGCGCTCTCGGTGGCGACGCACTCGCTGCCCCGGCGCAGATGTCCGGCCTCCTGGAGGCGGTTGAGCGTGGTCCGTACGGCGCACTGCCCGTACGGAAGCACCTTGGCCAGCGCCTTCACGGAGATGTCCGAGCCGTCCGGAAGGCGGTCGACGTAGGCGGCGATGGCGGCGTCGCGGGGGAGCAGGTGCGCGAAGTCGCGTTCCGTGCGGGGGCGTTCGTACGGCGCCGAGCGCTTGCCGTAGCCCGGATTGGCCATCGGGTGCGGGGCTGCGGGCGGGGATACGTGCGGGGCGCAGGGGGCGGCACTAAGCTGGGCGTCAGCCATGGGGTCGCTGATTCCGATCCTTGTGGTCAGACCCCTGTCAGGTGTGCCAGCACCCGGCGGGGGTCGATTTTTTGTCGTCTCGGACGCACGCTAGAGCGTGATGACCATCCGTGGCAAGTCGGTCACGAAAAGTCAACTCGCCGGGCAGGGTGGGTGGGTGGGACAACTGACCCGTCCACCCCATCCTTGTTAAGAGCGCTCGGAGCTCGCCCCTTGAGCCCCGGGCGGATTCCGGTGAAGTGTGATCAGCTGGGCCAGGTGACGGCCCGCGACCTCCAGTGGCCGGGCGTCCCGCGAGACCTGCGCGGCGAGTTCGGCTCCTTCCAGCGTGCTGATCACCGTCGCGGCGAGGTCGTTCGCGTCGTCGTCGGGAATGCCCGCGCCGCGCAGCTTCTCGGAGACGATGGACTGCCAGCGGGCGAACGCCTCGGCGGCGGCCCGCTGGATGTCGGGAAAGCGGCCCGCCGTCCCGAGTGCGGTGGCGGTGACCGGGCAGCCGTCGATCCAGTCCGAGGCGCGCAGCCCTTCGGCGAGACTCCGGGTGCAGGCGATGACCGCCCGGGCCGGGTCTTCCTCGCTGTCGAGGATCTCGCGCAGGAGGCCGGCGAATTCGTGGTCCCCGTGGTGCACGGCCGCGACAGCCAGCTCCTGCTTCCCGCCCGGGAAGAAGTGGTAGACGGAGCCGAGGGTGGCCCCGGCCTCCAGGGAGATCTGCTTGATCCCGGTGCCGTCGAACCCCTGGCGCTGCATCAGCGTCGAGGTCGTCCGGACGATCCGCTCCCGGGTGCCGAGGGGGGTCGCTGCGTCTGTCGGCTTGGTCTTCACTCCACAAATCTACCGGATGGAGCGTTCGTTTTAGCTGTGCTACGTTCCTGACTAGATAGAGCGTTCGTTCTAGGAGGTTCTCGTGGGCAAGCACGCAGCAGTGACCGTGATCGGACTCGGCCCGATGGGCAGGGCGATGGGGGAGGCGTTCCTGGAGCGCGGGCATCGGGTGACGGTGTGGAACAGGACCGCGAGCAAGGCCGACGACCTGGTGGTGAAGGGCGTGATCCTGGCCGGCACGGCCGGTGAGGCGGTGGCCGCCAGTGAGCTGGTGATCCTGAGTCTGACGGACTACGACGCGATGTACGCGATTCTCGAACCGGCCACCGACGCGCTGTCCGGCCGCGTCCTGGTCAACCTCAGCTCGGACACGCCGGAGAAGGCCCGGGAGGCGGCGAAGTGGGCCGCGGGGCACGGTGCGCAGTACCTGACCGGTGGGGTGCAGGCGTCACCCGCGGGTATCGGGCAGAGCGACTCCTCCACCTTCTACAGCGGCCCGAAAGAGGTGTTCGAGGCGCACCGGGAAACGCTGGAGGTCCTCACCGGCACCGACTACCGCGGTGAGGACCCGGGGCTCGCGGCGCTGTTCTACCAGATCCAGATGGACATGTTCTGGACGTCCGCGCTGAGCTGGCTGCACGCCCTGGCGCTGGCGGAGGCCAACGGCATCACCGCCGCGGAGATCCTGCCGTACGCGTCGTCGACGATGGCCACGATGCCGGACTTCCTGGCGTACTACACACCGAGGATCGACACGGGGGACCACCGGGGCGAAGTGGACCGACTGGCCATGGGGGTGGCGAGCGTGGACCACATCGTGCACACGGCGAAGGACTCGGGCGTCGACACGGCGCTGCCCGCCGCGGTCCTGAAGCACTTCGAGCGCGGCATGGCGGCCGGTCGGGGCGACGACAGCTTCACCAGCCTGTTCGAGGTGATCAGGAACTCGGCGGCCCACTGACGCCGCCCGTCAGTATCCGGCGGTGAAGCGGGTGCGGTGGTGCCTGGGGTCTTCGGCCTCGTCCAGGAGCGCCACCGCCAAGTCCTCCATGGAGATGGCCGAGTTGCCGTCGGCGTCGACCAGGAGCTCGTCGGTGCCGAGCCTGAAGGTGCCGGTGCGGCGGCCCGGCTCAAGGAGGGCGGACGGGCTCAGGTACGTCCAGTCGACGTCGGTCGCCGCGGTGCGGACGGCGTCGTACTGGGCGTTGGAGGCCAGGGCGATGTGCCGCCAGGCGGCGGGGACGTAGGCCGGGTCGTCGCTCGCGAGGACGCCCCGGGTGCCGGGCACCGACAGGCTGCCGGCGCCGCCGACGACGACCAGCCGGACGCCGGTGCCGGCGAGGCCGGACAGTAACGCCCGGCTGATCGCGGCGTGTTCGGCCTCGTGGCCGGGTGCCGGTCTGGTGGCGTTGACCACGAGGTCCTGTCCGGCGCTCAGCTCCGCCACCTGGTCCGGGACTCCGGCGTCGCCGGTGCGGTGGGTGGCGGCGGGGTGCAGGGTGGCGAAGCGGGCGGCGTCGCGGACGACGGCGGTGACCTCGTGGCCACGGGTGAGGGCCTCGGTGACGACGCGGCTGCCTACGTTTCCGGCTGCTCCGAAGACGGTGATGCGCATGGGATCTGCTCCCTGGGTGTGTGCGTGGTTCGGTGGGTGGGGCGGTGGCTTCTCGGGTCAGGCCGTCGGTGTCGCGCGCCGTCGGCCGGCCGGGCGGAGGTTCTGGCCGAGCGCGACGCTGCCGATCACCAGGGCCAGGCCGCCGACCTGCCAGGCGGTCAGGGTCTGTCCCAGGAACAGCAGTCCGGCGAGGGTGGCGACGACCGGGTTGGTCAGGCCGAGGAAGGACACGGAGGAGGCCGGGAGGCGTTCGATACCGCGGAACCACAGGGCGTACGCGACCGCGGTGCCGATCACGCCGAGGTAGGCGTACCCGGCGATGTTCGTGCCGGTCAGGTGGTCGGGCAGGCCCTCCGTGGTGAGGGCCAGGGGTGCCAGCACCAGGCCACCGACGGTCAGTTGCCATCCGGTGAGGGCGAGCAGCGAGACGCCTTCGGGGCGACCCCACCGCTTGCTCAGGACGACCGCGAGAGCCATGAGCACGGTGGCCGCCAGCATCGCCACGATCCCCGCGGGGTCGACCTCGGCGTTCCCGCGCAGGACGAGCAGCCCGACGCCCGCGACCCCGACGAGCCCGGCGATCAACGTACGGCGGGTGGGCCGGATCTTGAGTACTCCGGCCCCGAAGCCGGCCACCAGCAGCGGCGTGACCGCGCTGACCGTCGAGGCGACGCCGCCGGGCAGGTGGTAGGCGCCGAAGAACAGCAGCGGGAAGAACGCCCCGAAGTTGAGCATCCCGAGCACCGTCGCCTTCCACCACCAGTCGCCGCGCGGCAGGCGCCGGGTGAGGGCGAGCAGGATGAGTCCGGCGGGCAGCGCGCGCAGGGCCGCGGCGAGCAGGGGGCGGTCGGGGGGCAGGAGCTCGGTGGTCGTGACGTAGGTGGTGCCCCAGGTGGCGGGCCCGATGGCGGCGAGCGCGGCGATCCCCACGGCCGCCTTGGTGGAGGTGCGGGGGCCTCGGGGGGCGGCCGGGCGCCGGACGCGGCCGGCGATGGATGGGGTGGAGACGACTGACGTGGTGCCGGTGCCGGTGTCGCCGCCGGTGCTGGGTGTGGTGCTGGTGATGGACATGGCGCTCCCCCTCAACTTCTCCTCAACGCTGTTATTCTCAACGTTGAGATAAGTGTGAGCCCAAGGTCTGCGAACGTCAAGTATCTGAACGTTGAGAGATCTGGCTCGGGTGAGGGAGGGGCGCGGGAATGAGCGAGCGTGAAGCGGAACGGCAGCCGGGCACGGAGACCGACGCCATCGACGAACTGCGCGCCCAGTGGCGCCGCGAGCGGCCGGACATGAGCCTCACGGGGCTGGACGCGATGGCCCTGGTGGGCCGCATCAAGCGGGCCGATCACCTGTTGAGCAGAGGCATGAAGCCGATCTTCGCCGAACACGGCCTGGAGTTCGCGGAGTTCGACGTCCTCGCCACGCTGCGCCGCGTCGGCGCCCCGCACGAACTCACCGCCGGCGGCCTACTGAAGTCCGCGATGGTGACCTCCGGCGCGATCACCAACCGACTCGACAAGCTGGAACGCAAGGGCCTGATCGAGCGCCACCCCGACCCTGCCGACCGCAGGGCCATCCGCGTCCGCCTGACCGAGGCGGGCCTGGACCTGGTCGACCGCGCCGTGGTCGACCACGTGGCGAACGAGGAACGGATGCTGGAGGGGCTGACGGCCGAGGACCGCCGAGCGCTGGACGGAGCGCTGCGGCGGCTGCTGGTGTCACTGGGGGACACGCACCTTGGCTGATTCGTCAGACCGTGCGGTGGACGAGCGTCCAGGTCTGGGACGGGTCGGAGCCGCACGCCGAGGAGGAGATGTCCTGATCCTGGGCGGCGAGGCAGAAGCCCGTACCGGCGTTGGCGACCCGGTCGTGCGTGTGCGGCTTCCACGTCAGGAGCGGGAGGTCCAGGCACTCCCCGACGGAGATCCTCCCGGCCTCGTCGCTGTGCAGGCAGGCCCCCGTACCGACGTTCTCGAACTGGCCGTCGTCGTTCGCCATCCACAGCTGGTGGGCTGATCCGTCGCATGCGCGCATGGCGAGTGCCGAACCGTCGGTGCCGAGACAGAGGTGGCTCTGGTTGCTCCGGAGCGCGAAGCGGGGGTCCTCCTGGGCGGGCGAGGCCAAGGCCGGGGCGTGGGCCGCGGTCACCAGCAGTGCGGCGGAGGCGAGAGCGGTGCTGAACTTGGGTACGGGCACGGGTACTTCCTGTTCCGTCGGGGACGTACGCGGGGCGGCGCACCGCCCCGTACCCGGCAGCGTTCCGCACCGTAGCCGCCCGTACACCCAGCGCCACCTCACTGGCCCCGCGCACGCCGGATCGCGGCCGGCGCGCCTGAGCTCGGCGAGCCCTTCCGGCGTCTGCCGCCACCCGACTGGGGATGACGTCGGGGCGGTCGGGGAGCCGGTCATTACCCGACAGGTAATCGACCCCGGTGTCCTCGAATGCCAGGCTCGTCGTACCGAGACCGACCGCCCGACCGCCCGGAGGACACCATGACCGCCTACGCCATCGCCCACCTGCAGGAAGCCGCTCCGCACCCGGAGATCGCCGAGTACATGGAGCGCATCCCCGCCACCTTCGAGCCGTACGGCGGGCGCTTCCTCGTGCACATGACGCCGCACGAGGTGATGGAGGGCAGCTGGCCCGGACATGTCGTGATGATCGGCTTCCCCGGCATCGCGGAGGCGCGGGCCTGGTGGGACTCTCCCGCCTACCAGGAGATCGCACCGCTGCGCTCGCGGCACATCAAGGGTGACATCATCCTCGTCGAGGGTGTGCCCGAGGGGTACGACGCGAGGGTCACCGCGAAGGCGGTACGAGAGGCCCTGGATTCCGAGTAGGGCGAGGAGGAAGAGGGAGTACCCACCTCTTTCCACTTTCAACTTATAGCGCACAGGGGGGCTTGCGGCAAGGCCCCGGTCATGCCCCAGAATCGCTCGCTGAGCCCAGAACCTGCGGAAACGGGAGATTCACTCAGTGCGTTCTTCGACCATCAGCGCGTTCGACCTTCCCGACCGCCTTGTCCCCAAGGCCGACCCGACGCTCATCTCCGGCGACGAGCAGCACTTCGCGGCCATCGCGGAGTGCCTGGACCAGTCGATCGCCGAGCTGTCCGACCGCCTCGCCGCCGCGCGCAAGGCGCCGGGCGGCGTGGGCCAGCAGGCGATGGACCGGGACGTGGAGATCCACCGGCTGACCGCTCGCCTGCGCGCACTGCGCCGCTTCGGTCTCGACCTGTGCCTCGGGCACATGGTCGGCGCGGAGGACTCCGAGCCCGTGTACGTCGGACGGCTCGGCCTGACGGACAGCACGGGCCGGCGGCTGCTGCTCGACTGGCGCTCTCCGGCCGCCGAGCCGTTCTTCGGAGCCACCCACGCCAACCCCATGGGCCTGGCGAGCCGCCGCAGGTACCGCTGGACCCGCGGCCGGATCAGCGACTACTGGGACGAGGTGTTCGCCTCGGACGGCATCGTCGGGCGCGCCGCGCTGGACGACCAGTCCGCCTTCATCGCCAGCCTGGGCAGCAACCGGTCGGCGCGGATGCGGGACGTGCTCGGCACCATCCAGGCCGACCAGGACGCCATCATCCGCGCGGGGTCGCGCGGCGCGCTCGTCGTCGACGGCGGTCCGGGTACGGGGAAGACCGTCGTCGCCCTGCACCGCTCCGCCTACCTCCTCTACTCCGACCCGCGCCTCGGTCACCGCCGCGGCGGTGTGCTGTTCGTCGGCCCGCACCAGCCCTACCTGGGTTACGTCGCCGACGTCCTCCCGAGCCTCGGAGAGGAGGGCGTGCAGACCTGCACCCTGCGGGACCTCGTCACCGAGGGAGCGGCGGCGAGGGTGGAGCCCGACCCGGAGGTGGCCCGCCTGAAGTCGTCCGCAGACCTGGTGAAGGCGGTCGAGACGGCCGTCAGGTTCTACGAGGAGCCGCCCACCAAGGGCATGACGGTCACGACCCACTGGAATGACATCCGACTGAGCGCCGCCGACTGGGCCGTGGCGTTCGACGCGGCACCAGGGGTCCCGCACAACGAGGCACGCGACCAGATCTGGGAGGAACTGCTCACGATCCTGGTGGACAAGCACGACGACGAGGACACCGCCGAGCAGCTCCGCAAGTCGCTCCACCAGAACAGGGAGCTGCTCGCGGTCTTCGACAGCGCGTGGCCGCTGCTCGAAGCGGCCGACCTCGTCGGGGACCTGTGGACGGTCCCCGCCTACCTGAGGAAGTGCGCCCCCTGGCTCGACCGGGACGACGTGTCGCGGCTCCAGCGGGCGGACGCCCAGGCGTGGACGGTGTCCGACCTGCCACTCCTGGACGCGGCACGGCAGCGGCTCGGCGACCCGGACACCTCGCGCCGCAGACGTCGGCACAACGCCGCGGTCGCCGCCGAACGCGAGCAGATGGCCAAGGTCATCGACGTCCTGATCGAAACCGACACGGACGGCGAAGGCGCGCTGACGATGCTGCGCGGCCAGGACCTCAAGGACACCCTGGTCGACGGAAGCGCATCGCCCGACACCGAACGGGACCTGCTCGCCGGTCCGTTCGCGCACGTCGTCGTTGACGAGGCCCAGGAACTGACCGACGCGGAATGGCAGATGCTGCTGGTCCGCTGCCCGTCCCGCAGCTTCACCATCGTCGGGGACCGCGCCCAGGCCCGCCACGGCTTCACGGAGTCGTGGCAGGAGCGGCTTGAGCGAGTCGGGCTCGACCGGATCAACCTGGCCTCCCTGAGCATCAACTACCGGACTCCCGCGGAGATCATGGCGGAGGCGGAGCCCGTCATCCGTGCCGTGCTCCCGGACGCCAACGTGCCGGCCTCCATCCGCAACGGCGACCTCCCCGTCATCCACGGGTCCGCCGCGGATCTGCACTCGATCCTCGACACGTGGCTCGACGGCCATGCCGACGGGATCGCCTGCGTCATCGGCGACCCCGCCTTCCGGCCGACGTCCCGCGTCCGGTCGCTCACCCCGTCGTTGTCGAAGGGGCTGGAATTCGATCTGGTCGTCCTCATCGACCCGGAGTCGTTCGGCGAGGGCATCGAGGGCGCGGTCGACCGCTATGTCGCGATGACCCGTGCGACCCAGCAACTCGTCATCCTCACAAGCCCCTGACCCTCCAAGCGCGGGGCCCAGGACCCTGCGGTCGTGGACCGGCTCCGGGCGATTCTGGAGCGGAACCTGAAGCGGCGCCGGGCATGCTGATCACCGGTCGGACAGCGCGCGGGCGGAGCTGTGGCATCTTCTGTGCTCCCACCTGCCTACCTCTCGTTCTCCGCCGTTGCCACGCGTGCGCGTCCGAGCGCTTCCGGGCAAGCGGTAAATTTCGCGTCAACGCCAACCACAAACTCATCGACGCCTGGCTCCTCGCGCTCTGTACCGCTTGCGGGGAAACGGCAAAGATCACGGTCCTGGAGCGGATCAACGTGCGCTCCGTACGACCTGAGCTGTTGGACCGGCTGCACGACAACGATCTCGGTCTGACAGCCGAGTTGCTCCAGGACCCGGTCGTGCAGCGGCGTAATCGCATCGCTCTCGACTGGGACAACGCCTGGCGCCTCGACACCGGCGGATCGGATCACCTGGACCTCGAGGTGATCGACGTCTCGGTCCGCTTCGCGGCGCGGATACCTGTCCGGCCGGTGCGGCTGATCGCCGAAGGTTGCGGTCTTTCGCGGGCCGAGGCCGAAAGGCTGATCACGGAGGGGAAACTCGTTTCGGCCGTCCGGCTGAGCGGCAAGCTCTCCGGTGATTTCACCTTCACGCTCAAGCGCTGAGCTCCTCCTCGGGACCTCGGGCCTGTCCGGCATGTTCCGCCGGACAGGCCCGTGGGGGCGGCCAGGACGCAGAGGTCAGAGGGGCTGGACCGGGGCGTGCAGGAGGCAGAATTCGTTGCCTTCCGGGTCGGCCAGGACGTGCCAGTTCTCGGTGCCGGTCTGGCCGACGTCGGCGGGTCTGGCGCCGAGAGCGAGCAGCCGCTCCAGCTCTGCGCCCTGATCGCGGTCGGTGGGGCTGACGTCGATGTGCAGTCGGAGCTTCTCGGGCCGCGGGTCGCTGCTGGGACTGAGGACGAGGGTGGGCTGCGGGCCGCCGAAGCCGGTGTCGGGCGGCCCGATCTCGATGCTTCCGTCGTCTTCCCGGCCGAGCTCGACGTATCCGAGAACCTCGCTCCAGAACGCGGCGAGCAGGTCGGCGTCTGCGGCGTCGATGACCAACTCACTGATGCGGCATGCCATGTCCGGCAGTGTATGCAGGCACCCGAGGCCGACGAGGGATACAGGGCGGGGGACGCCGCCCTGTATCCCCAGTCCTCCGCGAGGGTCAGCCGCGCTTGAGGCCGCTCACGAACGTGGTCCAGGCGTCGGTCCGGAACACGAGCGCCGGGCCGTCGGTCACCTTGGAGTCCCGGACGGGGACGGCGTCGGGGACGCCGTCGAGGACTTCGAGGCAGTTGCCGCCGCTCCCGTCGCTGTACGAGGACTTGCGCCAAATCGCTGTGGACAGGTTGTAGTCAGAGCTGCTGAGCTTCATGGGCGTAATCCTCCGCCACGGACTCGATCAAGGCCAGGGACGCCACCCGTGAGATGGCGCTGGACACGAGGAGATCGTAGGTCAACTCGTATTTCTTGACCGCGAGTGGATCGTCCAGAAGTTGGCCCGACCCGAGTCCGTCCAGATAGGAGAGGGAAGGCGCGTCTGGGAAGGTCATCAGTTTGAGGCCACCGCCCATGGCCGCATGTCCGCCTTCCGAGAACGGCAAGATCTGCACGATGATGCGATGTTGCAGGATCAGTGCGGCTAGGTGGCGGAGAGCCTCCGTCATCACGGCTGGTCCACCGGTCATGCGGCGCAACACCGCCTCATCCAGAACCACCCACAACATGGGCTTTGTTGGATCGCGCAGCAGCTGAGCACGCTCCAGCCGCGCTGCCACCAGTTCGTCGATCACGTCCTCGACGGCAGTTGGCTGATACGCCCGGAACACCGCCCGCGCGTATGCCTCTGTCTGCAAGAGCCCCGGGATCAGCAGCGGCGCGTACTCCTTGATGGCCTCGGCTCGTGCTTCCGCCTCCGCCGCCTCGGCGAAGTGGTCCGGGTACTTGGACTTCCTCAGCGCCGCACAGTTCCGGACGAAGAAGCCGTCCGCGCCCAGGACTTCATCCAGCTTCTCCGCCTGGTCCAACTGCATCCGCCGTACCCCTATCTCCAACTGCCCGATGAACGAGCCGCTGACGAAGAGCGGGGCACCGAGCTCGTCCTGCGAGAGGCCCGCTCGCTCCCGTCGGTGACGGAGTTCCGCACCGAGGAGTGCGCGGGGCGAGGAGGAGGGGTCGAGCTTCCGGGGACCTGGCATGGCAACTCCCTGTGACACACGTGCGGTTGTTGGAACAGCGCCTCTTCCAGGCTAGCCATGCGTTGGACACTCTGGGTAGGTATTCCCATTACTCAGCGTGGAAGGTGGAACGGCATGACAGCGACGGAGCGGCGCCGGGCGGCGGCGGGCAGGGTGCGGATGGCGGAGGATGCCGTGGACCGGCTGAGGGAAGGTCTCGCGGCGGTGGGCGTGAAACTGCCGTCGCTCCGGATCGACCCCGTGTCGTGTGCCGGGAACGAGCCGTCGCCGCTGGTCGACCTCGGCTGCTGCAACCTCGATACGGCGCAGCGGCTGAGCGAGGTCCTGGAGGAGAAGGCTGCCGCCCGTGACAGGTGAGGCGCTTGAGCCGTGTACGCCGGAGCCCGGGTCGTTCGCCGTGGACGCGCGCGACGGGCGGGTGGGACGTGTGATGGGGCGCGTCGGACCGTACGTACAACTGCGTCCCCCGGGTGGTGGCGCCGAGTGGGACTGTCCGCCGGACCTCGTCCGGCCGGCGCCACCGGGGGTGGTGCTGCGGGCCCGGGTGACGGAGATCAACCGGGAGGGACAGTTGCCGCGGTGAGGGCGTGGGCCGACGGCTGAGAAGCGCTCAGGAACCGAGCGTGACGGGACCGAGGCCGGGCGGCAGGTGACGCACGGCAGCCGCCACCGCCTCCTGTGCGGTGGCTGCTCGGGCGAGGACGTTCCTGCCCAGGAAGTCGGTGCTGACCACGAACTGATCGACGTCATGCTCGATCAGGCACAGCCCGACGTCGGACAGACCTGGGCGGGTGGCCGTCGAGAAGCGCAGCACCCGGTGGCTGGTGTAGGGGTAGAGGCCCCGCAGCGCCGGTTCGGCATGTGCCGCCTCGACCAGTGCCGGACTGGCATGCCAGGGCCGTTCCGGTTCGGTCGCCTCTGTGCGCATGAGCTGCCACTCGGAAGCGACCATGCGCACGGGGTCGCTGTCAGGAACCTCGAAGCGGCCCGTCAGCTGTGCGAACGGGGCGGCCAGGGGGATGTCGCTCAACGGCTCCCCTTCGTGCCAGGCCAGCGCCGCCCCGGCGACCTGCGCGAGATCGTCGGTGTCGCCTTTGACGAGTGCCACGTCCTGGTGGGAATCCGTACCCCAGATCGACCACTGTCGCTCGAACGATCCTCCGTTGACGTGCAGGGGGCGGCGGTGCGGCAGCGTGCTCCTGACGATGGCGTGGGTCAGGGAACCGGACTCCAGAGCCGTGAGGGGCAGGACGAAGCCTCCCTCTTCCGCCTCGGCTCGGAGCGCCGCGCCCAGGCTGCCTCGGGCTGCGACGTCGGGATAGAGAACGGTGGGATCAGGGTGGGTCACCATGAGCCGGGATTGTGCCGGATACGAGCCGCCGCCGGCGGCGTACCCCCCGCTTCAGCTTCTGACCACTGCTCGACCGGCCGCTGCTCGACGCGCTCGAACTCGCTCGACGGACACCGGCCGGCCTGGCAGGCTGCGGGTATGACCTATGGAATCGAGTCCCACCCCGCCCGTTGAGCGCCCAGGAGGAGCGCGACGCGCTCGCCCTCCCGCTCGCTCTTCATGACCGTGCCCTGCTGCTGTTGCGCGAGGCCCCGCACGGGGTTCCGGCGCGGCGGGGGTTCGTACTGTCGCAGCCGTCCCGGCCGGACAAGGACCAGCTTCCGAGGAAGGAGCTGGCCGCCGCCGTTCGGGAGGCGCTGAATCCCCTGCCCTGCGACTCCGCCACCGTGCACCGCCGTCTCGACCAGCTCGGTGTGCGGCTCCGGAGCGCGAACGTGATCAGGTTGGCTGTTGCCACGCTGCCGCTGCCGGACGGGGAGCGTGAGGCGGCCCGTGCGCTGGCGCGGGAGCTGACCCGGAGCGGAACGACCGCGCCCGCTGTCACCGTCGGCCTCTATCTGCTCGTCCGCCTCGGTGAACCCGAGGACATCCCGTATCTCTCCGTCCTCGGGCTGTTCCGGGAGCTGACGGGTCCGGCGGTCCAGGCGCTGTACCGGCTCGATCGCCGGTCCGCAGCGGCCACGTGGCTCGTTCACGGCACCGCGTACGAGGAACTGCTGCCGCTCGTCGGGGCCTTGTGGTCGGGGGAGCGTGAGGTCATTCGTACGCAGCTCGTCGGCTTCCCCACCGGGCCCCGCTTCCTTTCCAACGCGCCGGCCCGCCGGATCGCGGAGGCCGCCCAGCTGGCTGATCTCCTGGACCGGTATCCCGGCGATACGGCGCTCACGGCGCGGGCCGCCAGGCTGCTCGTCCGGATGGGTTGCGCGAACGACGCGCCGACCGAACTCCTCGCGTACAAGGACGCGGTCGGCGTGTACGAGCGTGTCGTCGGGCGGGCCGGTGCGCTGCCGCCGACGCTCGACCACCATGCCACCCTGCTCGCGCTCGCCATCGGGCTGAGCAGCGGGGTCGCCGTGTTGCTCGACTGGTCTCCGGGGCGCAGGGAGGCTTTGCTGGCCTCGCTGGGGCGGCTGTTGGCCGAACCCCGCTGGGTCGCGGTGGTGGATGCCGCCGGGGGTGATGCGGATCAGCGGCTGCGGGCCGGATGGATACGGCGCACCGGGCGAAAGCCCTTCGGGCTTCCGGCCGTCGCGGGGCGGTTGCGCATCGAGGTGGTGGCCGGCGACCCGGTCGACCGGGAGCCTGTCGAGACCCGCATTCTCGTCGACGGGCGGCCACTGGTTCCGGCGGTCTTCTCCCGGGGTGGCGTCCGTAACCCTGAAGTCCTGCTGGACGGAGGTGAGTTGCGGGCGGGCTCCGGGTCGCGCGAGGTGATGCTCGCGGAGGCGTACTGCGCCGAAGGGTGCTGCGGCGCGCTCCGCGTCACCGTCAGGCGCGAGGGTGACGAGGTGGTGTGGGAGGGCTGGCGGCGGCCACCGTACGTGCCGGGTGCGACGCGGGAAGCGCCCGCGCTGCCCGCGTACCGCTTCGACGCCGTCGCCTACGACGCCGAGGTTGCTCGCGCGGAGGCCGACGATTCGTGGTCCTGGCCGGCCCGCACCATCGCGCGGCTGATCGGTGCGGGGCTGACGGAACGGCCGGAGATCCTGCATCGGTGGGACGCCCGCCGGGGCTGGATCAGCAGCGGCTACGAGGAGCCGGACACCACCGTGGTGACCTTCTGGTACGCACCGGGGCTCGCCGCAGCGGACACGCTCAGGGATGCCCTCCAGTTCCGCTGGGTCCTGCCGGACGACGGCAGACCGGCCGAGGTACAGGCCGCCGCCGCGCTGCGACGGCTGACCGAGGAGGACCCCAAGGCGTACGCGAGGGTGTGCGCCGGCAGCCCCGGGCAGGCGAAGGAGCTCGGCTTCCCGTGGCCGGGCAGAGAGTGAGACGGAGGGTGCGGCAGCCGCAGTTCACCGAGGGCGCGATCCGGCTCGGGCGGCCGGGCGCGCACAGCCGGACGGCGGGGCCGACCCCTCTTCAGGGTCGGGCCCGCCGCATCTCGGGGCGCGCGCCAGGTCACATCAGGCGGTAGCTGCCGTAATGGCCGGCGATCTGCTCGTGATAGGCCGGGTCATCCGTGTGCTTGTGCTTGTCGAACTCCGGGGAGTCCTTGATCTGGTCCTTCGTCAGGTCGACGAAGACCTTCCGGGTCTCCGTGTCGATGCCCCGGACCGTGCCCGCAGGCAGCAAGACGTCCTTGCCGAAGATCCAGACTCCGGTGTCGACGACGAGGTAGGCCGAGCCGACCTCGTCGGAGTGCTTGTCGACCTTGCCGATGCTTCCGTCAGTTGCCTCGACCGCATATCCGGTCAGATCGGCTCCCTCGGTGTGACCGCTCGTAGGCTGGTAACCCCACAGGTTGTCGCTCATTTCTTGGCTCCTTTCCAGAAGACGTAATTCGGCGTGTGGACCCCCACCGAAAGGGTGGTGAGAGCCGCTCACATCTATCGCGTGCCCGGATGTCGGGGCCTCACACCTGTTCGTTCTGATGTGTTTCCGCCGGCTGGCGCAGAAAATGCGGGCGGGCCCGGACAGTGATGTCCGGGACCGCCCGCATCAGTTCTGGTGGATGGCGTCTACCAGCGGTACCAGCGGCCACGCTTGCCGCCGCTCGCGGCCGGGCGAACGACGAAACCTATCAGCCACACCACCAGCACGATTACCGCGATCCACCAGAGTGCCTTGAGTGCGAATCCTGCACCGAAAAGGAGCAGGGCGAGCAGAAGAACGAGAAGCAGGGGAACCATTGATATCAACCTCCAGGGCTTCTGTTGCCCCCGAACGAATTCCCTACACCACCTGCTCGCTATTGGGTCGAATTTCTTTCCGGTGCGGGCACCGGGGCCGGGGCCGGCGCGGCCCGACGGGTTCTCAGGCGGCGGGTCAGGATCACCGTGGTGGTGAGCAGGACCGCTGTTACGGGGGCGCCGAGCAGCGCGTGGTGCAGACCGGCCGGGTGGAGCAGGAGGGGGAGAGCCATGTTCATCCGTGTCGCGAGATCGCCGCCACCTTCTTCGGTCAGCAGGAGTCCGTACGTCAGGATCGCTCCGTACATCACCGTTCCGGCGGTGTAGCAGGCCGTCGTGCGGATCAGCAGGGCGACCGGAGTCGCCGCGCGCTCGCGCAGACCGCGCTTCGTCAGGAGGGCGTAACAGGCGGCCGAGGACAGCAGGAAGCACGCCTGGTAGCCGTAGAGGCGCGCGTACGGGAAGACGGCGCGGCCCGTCGCGTACATCGCGTCGTCGTGCTGGGGGAGGGTGTGCTGTGCCGCCCGGCCGAGCCTGTAGGTGCAGTACGAGCGGTCGGGTGTGTCCAGGCACCAGAGTCCGGCGATGTTCTGCGCGGCACCGAGGGCCGCCTGCGAGTCGAGGACGGTGAAGACGACGCAGCAGGCCAGCCCCGTGGCGGCGGAGATACCGATACGGCGCGGGAGCGAGCCCTTGGGGCCGCGCCAGGACGCCAGGTGGAAGAGGGCGACCCGGCGCGGATGGACGGAACCGGGGCCGGGAGCCGTGGCGATGCGGTGCACGGCGGCCGTCTGCGCCGCGACCAGTGCGAGGAGGAGTGTGTGCGGGGCGCCGACGCGCGTGTCCTGGAGGGTCTGGGCCAGCAGCTCGCCGCTGCCGGAGCCGGTCAGCCGCGGAAGCCGGAGGATCAGGAGCGTGGCGAGCGAGGCCGGTGCCGCGAGGACGAACAGGGCCACCGGCAGGTGCAGGCGGTCGCGTGGAACGGAGCTCATACGACGGGCCGCGGCGGAGGCCGCCACGCACAGGACGAGGAGGAAGAGCGCGAGCCAGCCGGCTTCGTGCAACACGCCCTGTGTTGCCGTGTACTCCCCGTACAGCCAGGTGGGGGAGACGGTCAGCAGCCGCAGGGCGTCGAGTGCGCCGAGCTCGGCGCCCGGTGGTCCCTCGCCCGGGTAGGCGGGCGGCAGCGGCAGGTTGTCGGCCCAGTCGATCTGGGCGGGCAGGATGCCGCAGACCTGCACCAGCGCGACGGCTGCGCAGACCGGGACGAGGGGGGATCGGCGAAGTCTCATGCGGGTCCGGACGAGACGCGGAACGGGGTGCCGTTGTTGTCGACGCGTGCGGTCCGGGTCTCCTTGCCGTCCCACCAGGTGATCTCGGCCCTCCAGGAGCAGTCGGCACGCTCGGTCGTGCCGATGAGGAAGAAGGAGTAGAAGTCGTCCTCGGTGACGGTCTTGGGGAGCCGGATGGGCACTCCGTACAGCGGGCCCGTCCTGGCGGCCTCCTCCTGCCGGGGGCTGTTCTGGAGACGGAGTACGGAGACCGAACGGCCCACGGCGATGGCGTCGAGGTTGACGGCGATGGCTTCGGGAACCATGAAGTTCCCGCCTCCGCAGCCGCGTTGCCGTACGGCCTTTTTCCCGGCCGCCGGGCCCTTGCGGTCGGTCACGGTGATGGTCACGTCGCGGATCTGCACGGCCTTGCTCGTATTGCCGTGGACCGTGACCTGGGCGGCGACGCTCTGCCAGTGCACGATGCGGCCTTCCCGTTCCCAGCGGGTGAACTGGCGCTCGTCGCCGCTCTCCAGCTTGCTTTCCAGAGCGGCGTTGCCCCGGCGCAGGATCCAGTCGCTGAAACAGGGATCGTTCTCCTGGGCCGTGTCCAGGACGACCGCGTCATCCGGAAAGGCCGCCTTCCAGGCCGCGGACACCGGCCCGGCGAGGACGGGAGCTATGCCGACGGCGGCGATGACCAGGCCGACGAGCGTCATCTTCCGCTCGACACCGAGCGCGGCCACGCGCCGGAGGGCGCGGCGCAGACGGCCGGGTGGCGCCGGAGTGGGAGCCGGAGTGGGAGCCGGCGTGGGCGCGGGGGCTGGTGCCGGCTCAGGGGCCGGGGGCTGCGGTGGTGGTGGGGCGTGAGCCGTGTCCGGCGTCTGCCTCGTGTCTCCGGCCATGCGCTTCCCCCCGGTGTGTACGTACATCGGGGGGAAGCGCAGGCATGGATGATGGCGCGCCGACTGCCCCGGCGATCATCATTTTATGCGGCAACTCCGTCGCGAAAGGATCGAGTTACCCGGGTCAGACCGCTGCCGGTTCCTTCGTGGGGGAGTCCGGGGTGGGGTCGGTCGGGTCCGTCGGGCCGGAGGCCGCGATCTTCGACGGTGCCGGTTCCTGGGAGACGTTGAACTCCGTCAGGAGATCCTTGCTGAAGCCGAAGAAGTACGTGGCGACGAAGCCCGCGACGTAGCCGGCCACCAGGCCGCCCGCGTAGATCGCGATCGTCGAGCCCAGCCCGTGGTTGCCGTCCAGGAGGGGGAACAGCGCCCAGCCGGACGGGCCGATGGCCGTGGAGCCGACCGTGTCGCCGAGCTGGTTGAAGAGTCCGACGAAGCCGCCGCCGAAAGCGCCACCGACGCACGCCGTGATGAACGGGCGGCCCAGGGGCAGCGAGACGCCGTAGATCAGGGGCTCGCCGACCCCCAGCAGACCTGCCGGGAGGGCGGACTTGATGGTGCGGCGGATCGACTCGTTGCGGGGGAGGCGCAGGTAGACGGCCACGGCGGCACCGACCTGGCCCGCGCCGGCCATGGCGAGGATCGGGAGCAGGACGGTGTAGCCCTGCTGCTCGATGAGCGTCGTGTGGATGGGGATGAGCGCCTGGTGCAGGCCCAGCATCACCAGCGGGAGGAAGAAGCCGCCCAGGACGAAGCCCGCGCCCGCGCCGCCGTTGGACAGCAGCCAGTCGGCGAACGTACCGATCGCGGAGGAGATCTCCCCCGCCACGTACATCAGCCCGAAGATCGTCACCAGGCCGGAGACCAGGACCGTGAGCGTCGGGGTGACCAGCACGTCCAGGGCCTCGGGCACCCAGCGGCGGCACCACTTCTCCACGTACACCGCGAGCACGGCGGCGCCCAGCGCGCCGAGCACACCGCCCTGGCCGGGGGAGAGCTGCTGGCCGAACGCCTCGATGTTGGCGACGCCCGGGAAGACGATGATCGCGGCGACCGCACCGCCCAGGATCGGCGTACCGCCGAACTCCTTCGCCGTGTTGTAGCCGACGAAGACCGCGATCAGCGCCATGAAGCCGGAGGCCATCGCGGCGAGGGCGGGGGTGACGGCGGGCAGCCACTCCAGGTTGACCAGCAGGCCGTTGAGACCGGCGATGATGCCGCAGCCGATGAGGGCCGGGATCAGTGGGA
Source organism: Streptomyces sp. NPDC058620 (assembly GCF_042717135.1). Taxonomy (NCBI): domain Bacteria; kingdom Bacillati; phylum Actinomycetota; class Actinomycetes; order Kitasatosporales; family Streptomycetaceae; genus Streptomyces; species Streptomyces sp. NPDC058620. Next base: position 148,658 of record NZ_JBHXQO010000002.1, read on the forward strand.
CGAAGATATTGGCGATCTTGCGCAGGAACAGCTTGAACGGGGTGGCGTTCTTCGCCTTCTGCTGTGCCCTGATCGCCGCGCCATGGGCGGCCAGCTCCTCGGAGGTGTGGACGACGGGGGCGGCTGTCCGTTCCTCGTCGACCAGGCGCTCGAACTCCGGGGTGACCCGGGCGACCGTGCCGGGGCCGAGGACGATCTGGTACGTGTCGTCCTCGACCACGCCCATGACGGCGGGGATCGCCTTGAGCGCTTCGTCGTCGACCAGCGAACGGTCGACCAGGCCGAGGCGGAGCCGGGTCATGCAGTGGGCGATGGAGCTGACGTTCGCGGCGCCACCGACGAGCGGAAGGATCGCGGCGGCGGTGGCGCGGTTCTTGTCTTCAGTAGCCATGGGCGTGGTGCCTTGCTGTGCGGGGGGGTACGGGCGTGGAGCGGGTGGGTCAGGTGGTGCGTACGGCCGCGAGGGCGGTGCGGAGGTGGCCGTCCGACTCAGTGAGGAGCGTGGCGGCGGTGGGACCGTCGACCTGGCCGAGGATGGTCAGGATCGCGTTCTTCACCTCGCCGTCGGTGGCGGTGAGCGCCGTCTCGATCTCCTGGTCGGACGCGCCGGTGGCCAGCGAGACGATGCGGCGGGAGCGGGCCCGCAGCTTCTCGTTGGAGGCGCGGACGTCGACCATCAGGTTCCCGTACGTCTTGCCGAGCCGGATCATCGTGATCGTCGAGATCATGTTGAGCACGAGCTTCTGCGCCGTACCGGCCTTGAGGCGGGTGGAGCCGGTGAGCAGCTCCGGGCCCACGACGACTTCGAGGCCGTGCTCGGCGGCGGCGCCGAGCGCCGAGTCCGCGTTGCAGGACAGGCCGATGGTCAGCGCCCCCCGGGCGCGGGCGTGCTCGACGGCGCCGATCGCGTAGGGCGTGCGGCCGGAAGCGGAGATGCCGACGACGGTGTCGTTCTCCGTGAGGGCGAGTGCGTCGAGGTCGGCGGCGGCCAGCTCCTTGCTGTCCTCGGCGCCCTCCACCGCCTTGACCATGGCGGTCGGGCCGCCCGCGATGAGGCCGACGACCTCGGACGGGTCGGTGTTGAAGGTGGGCGGGCACTCGCTGGCATCGAGGACGCCGAGGCGGCCCGCCGTGCCCGCGCCCGCGTAGATCAGCCGGCCGCCGCGCGCCATGCGCTCGGCGGTGGCGTCGATCGCGGCGGAGATCTGCGGCAGCTTGTCGGCGACAGCGGCGGGGACGGTGCTGTCCTCGCCGTTCATGATCTGCGCGATCTCCCGCGTGGGCAGCCGGTCGATGTCGGCGAGCTCCGGGCGGAACGCCTCGGTGGTGAGCGTGGCGAGCTCGGCGCGCAGTTCCCCGTATCCGGCGGGGGTGGTGGCTCCGGCGCCGGAGTTGGTGTCGGTGTCAGTGGGTGAGGTCATGGAGAGCGGCTCTGCTTTCTCGATCTCGTACGTTCAGCGGTTCGGCGGTTCAGCGGCCGGGCGGCTCAGCGGCCGGGCGGGGGTGCGCGGTCCGGTGGTCAGCGGGTGCGCGGGTTGTGGCGGTGGGCGAGCGCTTCGTACGACGCGGCGAGTGCCGGGGCGGCCGTCTCGTACGTGCGCTGCGCGATGCCTATGAACAGGCAGTCAACAACGAGGAGCTGACTCGTGCGGCTCGACATCGCGGCGGGCCGCAGCTCGCTCTCGCGGGCCGTGGACGTGGTCAGTACGTGGTCGGCGTACTGCGAGACCGGGCCGTCGGGGCGGCCGGTGATGGCGACGGTCGTCGCGCCGTGGTCGAAGGCGACCCGCAGCGGTTCGATGACATCGCTGGTGGAGCCGGAGTGGGTGATCGCGATGGCCAGGTCACCGGAGCGGAGCTGCACGGCGTTGGTGACGGCGAGGTGCGGGTCGGCGTGGGCGTGGGCGATCAGGCCGATGCGGAGCAGCTTCTGCGCCAGGTCCTGGCCGACGAGGGAGGAGGCACCGGCGCCGTAGATGTCGATGCGGCGGGCGGTCGACGCGGCGGCGACGGCTGCGCCGAGCTGCACGGTGTCGAGGCCGGACGCGGTGTCGGCGAGGGTCTGCTGCTCGTCGTAGGCGAGCTTGGCGACCACGTCGGCGATCGGGTCGTCGACCGTGATGTCGGCGGTGACGGCCGGTGCGCGGCCGGACAGCTGGTGGGCGGCGAGACCGGCGAGCGCGAGGCGCAGGTCGCGGTAGCCGGGGTAGCCGAGGAGACGGGCGGTGCGGACCACGGTGGCCTCGCTGGTGCCGGTGAGCTCGGCGAGACCGGTGACGGTGAGGGCGGCGCACCCGGCAGGGTCCCCCGCGACGGCTTCGGCGACCCGCTGCATGGAGCGGGTCATGGACGGTGCGAGGGTCCGGACCTTGGCCGCCAGAGCGGCAGGGGCGGGCGGCGAATCACCCTTGAAACTTTCCTTCACTTCATTGGTCACATTTGAAAGATATTTTCAAAGGGATGGGTCGTCAACCCCTCTTTGGTCCCATTCCTTCGAGGGACAATGGCTGCATGGAGATGAACCCCTTGGAACAGGCGCTGCACACGGCCAGGGCACTCGTCATGGCCGATCTTGTCGCGGGCGACGTCGCCGAGGCCGAGATCGTCTCGCTGGTCGAGGACGCTGTGACGCACCGGCGCTGGTGGGTCGAGCAGTGGCCAGAGGGCGCGGACTTCGTCGTCGGTCTGATCGCCCAGGACGTACAGGACGCCCTGCTGGAGAAGTACGGCCGCTGGCCCCTGTGCCCGGTCTGCGTCGAGGACGGCCCGCACGCGCTCGACGTCGAGCCCGAGCTCGGCTCCGACCCGCACTGGGTCTGCACGAAGGTGACCGTGCAGGTGGCCCCGGTGGGCGGGCTGGGCGGGGTGCTGCGACGTTGACGCTCTACATCGACCCGCCGGACTGGCCGGGGCACGGGCTGCTCTGGTCGCACCTGGTCAGCGATGTGTCGTTCGACGAACTGCACACCTTCGCGGCCTCGATCGGCTGCCCGCCGCGCGCCTTCGAGCGCGACCACTACGACGTACCCGCGTCGCGGTACGCGCAGGCCGTGCGTGCCGGGGCGCGGGAGATCGGGTCGAAGGAACTGGTGCGGCGCCTCACGGCGGCGGGCCTGCGCAGGCCGAAGGGGCGGCCCGCGCCGGGTTAGCGGGGGCGGGCCGCGGGGGTGCGCGCGTTGGGGGAGGGGTCAGATCCTGTCGGGGGAGGCCAGGGCGGCGGGGCCGAGGGGGGCCGCACCTGCTGCGTCCGTCGCGTCCCTCGTGGACTTCGCCGAGGCGACCAGGCGGGAGGGGGCGCCCGACCCCCGGTGCAGCCGGAGCGAGAAGAACACCGCCACCAGCGCCAGCACCGTCATCGCGGCCCCCGCCCACGCCGTCGCCGCGAAACCGAAGTCCGCGTCGATCACCGTGCCGCCGAGCCACGGGCCACTCGTGTTGCCCAGGTTGAACGCGGCCGTCGTCGTCGCACCGGCCAGGGTCGGGGCAGCGCCCGCCACGTTGAACATGCGGGCGTTGAGCGCGGGGGCCGTGAAGAACGCCGAGAGGCCCAGCAGGAAGGCGAGCGCGACCACGGCGACCTGGCTTGAGGCGAACACGGCCAGCGCCACCAGGAAGACCGTGGACGCCGTGATCCCGCTCAGGAGCACCCCGAACAGGTGCGCGTCCGCGACCCGGCCGCCGATCGTCGTACCGATCAGCGCACCGACGCCGAACAGCCCGAGTACCCACGGCACCCAGCCCGAGCCCAGCCCCGCCACGTCCGTGAGCAGTGGCGAGAGATAGCTGAACGCACAGAAGACACCACCGGCCGCGAGCGCCGTGATCACGACGGAGAGCCAGACCTGCCGGTCCCGGTAGATCGACATCTCCTGCTTGAGCTGCGGCTTCCTGTCCGGGAGCGGGATACGGGGGATGAGCGTCGCCACCCCGACCAGCGCCACGGCGGACGCCGCGCCCACCGCCCAGAACGCCGAACGCCAGCCCAGGTGCTCACCGAGGAAGGCACCCAGCGGCACACCCAGCACGTTGGCGATCGAGAGCCCGCCGATCATCACGGCCATGGCCCGAGCCCGCGCGTTCACCGGCACCATCGCGATGGCGACGGCCGCACCGACGGCCCAGAAACCCGCACAGGCGAAGGCGCTGACCACGCGCGAGACGAAGAGCACCTCGTACGTCGGAGCCAGCGCACCCGCGATCTGGCCGAGCCCGAAGACCGAGATCAGCGCGATCAGGGTGGTGCGGCGCGGCAGTCTCAGCGTGGCCACGGCCAGGAGCGGGGCGCCGATCACCATGCCGATCGCGAAGGCCGATATGAGGAGTCCGGCCTGCGGAATGGACACGTCCATGTCCTCGGCGATCGGTGGCAGCAGCCCGGACAGCATGAACTCGCTGGTACCGAGGGCGAAGACCGAGAGACCCAGGATGTATACGGCCAGGGGCATACGGGCGCGACGGGAGCGGCTGGAGACAGAATCGGGCATGACACTCGGCAACACCCATTCCGACGCTCACATTCCCGACAGCAGCTCCAGTTCGGTCATCAGGTTCTGCCGCGCCCTCGGCTCCCACTCCGCGATGCCGAGCGGGGTACGAAACAGTCTGGGCAGCCCCAGGAGCTGCCGCAGCACCGCCGCCCGGCCCTCCCGGAACGCCTCGTCCGGGACGAACGCGTACTCCTCGCGCACCTGCGCCGCGTACTCCGCGTACTCCTTCGGGCCCGACGCCAGGACCGCCAGATCCGCGTCGCACAGCACCTCGCCGTTGGTGTCGCCGTCCGCCGGATCGTGGGTGACGGTGAGGCGCACCAGCCGGACCACCTCCGCGGTGGCGTCCTCGGGAACACCGGCCTCGGCCAGGGCGCGCTCGGCGAGTACGGCGCTGCGCTCCTCGTTCTCGGAGCGGTCGGGACGGTAGACCGCGTCGTGGAACCAGGCGGCGAGCCGCACCACGTCCGGGTCCGACGCGTGGCCGGCGAGCGTGTCGATCCGGTCCAGGACCGCGGCCAGGTGGGCGGTGGTGTGGTAGCGCCGCTGGGGTTCGGCCCAGCGTGCCAGGAGGTTGTCGGCGTACGGCAGCGGGTCGGGGCCCCCGGCGCCGCCCCGGACGGCGACGAGGGATTCCTGCCAGCGGATACGGAGGGGGCTCTGGGCGCTGTCGGTCATGGGGCGACTCTAGGGCGGGGTGTGGGCGGGGGCTGGGGGGCCGTCCTTGTCGGGCGGTTGAACACTCGCTAGCTTGCGGCTGTGACAGACCTCGGCACGGACACGGATACAGCCACGGACACAGCCACGGACACGGGCGCGCGACTCGGCACGGGTGCCGTCGGCGCGGCCTCCGTCATCGATCTCAACGCGGATCTCGGCGAGGGCTTCGGGCAGTGGACGCTCACCGATGACGACGCGTTGCTCGCGACCGTCACCAGCGCCAACGTGGCCTGCGGCTTCCACGCGGGCGACGCGTCCGTCATGCGGCGCGTCTGCGATTCCGCCGCGGCCCGGGGCGTACGGATCGGGGCGCAGGTCTCGTACCGCGACCTGGCCGGGTTCGGGCGCCGCTCGATGGACGTGCCGGCCGCCGAACTGACCGCCGAGGTCGCCTACCAGATCGGGGCCCTGCGGGTCTTCGCGGAAGCCGCCGGATCGACGGTCTCGTACGTGAAGCCGCACGGCGCCCTCTACAACCGGACCGTCCGGGACGACGAGCAGGCGGCCGCCGTCGTCGCGGGCGTCGTGCTGGCGGGCGGCCGCCTCGCGGTCCTCGGCCTGCCCGGCTCCCGGCTGCTCGCCCACGCCGGGGCCGCCGGGCTCACCCCGGTCGAGGAAGCCTTCGCCGACCGGGCGTACACCCCGCAGGGCACGCTCGTCCCGCGCGGCGAGCCCGGGGCGGTCGTGCACGACCCGGACGAGGTGGTGGCCCGCAGCCTCGGGATGGCCGTCGCGCGGAGCGTCACGGCCTCCGACGGCACGCGCGTACCGGTCGCCGCCCGCTCCCTGTGCGTCCACGGCGACACCCCGGGCGCCGCGGCGCTCGCCCGCCGGGTCAGAACGGCGCTGGAGGACGCGGGCGTCGGCGTGCGGCCCTTCGCATGAGTACGCCGGCTGCCTCCGGGGTGCGGGTGCTGTCCGTCGGGCCCGATGCCCTGCTGATCGAGTGCGCGTCCGGGGACGAGGCGGAAGCCCTGCACGCCGAGCTGCTGCGGCGGCGCGCACGCGGGGAGCTGCCCGCCGTGCGCGACCTCGTACCCGGGGCGCGGACCGTCCTGCTCGACGGCATCACGTACACCGGGAGGGACGGCGGAGTGCGGGGCCGGGAACAGTTCGCGGCGGAACTCGCCTCCTGGCGCATACCGGGGCTGCGCCGCGCGACCGGTGAGGCGGTCGAGATCCCCGTCGTCTACGACGGCCCGGATCTCGCGGACGTCGCCGAGGCGTGGGGCGTGGGCGTCGCCGAGGTGCCGCGCATGCACGCGGAGACCGAGTTCCGGGTGGCCTTCTGCGGCTTCGCCCCCGGTTTCGGCTACCTCACCGGGCTGCCCGGACACCTGCACGTGCCCCGGCGCGCGACGCCTCGTACCAGCGTCGGGGCGGGCGCGGTCGCCCTCGCGGGGCCGTACACCGGTGTGTATCCGCGTGACTCGCCCGGTGGCTGGCAGCTGATCGGGCGGATGCCGGAGCCGGGCGAGCTGTGGAACCCGGCGCGCGAACCGGCCGCGCTGCTGGCCCCGGGCACGCGTGTGCGTTTCGTGGCGGCGTCGTCAGCGTTGTCGTGGTCGGCTGAGGGGGTGCGGGGGTGACCGGAGGGCTGGAAGTGGTGCGGGCCGGGGCGCTGACCACCGTGCAGGACCAGGGCCGCACCGGGTGGGCGCACCTGGGCGTGGGGCGGGCCGGGGCTCTGGACGCCCCCTCCCATCGTCTCGCCAACCGGCTCGTCGGCAATCCGGTGTCCGCCGCGGTGCTGGAGACCACGGTCACCGGCTGCGCGGTCCGCGCGGTCCGGACGGGCCGGTCCGTGGTCGCCGTCGTCGGCGGTGCGGTGTGCCGGGTGACGGTGGACGGCCGGCCGGTGGCGTGGGGCGCGCCGGTCCGCGTACCGGAAGGGGCGGTCCTGGAGGCGGGGCCCGCGGTGAGCGGGCTGCGCAGTTACCTGGCGTTCGCGGGCGGACTGGAGCCGGACGCGGTGCTCGGCAGCCGTTCCGCGGATCTGCTCTCGGGGCTGGGACCTGCGCCTCTGCGGGACGGGGACGTGGTGCCGCTGGGGCGGCCGGGGCCCTGTCCGCCGGCCCCCGACGCGGTGCCCTGGCCGGGGGCGCCCGCCGAACTCGTACTCCCCGTGCATCTCGGTCCCCGCCACACCTGGTTCACGGACACCGCGCTGCGCACGCTCACCACGGCCGCGTACCGGGTGTCGGTGCGCAGCAACCGCATCGGGCTGCGCACGGAGGGTCCTGCCCTGCAACGCGCCCGGGACGGTGAACTGCCCAGCGAGGGCATGGTGCTCGGCGCGATCCAGGTGCCGCCGGACGGGCGGCCGGTGGTGTTCCTCAACGACCATCCGACGACGGGCGGTTACCCGGTGATCGGCGTCGTCCCGGAGCGGGCGCTCGCGGGGGCGGCGCGGGTGGGGCCGGGGGTGGGGGTGCGGTTCGTTCTGGCGTGAGGGGGGGGAAGCTCGTGCCGGGTGGAGAACGCGGATGGGCGGCGTACGTCGACGTGGTGTCGGGTACGCCGCCCTGGGCGGTAGGTGGTGCGGGTGGTGGCCCGCGGCGTCATGGCGGTTACTTGGGGTCGCTGTTGAACTTGGAGGTGGACCAGTAGTAGCCGAGCAGGGTGAGGCCGACGCACCAGGCGATGGCGAGCCATCCGTTGTGGCCGATCTCGGTGCCGAGGAGCAGGCCGCGGAGGGTTTCGATGGCGGGGGTGAAGGGCTGGTATTCGGCGATGGGCTGGAACCAGCCGGGCATCGAGTCGAGCGGGGTGAAGGCGCTGGAGAGGAGCGGCAGCAGGATCAGGGGCAGGGCGTTGTTGCTGGCGGCTTCGGCGGTCGGGCTGATGAGGCCCATGCCGACGGCGATCCAGGTGAGCGCGGTGGCGAAGAGGACCAGGAGTCCGAAGGCGGCGAGCCATTCCAGGGCGGTGGCGTCGGTGGAGCGGAAGCCGATGGCGAGGCCGACGGCGGCGACGAGGATGACGCTGATGACGGATTGCATGACGCTGCCGACGACGTGGCCGATGAGGACGGAGGGGCGGTGGATGGCCATGGTGCGGAAGCGGGCGATGATGCCCTCTGTCATGTCGTTGGAGACGGAGACGGCGGTGCCGATGGTGGTGCTGCCGATGGTCATGAGGAGCAGGCCGGGGACGACGTAGGCGATGTAGGCGGAGCGGTCCGGGCCGCCGCCGCCGACGACGGAGCTCATCGCGTCGCCGAAGATGTAGACGAAGAGCAGCAGCAGCATGATCGGTGTGAGCAGCAGGTTCAGGGTGAGGGAGGGGTAGCGGCGGGCGTGCAGCAGGTTGCGGCGCAGCATCGTGCTGGAGTCGCGCACGGCGAGGGAGAGAGAGCTCATCGGACGTTCTCCTTGGGCTGGTTGGGGACCTGGGTCTGGCTGGTGAGGGCGAAGAACACGTCGTCGAGGTCGGGGGTGTGCACGGTCAGTTCGTCGGCCTCGATCCCGGCGGAGTCCAGCCGGTCGAGGATGGTGCGCAGCTCGCGCTGGGTGCCGTCGCTGGGGATGGACAGGGCCAGCGCTTCGTCGTCGCGGGTGACGTCGCGCAGCGCGGCGGTGGCGGACTGGTACGCGGCCGGGTCGGCGAAGCGGAGTCGCACGTGGCCGCCGGGGATGAGGCGCTTGAGTTCTTCCGCGGTGCCCTGTGCGGCGATTGTGCCGTCGTTGAGTACCGCGATGCGGTCGGCGAGTTCGTCGGCCTCTTCCAGGTACTGGGTGGTGAGGAAGACGGTGACGCCGCCCCTGACGAGTTCGCGGATGATCTGCCACATGCTGTGACGGGAGCGGGGGTCGAGGCCGGTGGTGGGTTCGTCGAGGAAGATGATCCGCGGGTTGCCGACCAGGGTCATGGCCAGGTCGAGGCGGCGTTTCATGCCGCCGGAGTAGGTGGAGGCGGGCTTCTTCGCCGCGTCCACCAGGTCGAAGCGCTCCAGGAGTTCGGCGGCGACCCGCCGTCCCTCGCTCTTGGAGAGGTGGTGCAGGTCCGCCATGAGGAGCATGTTCTCCTCGCCGGTGATCAGACCGTCCACGGCGGAGAACTGACCCGTGACACCGATCGCCGCGCGAACCGCCTGCGGGTCGGTGGCCAGGTCGTGGCCGCCGACGTGCAGGTCCCCGGCGTCGGCGGTGATGAGTGTGGAGAGGATCTTGACGGCGGTGGTCTTGCCGGCGCCGTTCGGACCGAGCAGTGCGAAGACCGTTCCTTCGGGGACGGCCAGGTCGACGCCGTCGAGCACGACCTTGTCACCGTAGGACTTGCGCAGCCCGTTCGCCGCGATGGCCAAGCTGGTCATGAGAGGTGCTCCTTCTAGAGGCTGAGGGGGAATCAGAGGCTGCGGGCGGTGATGTCGCCGTAGGAGGTGCTCGCGTGGATGGTCAGGCCGGCGTCGGCGCCGTCGGTGTTCTTGAGCGCGTTGTGGATGCGGCCGTAGGCGGTGCCGGCGTCCAGGGAGGCGGAGACTCCGCGGGCGGCACCGACCGACACCTCGCCGGACTCGGTGCGCAACACGACCGTGCCGCGCACGGCCTCGGCGATGCGGATGTCGCCCTTCTGGGTGCTGATCTCCGCGGGGCCGCCCAGGCGGCCGACCGAGACGTCACCGGCGAGGAGGGTGAGGCGGGCGCTCGCGGTCTCGTCGAGCTTCACCGTGCCCTGCGCACCCTCGAAGGCGACGTCGCCGAGCCGTCCGACGCCCCGGAACTCGGCGCTGGCCGCCTTCGCCTCGACGCGGGAACCGGCGGGCAGCTGGATGGTCACCTCGACGGATCCGGACGTGCCGAGGATCCGGTTCTTCGCCGGTGAGGCCGCGATCCGCAGGACGCCGTCGCCGTATTCGACCGTGGTCCGCTCCGCCGCCTTCACGTCGCTGCCATTCGAGGCGTCCGCGGGCAGGATCTCGACCGTGGTGTCCGCCCGGTCGGCGGCGATGAACCTGATGCGTCCTGCGGGGATGTCGAGGACGGCGGAGACCGGGGTGGGGGTGTCGAACTTCTGCATCGTGCTCTCCTCTTCCGCGGCGCGGACTCTTTCCGCCCGCTGTTTCCGATGAGGGAAAAGCTACGTTGCGTTTACAGATCTAGCAACGACTTCGTTGCGCAACGACCCCAGCATTGCAGGTCGCATGCAGGATTTCGTTGCAATGGTTTCGAATCTAACGCAACGACACTTCCTCATGCGTTGCAATGAAGTGGAGGTGAACGCTATGCTGGAGACTCCACAGGACACGAAGGAGACCGCGATGCCGGGAGGCAGGCTCACTCAGCAGGAACGCCAGCAGATCGCGCTGGGACTGGCCGACGGCCTCGCCTACGCGGAGATCGCCAGGGGCCTCGACCGTCCGACCTCGACGATCACGCGCGAGGTGATGCGCAACGGCGGCCCCACCGCCTACCGCGCCGACCTCGCGCACCGCGCCACCGAGCACCGGTCCCACCGCCGCAGGCAGGCCGCACCCCGGGACCCGAAGGCGCCCCCGCAGGCCGACGGACCCGACGCCGAGGCGGTACGCGAGTACGAGGAGATGCTCACCACCGTCTTCATGGCTTCGGGCGCGCCCAAGATGATGTCCCGGGTGCTGGCCTGCCTCTTCACCAGCGACGCGGGCAGCCTCACCGCGTCCGAACTCGTCCAGCGTCTTCAGGTCAGCCCGGCGTCCGTCTCCAAAGCGATCACGTTCGCGGAGAGCCAGGGTCTCGTCCGCCGGGAACGCGACGAACGCCGCCGCGAGCGCTATGTCGTCGACGACGACGTCTGGTACCAGTCGATGATGGCCAGCGCCCGTTCCACCATCCAGCTCGGCGAGACCGCGCGGCAGGGCGTCAGCATCCTCGGCCCCGGCACCCCGGCAGCCGTTCGGCTCGAAAACGCCGCCCGCTTCCTCGACTTCGTCAGCGAGAGCATCGCCCGCGCCGCGAACCAGGCACGCGAGATCCTGCACACGAAACCCGAGGCACCCTCGGACAGCACTGCCTGAACCTCGTTCGGATCGCTTACGGGCAGCCGTTTTGCGGGGCCGGGGGCGGAGTCCCCTACGCCGCGGCCTTGAAGCCCCGCAGTCGCAGCGAGTTGCCGACCACGAAGACGGAGGAGAAGGCCATCGCGGCCCCCGCGATCATCGGGTTGAGCAGGCCGGCGGCGGCGAGCGGCAGGGCGCCGACGTTGTAGGCGAAGGCCCAGAACAGGTTCGTACGGATCGTGCCGAGCGTCCGGCGCGACAGCCGGATGGCGTCCGCGGCGGCCCGCAGGTCTCCGCGTACCAGGGTCAGGTCACCGGCCTCGATCGCGGCGTCCGTTCCCGTGCCCATCGCCAGACCCAGGTCGGCCTGGGCGAGCGCGGCGGCGTCGTTGACGCCGTCCCCGACCATGGCGACCGAACGGCCCTGCGCCTGGAGGCGCTTGACGACGTCGACCTTGTCCTCCGGCATGACCTGCGCGTACACCTCGTCGATCCCGACCTCGGCCGCGACCGCTTCCGCGACGGCCCTGTTGTCGCCGGTGAGCAGGATCGGGGCCAGCCCCAGGTCCCGCAGCCGGCGGATCGCCTCGGCGCTGGTGTCCTTCACCGCGTCGGCGACTTCGAGGACCGCCCGCGCCTCCCCGTCCCAGGCGACGGCGATCGCGGTCCGTCCGGCGGCCTCCGCCGCGGCCTTGCTGCGGGCCAGCTCCACCGGCAGGTGGATCTCCCACTCGGCGAGCAGCTGCTCACGGCCGACGAGGACGGCGTGGCCCTCGACGATGCCCTGGACACCGAGACCCGCGATGTTGGCGAAGTCCTCGGGGGTGGGGAGTGCGGTGCCGGTGTGTTCGGCGGCGCCTGCGGCGACGGCCTGGGCGATGGGGTGTTCGGAGGAGTGTTCCAGGGCTCCGGCGATGCGCAGGACGTCGGTTTCGGTGGTGCCCTCGGCGGTGTGGACGTTGAGGAGGGTCATGCGGCCGGTGGTGACGGTGCCGGTCTTGTCGAGGACGATCGTGTCGACGCGTCGGGTGGTCTCCAGGACCTCGGGTCCCTTGATGAGGATGCCGAGCTGGGCGCCGCGTCCCGTGCCGACCATGAGGGCGGTCGGTGTGGCGAGGCCGAGGGCGCAGGGGCAGGCGATGATCAGTACGGCGACGGCGGCGGTGAACGCGGCCGTGAGACCGGCGCCGTTGCCGAGCCAGAAGCCGAGCGTGCCGAGCGCGAGGGCGATCACGATGGGCACGAAGACCGCCGAGATGCGGTCGGCGAGGCGCTGGGCCGCGGCCTTGCCGTTCTGGGCGTCCTCGACGAGCTTGGCCATCCGGGCGAGCTGGGTGTCGGCGCCGACCCGGGTGGCTTCGACGACGAGCCGGCCGCCCGCGTTGAGGGTGGCCCCGGTGACGGAGTCACCCGCGCCGGCCTCGACGGGGACGGACTCGCCGGTGAGCATCGAGGCGTCGACCGCCGACGAGCCCTCGACGACCGTGCCGTCGGTGGCGATCTTCTCGCCGGGGCGGACCAGGAAGCGGTCCCCGACCTGGAGGTCGGCGGTCGCGACGGTCACTTCGCCACCGTCGCGCAGGACGGTGACCTCCTTCGCGCCGAGCTCCAGGAGTGCCTTGAGCGCGGCGCCCGCCTTGCGCTTGGAGCGGGCCTCGAAGTAGCGCCCGGCCAGGATGAACGCGGTGACTCCGGCAGCGGCTTCGAGGTAGATGTTCCCCGCGCCGTCGCTGCGGCCGATGGTCAGCTCGAAGGGGTGGGTCATCCCGGCCATGCCCGCGGTGCCGAAGAAGAGGGCCCACACCGACCAGAGGAACGCGGCCGAGGTGCCGACCGAGATCAGCGTGTCCATCGTCGCCGCGCCGTGCTTGGCGTTGGTCCAGGCGGTGCGGTGGAAGGGCCAGGCCGCGTAGGTGACGACGGGGGCGGTGAGGGTGAGGGAGAGCCACTGCCAGTAGTCGAACTGGAGCGCCGGGATCATCGCCATCGCGATGACGGGCACGGCGAGCGTGACGGCGGTCAGCAGCCGCTGCCGCAGCGGGCGCAGTTCGTCGGCCTCCGGCTCCTGCGGGGTCCCGTCCCCGGGGCGTACCGGGGGAGCGGGCTCCTGCGCGGTGTAGCCGGTGGCTTCGACGGTGGCGATCAGGTCCTGTACGGAGACGTCCGCGCCCCGGTAGCTGACCTTGGCCTTCTCGGTGGCGTAGTTGACGGTGGCCTCGACCCCGTCCATCCGGTTCAGCTTCTTCTCGATCCGGGCCGCGCACGAGGCGCAGGTCATGCCGCCGATGGCGAGCTCCACCTCGGCGGCTGTGCCGGCTGCGGTGGCGTCGGGTGTGGCGGTGTGCGCGGACACGGGGTTCCTCCCTGGCGTCTGGTACCTGTATTTGATACCCGGGCTAGATACCCCCCTAGGGTATCCGCTCTTCATATGTATACCCCCCACCCCTATGAAACGCAAGGAGTGATCCACTCGGCGGCGGTGCGGCCTCGCGTATCTCCTTCGCCGCACGTTTACATGGGGAGCCGCACCTTCCGTCGTGCGACCCGTAGGCTGGCATTGGACTAGACCTATAGCTGTTATCTGGAGGAATGGGGACCCATGAGCAACCGTGCAGTCCTGGAGGTGATCGCTCTCGACGCAGAGGACGCGGTCGCTGCCCGGGCGGGTGGTGCGGACCGCCTCGAACTGGTCGCCGACATGGCCGCGGACGGCCTGACACCGTCCCGCGAGACCTTCGCGGAGATCCGGTCCGCCGTGGACATTCCCCTGCGCGTCATGCTCAGGGTCGCGGACGGATTCGCCGCCGGCGACGTCGACGTACTGGTGGAGAAGGCCCGCGAGATGCGGGCCGAGGGGGCGGAGGAATTCGTCCTCGGTTTCCTCGACGAGGAGGGCCACCCCGATCTGGTCGCCGTCGAACGGCTCGTCGCCGAGCTGGACGGCTGCCGGTGGACCTTCCACCGGGCGATCGACCGCGCCGCCGACCGCGACGCCCTGCGCAAGGCACTCGCCGACCTCCCCGGCCTGGACACCTACCTCACGGCGGGCGCGGCGAGCGGCGTCGACGACGGCATCCCGACCCTCCTGGCCGAGGCGTCCCGCTCGGGCACGCCCGGCTACGAGCCCCAGATCCTGGTCGGCGGCGGCCTCACCCTCGACCACCTGCCCCGGCTCCGCGCCGGCGGCATCGACGCCGTCCACATCGGCGGAGCGGCCCGCCCCGGCGGCTGGTCGTCACCGGTGGACGCGGCGGCGGTACGGGAATGGCGCGTGGCCCTGGACGGGTGAGGGCCGGGCGAACGGGGTCCGTGATGAGCGCCCATGGCTACGGAAGCCACCCGGAGTACCTTCCGCCCTTCATGACCGATCGCCGGGGCGAGGCGGCGCGGCACATCCTGCTGCTCGACTACGCGGACGACCGACAGCTCGCGGCCGGGAGCCTGAACAGGTTCCCGGCGCGCAGCAGTTGTGAGATCGACTGGAGCGGTGTTCCCGACGTGGAGCGGCGCTGGTGCCCCGACAGTGACGCCTGGGCCGCGCTGGCCGCGGAGCTGTGCGCTCCCTGGGTGGCACAGGACGCTCTCGTCGTCGTGTTCTGGGGGAACCTGGCCGTACCGACCGTGGTCCTCCCCGCCTGGCTGCTCGTGCGTCACGCGCGGGAGATCGAGGACGCCCAGCCGCACTTCTGGCTCCACCCGCTCGGTGGCGACGTGCTGATCGAGTGTCTGCCGGAGGGGGCGGTGACGGTCGCGGCCATCCCTTCACTTCCCCCGGGCGGGCCGTGAGGCGGGCGCTGAGAAGGGCCTTGAGACGGGCAGAAGCCCCTGGTGAAGAAGGTTCTCCGCCGAGAACCGCCCACCAGGGGCTTCGTCGCTCAGTGCCCGGTCGGGCTGTTCGGGCTGTTCAGGCGACGCACTCCGAACCGGCGGAGGCGCTGAAGATGTAGCCGCCCTTCCAGTTGATCAGATTCGACGTCCCGGCCTCGTTCTTCATCAGCGCGGACAGGCCGACGCACCGGCCTCCGGCGGCGGAGGTGCTGCTGTAGACCGGGCCCGCGTACTGGGAGAAGGAGCCCTTGTCGACATCGGCGCCCGCCGTGTTGTTGCCCGCCCAGATTCGCAGGTCCATGTAATTGGCGCTGCCGGGCGTGTTGTTGTCCAGGATGGCGCAGGCACTCGTCGCGCCGGCGTTGCTGTAGAAGAACAGAGTCCCGTGGCGCGTCGTCGTGTTGGGCAGCGGCTTCGCGTCGTCGAGCTCGTACGTGGCGCCGCAGATATTGGCCGCGGCCACCACGGCCGCGCTCTGGCTCTTGGCGATGGCGCGCGTTTCGGCGTCGGCGTTCGGGGACAGCTTCACGGTGGTCACCCGCGGCGTGGCCGGCTCATCGCCCGCGAAGGCGTGCGGTGCGGCCACGAGTGAGGTGGCACAGGCTGTGGCGGCTGCGGCTAAAACGCCCGCCTTGCGAAGAGTGCGCATGTGAATCGCCTTCCCTGGTGTCCAGTGATATTTCGTCCGGTGACATTGCGGATCAGGGCAGCCCCCCGGCCGCGAACAGGCTGATCATTAAGGGGACTTGGTGATCCAGTAAGCCGACGATGGGGGAAGTTGTCGGCATATGAAGGCATCCGCGAGCGAGGATTTTGCTTCACCGTGATCTTGTGAACCGGCGCGGCCCCGCGCCCTGCCGATGACCGCGCGGGGGTGCCGGATTCCGCTCCGGCACCTCTCCGGCACCCCTCCCGTGCGTCTACGCCAAGGCGCCCGGCAGCGGGGCCGCGTGGAGCACGATCAGGCCCGAGACCGCCCGGGTCAGTGCCACGTACAGGCGGCGCAGACCCGTGCGTTCGTCCGGTTCGCCGTCGACCACGGCCGCCGGTTCGTCCAGGACCACGTAGTCGTACTCCAGACCCTTGGCCAGCGAGGCCGGGACCAGGGTCAGGCGGGACTCGGCGGTCGTCTCCTCGCCGGGGGAGAGATACGCGTGGCCCGCCGCCTCCAGGGCCGCGGCGAGGGCCGGGACCCGGGCGTCGGCGGCGATCAGGCCGATGGAGCCCTCGTGGGTCAGCGACTCCTCGCAGGCCGCGAGCACCGCCGCGTCCAGTCCGGACGGCTCCGCCACCTCGCGTACGGCCATCGAGCCCGGCGACTCACGCACCGACTCCACCGGGGCCAGGCCGGGAGAGATCGCGGGCAGCAGCCGCGAGGCGTACGCGATGACCTCGCGGGGCACACGGAAGCCCGCCGTCAGCTCCTCGACCAGCGCGTCCGGCTTGCCCAGGTGGAAGAGGGCCTGTTCCCAGCTCTCCGTCGACCACGGGGTCGTGCCCTGCGCGAGGTCGCCGAGCACCGTCGCCGAACCGGTCGAGCAGCGCCGGCCCACCGCCCGGTACTGCATGGGCGACAGGTCCTGCGCCTCGTCGATGACGACATGGCCGAGCGAGGGCGTACGGGCCACCAGGTCGCCCGCCTCGTCGATCAGCACCGCGTCCGCGAGCGACCACCTCGCGGACTTCACGCTGCGCGGCGGCCTGGACCAGAGGATCGTCTTCTGCTCGTCCCCGGTGAGGAGGCCGTCCGCGTGCGCGGCCAGGAACTCAGCGTCGGACAGCAGCCGCAGCACCAGCTTCGCCGGGTCGACCGCGGGCCAGGCCGCCTTGACTGCCGCCTTCACCGCGGGAGTGCGGGCCACCGCGTTCTGCACCCGGTCGTCGGGCGCCTCGCCCGCCTCCTCCATCCGGGTCAGGACGCAGTGCGCGATGCGCTGGGGGAGTGCCTCGTGGGCGGCGCCGTACCGGATGTCGCGGGCCAGCAACTCCTTGACGATCTCCTCCAGTTCGTACACGGGCACCCGCCAGCGGCGCGAACCGCGCACCACCATGACGGGTTCCGCCGGCGGCGACACGTGCGAACGGATCGCGCGCCGCAGGACCTCCGCCATCCGGGCGTCGCCCTTGACCACGGCGGCGGCGGCCTCGTCCGTCCCGCGGACCTCGATGTGCGCCGTCACCAGGTCGTCGACGGTGGCCTGCTTCACCTCCAGCTCACCGAGCGCGGGCAGCACCTGCTCGATGTAGTGGAGGAAGGAGCGGTTCGGCCCGATCACCAGGGTCCCGGTACGGGCCAGCCGCTCGCGGTGCGCGTACAGGAGGAAGGCGACCCGGTGCAGGCCGACGGCGGTCTTGCCGGTGCCGGGGCCTCCCTGCACGCACACCGTCCCGCCGAGCCCGCTTCGTACGATCTCGTCCTGCTCGGGCTGGATCGTGGCCACGATGTCGCGCATCGGGCCGACGCGGGGCCGCTCGATCTCCGCCTGGAGGAGCCTGCTGGTCTGCTCGGTCTCGGTCGGGTCGGTGAGGTGTTCGTCCTCGTACGCGGTCAGCTCGCCGCCCGTGTATCCGAAGCGGCGCCGCTGGCCGACGTCCTGCGGGTCCTTCTTGGACGCCCGGTAGAACGGCTGGGAGACCGGCGCGCGCCAGTCGATGACCATCGGGTCGCCGTCGGCGTCATGGACGTGGCGACGGCCGATGTAGAACTGCTCGCCCTCGGCGCCCTCCGCCTGCTCCGCACCGACCCGGTGCAGATAGTCGAGGCGTCCGAAGAACAGCGGGGTGTGGGAGAGATCGGCGAGTGCCTTGATGCGGTCGTCCATCTGGGCCTGGAGGACGACGGAGTTGACCCAGTTCGCGGTGACGTCGCGGATGTCGAGGGACTGCACGTCCTCGCGCATCGCGCGGAGTGCGGCGCGGGACGCCGCGAGATGGTTGCGCTCACGCGCCAGGGGGTCCGGGGCGTCCAGAGGCTTGGTGGTGGTGTCGCTTTCCGTTTCGTGCGCGGGCACGGTGTTGCCTCCGACTTTTCAACGCAGGACGGCGGACCGCGCTCTCCGGTACGACGGGAGACGACGTGATCCGCTCAGGGATGTACGCGTAGGTGTCGGCCGGTTTCCGTCCGGCCGGCGGCGCTCCCCCGGCTGCCGGCGGAGGCCGGTACCACGGTGCGGGAGGCGGGCAGACCGGCGATTGTATCCACGGCGGCCCGCCCGGTCGAACGTATTGGGGGCACTCCACCCCGTAGGGGACGCCGTGCGACCCGAGGGGGACACCCGCCCCCGAGAGCTTCAGCCCGCAGACCGACGACGCACCGGGCCGGGCGGCGCACCATTGAATACATGAGCACCGTGTATCTGAACCCCCGCAGAACCGGCCCCGCGCACGGCGCGACCGCGGCCACCGGTCAGCACCCCAGCCACCGCGCCGGCGACGCGCTCCGCGCCGCCGTGGTCTTCCTGCGCACCGCGTTCCGCGTGGCCGTCCTCGGCGAGTACGCGGAAGAGGCGGGCGTCCGCCGCCGCCGTTGAGTCCCCCGGAGCGGCGGCGGACAGCCCGCGGCGCCGCTCAGCTCTCCGTCAGCAGCTCGTCCGCGTCCACGATCCGGTACGCGTAACCCTGCTCGGCCAGGAAGCGCTGGCGGTGAGCCGCGAAGTCCTGGTCGATCGTGTCGCGCGCCACCACCGAGTAGAACCGGGCCTCGTGCCCGTCGGCCTTCGGCCGCAGCACACGTCCGAGCCGCTGCGCCTCCTCCTGGCGCGAGCCGAACGTGCCCGACACCTGGATGGCCACGGTGGCCTCCGGCAGGTCGATCGAGAAGTTGGCGACCTTCGACACGACCAGGACGCTGATCTCGCCCTGGCGGAAGGCGTCGAAGAGGATCTCGCGCTGGGCGTTGCTCGTCTC
The DNA here is from genome assembly GCF_042717135.1 of Streptomyces sp. NPDC058620. Taxonomy (NCBI): domain Bacteria; kingdom Bacillati; phylum Actinomycetota; class Actinomycetes; order Kitasatosporales; family Streptomycetaceae; genus Streptomyces; species Streptomyces sp. NPDC058620. Next base: position 167,576 of record NZ_JBHXQO010000002.1, read on the forward strand.
GCCCTTGATCACCGGGGCGTTCAGATGCTCACCCAGCTCGTCGAGCTGGTCGATGTACTGCCCGATCACCAAGGTCTGCTCGCCCTTGTGCTTGGCGACCAGGGCCTCCGTGACCCTGCGCTTCGTCGCCGTCGTGGCGCAGAACCGGTACTTCTCCTCCGCCTCCGCCGTCGCGTACGCCAGCCGCTCCGAGTCCGTCAGATTGACCCGGACCTCGACACAGTCGGCGGGCGCGATGTAGCCCTGCGCCTCGATCTCCTTCCACGGCGCGTCGAACCTCTTCGGCCCGATGAGCGAGAAGACGTCCGACTCGCGCCCGTCCTCCCGGACGAGGGTCGCCGTGAGGCCGAGCCGCCGCCGTGCCTGGAGGTCGGCGGTGAACTTGAAGACGGGGGCGGGCAGCAGATGCACCTCGTCGTAGATCACCAGGCCCCAGTCACGGGAGTCGAACAGCTCCAGGTGCGGGTAGATGCCCTTGCGGCGGGTCGTCAGCACCTGGTAGGTGGCGATGGTGACCGGCCGGATCTCCTTGCGCGTACCGCTGTACTCGCCGATCTCGTCCTCGGTCAGCGAGGTGCGCTTCACCAGCTCGTGCTTCCACTGGCGGGCGGAGACGGTGTTGGTGACCAGGATCAGCGTGGTCGCCTTCGCCTCGGCCATCGCACCGGCCCCGACCAGTGTCTTTCCCGCTCCACAGGGCAGGACGACGACTCCGGAACCGCCGTGCCAGAAGCCTTCGACGGCCTGCTTCTGGTACGGGCGCAGCGACCAGCCGTCCTCGGCCAGCTCGATGGGGTGGGCCTCCCCGTCGACGTACCCCGCGAGGTCCTCGGCGGGCCAGCCGAGCCTCAGCAGCGTCTGCTTGATCTGCCCGCGCTCGGAGGGGTGCACGGCGACGGTGTCCGGGTCGATGCGCTCGCCCACGAGGGGAGCGACCTTCTTCGACCGGAGGATCTCCTCCAGTACGGGACGGTCGGTGGTGGTCAGGACGAGGCCGTGCACCGGGTGCTTGGAGAGGGTGAGGCGGCCGTACCGGGCCATCGTCTCGGCGATGTCGACCAGGAGCGCGTGCGGCACGGGGTAGCGGGAGTACTCCACCAGCGCGTCGACGACCTGCTCGGCGTCGTGCCCGGCGGCGCGGGCGTTCCACAGGCCGAGGGGGGTCACCCGGTAGGTGTGGATGTGCTCGGGCGCACGCTCCAGCTCCGCGAAGGGGGCGATCACCCGACGGCAGGCGTCCGCCAGCTCGTGGTCGACTTCGAGGAGCAGCGTCTTGTCGCTCTGGACGATGAGAGGTCCGGTCACGCGCTTCGGCCCTTTCTGTTCTGCTGCTGGGACTTCTGCCCTGCTGCTGGGATCGGCCGCGGAGACAGCTGGGTGCAGCTGGGAACGGCCAAACGTCCAGTGTGCCGCATGCGGGGCGATTGGTGCGTGGCTCGAAGGCGCGGGGTGCGGACGCCTCCGTCACATTGCCGCTGGAGGCCGGGCTCTCGCGCCGGGGTCAGGCCCGGGAGACCTCCGGTTCGTCCGAGACCACGACGAGGCGGTCGCTCAGCCCCGCAGGGGGCTCTCCGGTCGTCACCGCGCGGTAGGCGCGGATCGCCGGGTCGGTGAGGGTGAGGGTCAGTACCGGGCAGTCGGCGGAGTCGTTGGTGGGTTCGGGCAGGCAGCGGCCCACATCGTTCAGGGTGTAGCCGGGGCACACGGCGCCGGCCGGCAGGTCCACGTCCAGGAGGAGGGTCGCGCCGGGCTCGACACGGAAGCTGCCGGACTTCGGGGGCCGGACCGGCTTGCCCTCGAAGCTCGCGTTCACGACGGTGGCCGAGAGGCCCCGTGCCGAGGCGCGGCGGCCCTCGCCGTGGGGGCCGAAGATGTCGAGGGTGACGTTGCCGACGTCGAGGGGCGCGGCCAGCAGCAGCGGCAGACGGTCGGTGCCCAGCGCCAGGTGGACGGTGAAGCGCGGCTCGCCCGGCCTGTTCGGGCCCGGGCCGGACGAGCCCCAGCCGCCGAACACCAGCTGCGGGTCACGGCTCCGCTCCCCCTTGCCGCGCGCCGCGGGCCGGGGCCAGTCGTCCACCCCGCACGAGGAGAGCAGTGCCGTGGGGCTGCCCCTGCCGGGCAGCGGGACGTCCGTCAGCCGCTCGGCGGGGAGGTCGAGCCGGGAGTGCGTGAGCTGCTCGGACGCGGCTGGGCGGTAGGCCGGCCATACCGTCAGCACGAGGAGCGCGAGGACGGGTACGGCAAGGAGCAGCCAGGACCGGGGGGAGGGACGGAACATGCTTCTTTCTGCGCCCGGGAGGCCGAGAACGTCACATCGGGCGAGGCGGGGCCGGGTGGGTCCGGCCCGCGTCACGCCCCCGTGTCGTCCGCCAGTTCGGCGACGCCCGTGATCCGGTGGAGCGGGTACGTCCGGATCTCGTCGGCCGTGTGGTCGAAGGCCGTGACGAAGCCGCCCTCGACCCGGACCGGGGCGATCACGCGCTGGCTGGCCGCACCTTCCGCGTTGACGTAGCCGATCCAGACCGCGGAGCCCGTCATGGCGGCGGCCTGGACCGTTGCCAGGGTCTCGGCGGAGGTCGTACGGGGCAGGGAGCCGGCCGACGGAGCCTCGGCGCCGTCCTTGCGGACGACCGTGGCCGCCGTGTCCCCGGCGCGGATCGCCCGCACCGCGGCGCCCAGCAGGGTGTCGTCCGGGACGGGCGGGCCCTCGGGGACGGGGGTGGGGGCCGAGCGGGGCGGGGTGCGGCGGGCGCCCGCCCGGGTGATCAGGACGTCGCCCTCGGCGGACTCGGCGGCCGGTGCGAATCCCATCTCGCGCAGCCCCTCCAGGAGGGACGCCGGATCGGTCTGGGCGGCCAGCACGGTCGGCGCGAGCCTGCGCAGCCGCAGGGTCGCCGAGCGCCTGTCGGCGAGGATCTCGTTGAGCACGGCCTCGTCGTCGCAGCGTACGTACGCGGAGGCGGAGCCGATCCGCAGATGACCGTGGCGGCGTGCCACGTCGTCGATGAGGTAGCTGAGCGGCTGCGGCACCGGCGTACGGCTGTGGGCGGCGAGGAAGGCGTGCAGGTCGGTGGCGGCCTGCCCGGCGTCCAGGGCGCGGCGTACGGAGCCGGGGGTGAAGCGGTAGACGGTCGCGCCGCCCTTGGACTCGATGTCCGCGAGCACCGACAGCATCTCGGCGAGGGGGCGCTTCAGCGGGCCCGGGGCGACGGCCGTCAGGTCGGCCTGGAGCAGCACGTGATCGAGCGGTTCGGGGACGAGCGGGGCGAGGCGTGCGGCTGCCTCGTCCGGGCCGTCCGTCAGCAGGGCGCGGGCCTGCGAGGAGAGGGCGCCCCGGCCGGTGATGCCGAGGAGTTCCGCCTCGTTGAGCGTCCACAGCGCGAGCCGGGAGCGCAGGTCCGAGGTGTCGCCGGGGGCGGTGGACGCGGCGGCCGGCGGCGCGCCGTATCCCGTACCGGCAGCCCTGGACGGGGTGCCCGACGCGGAGCCGGCCGGGGTCGTCGCCCCGCCACGGGCTCCCGTGCGCAACGGGCGTTCCCAGCGCAGCCGGGCGAGCAGGCCGGCCGGGTCGGGTGCGGTGCCCGGGGGCAGCGCGGCGAGCAGGGCCAGCACCCGGTGGCGTACCTCGGGCGCGGCGGAGCGGTCCAGTTCGGGGCCGAGCGCGGAGAGCGCCCGCCCCTTGGCGTCCTGCCCGCCGACCAGGCCCGCGGTGCGGGTGGCGGCGAGCCAGGCGGTGGCGAGGTGCACCCAGCGGTCCTGGGCGGGGAGTTCGAGCCAGTCGTCGTACGCGGGCGTCGCCGCGTACCGCTCGTCCGTCTCCCCGTCGGGGGCCAGCAGCCCGGCCGCGTAGGTGAGTTCGGCCCAGAAGGCGGCGACCGGCTCGGAGACGTCCATCGCGCTCGCGGCCCGCTTGAGCTCGCGGACGCTCAGGCCGCCCGCCCGGAGGATGGCGGGGCCGCCGCCGTTCCAGAGCTTCAGCAGCTCCTCGATCGTGGACAGCGCCATGAAGGCCTGCCCGGCGGCGGCCCTGTCCACAGCCTGTGGATCACGCTCGGCGGCGGCCTCGACGGTCGGCGCCACCGGTTCCGGTACGCGGTGGGCGCGACCGGCCCGCAGATGGAGCGCCGCCTCGCGCGGCAGCACGACGGTGCGGGTCGACACGGGCAGGAGCAGCCCCCGGTCACGGAGCCACTTCACGGGCGGGGTGGGGTTCGGCGTGACCTCCCCGTACGGCGGGCCCCACACCAGCCGGTCCAGTACGGACAGGGCCTCGACCGGCGCGGTGTCCAGCAGGGCCGCCATCCTCGTCCGGTCGGTGAACAGCCCGGCCAGCGCGGTCACCGCCGAGACCGGGTCGTGCGTGGCGGGCAGCCCCGCGGCGGTCAGGATCTCCTGGAGCCGGCCGGGCGACATGCCCGCCGTGGCCTCGGCGACGGTCGGGCCGAGCCCGGTGGGGGAGGGGTGCTGGGGGGACGGGGCGAGCAGCTCGCGTGCGGTACGCACCAGGTGCAGCCGCTCGTCCTCGCCCCAGACGAGGGCCTGTTCGCGCAGATTCGCGAGGGCGGCGGGCAGCGCGGCGGCGATCGCCGCGCCCGCCTCGTCGCGCTGGTCGCCGTCGTCCTGGCCGTCACCCGTGAGGAGGGAGAGCAGCGTGTTGTACGGCGCCGGGTCCGGTGCGACGGCCAGCGCCTCCGCGGTCTGCAGCGCGAAGCGGTCCAGATGCTCCAGTGCGCGGACGACTGAGGCCCGGGTGCCCGCCCTGGTGGCGAGTTGGGTGATGTCGTTCGGCACGGGGCTGAGCAGGTCGGGGCGGGCACGCAGAAGCCGTGCCAGCGATTCGTCGCCCCTGGCGCGCAGGGCTTCGGCGAGCGTGCGCGGTGGTGTGGTCGTCCCCATCCGTCCCACGGTAGCCGCTGAAACGCTACGGTCGGGGCAGCGCGGGTAGAGGGGAACGACGGAGTGGGGATCGAGAGCGACCAGCTCGTCTACGACTATCTGAGCCGGGTCGGGGACCTGGCCCAGCAGCAACAGCTTTCATCGGGCGTCCGGATGAGACTCGTGTCGACGCTGCGGGGCGAGATCGAGCGGCAGCGCGGGACGTCCGGCGCGGACTCTCCGGCGGTGGTGCGGCGCATCATCGGCGGGCTCGGCACGCCGGACGAACTGGTCGCCGCGGCAGCCGATTCGGCCGACGCGGCGGTGTCGCTGCCCGCGCCGCGTACGGCGCCGGAGCCGGAGGCGGGAAGCCCGCGCGCCGTGCCCCGGCCGCGGCGCGGACTGCTCCGTAAAGACACGTCCCGCAAGGGCGCGTCGGCGCCGGCTCCGGCCGAGGAGGACTCGGACACGGGTCCGGTGCCGGGCTGGCCGTCCGCGCAGGCACCCCACATGGCGGGCCTGGACCAGGCACCGTCCGGGCCCGGCGGCGTCCCGGAGTGGTGGCGCGTCGAACCGGGGCCGCTCAGCGAGGGGGTGAGCGTGCCGGGCTTCTTCGGCGGCGTGGAGATCCCCGAGATGCTGAAGCCGCCCCCTCCTCCGGTACGGCCGGAAGAGGCCGAGGTGGAGCCCTCCGGGGCCGAGGACCCGGCCCCGGAGCCCCGGCCCCGCAGAAGGCTGCGCCTGCGCCGCCGGAAGGCTGCCGGGGAAGCCCCGGCGGAAGCTGTGGAATCCACCCCCCGGGCCCGCCTCTCGAACCCCCTGCTGCTCCTGGCCGCCGCCCTGCTGATCGCGGGCGCCTTCATGGGCTCGTGGCTGGCCCTGGCAGGCGGCTGGCTGCTGGCCTACAGCTCCCGCAAGCTGTCGAGGGCCGAGGCGAAGTGGGCGGCCATGGGCCTGCCCGGAGTGGTTGTCGCGGGAGCCCTCGTCTGGCTCTGGGGCCGCCAGGACGGCCAGTGGGGCGCCCCGATCCCGGACCACGGGATGGGCGAGGTCCTCACGGCCACCTGGCCGGTGGTGGTCCGCACGGCAGCGGTGGCCTCGGCCCTGTATCTGATCTGGCGTTCACGCAGAGGCGCCTGAACACCGGCCCCGGCCGGAACCCCTCCCGGGTCAGCCCGCAGACGGAGTCCAGGGCGCGCCTGGGACCACCAGCGGGGAGCCCGTCACCGGGTCCGGGACGATCACCGCTTCCAGGCCGAAGACCTCGCGGACGAGGTCCGCGGTGACGACGTCCGAGGGGTGGCCCTCGGCGACGATGCGGCCCTCCTTCATGGCGATCAGGTGGTCGGCGTAGCGGGCGGCCTGGTTGAGGTCGTGGAGGACCGTGACGACCGTACGGCCGCGGGTGCCGTCCGCCGCCGGGGCGGCGAGCCGGCGGACCAGGTTCAGGACCTCCACCTGGTGGGAGATGTCCAGGTACGTCGTCGGCTCGTCGAGCAGCAGCAGATCCGTCTCCTGCGCCAGCGCCATCGCGATCCACACGCGCTGGCGCTGGCCGCCGGAGAGTTCGTCCACCGAGCGGTCGGCGAGGCCCGAGACGTCCGTACGGGCCATGGCCTCCGTGACCGCCCGCTCGTCCTCGTCCGACCACTGCTGCCACCAGTGCTGGTGCGGCTGGCGGCCGCGCGCGACCAGGTCCGAGACGGTGATCGCCTCCGGGGCCACCGGGGTCTGCGGGAGCAGCCCGATCGACTGGGCGATCCTCTTCGTGGGGATCTTCGAGAGCTCGGTGCCGTCCAGGAGCACCGCCCCGCCGCGCGGCTTCAGGAGCCGGCCGAGTGCCCGCAGGGTCGTCGACTTGCCGCAGGCGTTCGGGCCGACGATCACCGTGACCTGTCCGTCGGGGACCGCCAGGTCGAGCTCGTGGACGACGGTGCGGTCCTCGTAGGCGAGGGTCAGTTCACGCACCGTGAGCCGGCTGGTCGCGGCGGCGGTGCGGGTACCGGTACCGGTTGTGCTCATGCGTTTCCTCCACGGCGGCCACTGTGGCCACGGACGATCAGCCAGATCAGATACGGGGCGCCGACCGCCGCCGTCAGGACGCCCACCGGCATTTCGGTGGGCGAGAAGAGCCGGCGCGCGAGGAGATCGGCGGACACGACGATCACCGCGCCGAGCAGCGCCGAGCAGAGCAGCGGAATCTGAGCCGTACGCGTCATCCGGCGGGCGATCTGCGGGGCGAGCAGGGCCACGAAGTCGACCGGGCCCGCCGTCCCCGTCGCCACCGACGCCAGGATCACGCCGATCGCGACGAGCCCGAGGCGTACGCGGCCGAGCCGTACGCCGAGCGCCGTCGCGGTGTCGTCGTCCATCGAGACGGAGCGCTGTGCCCGCGCCGCCCACAGGACGGCGGGCAGCAGGACGAGCAGGGTCCAGCCGATCGGCGCGGCCTCGTTCCAGCCGCGCCCGTTCAGCGAGCCTGTCATCCAGATCTGGGCCTGCTGGGCGACCAGATAGTCGCCCTTGGTCAGGAACAGGGTGGTGACCGACCGCAGCGCGATCGCGAAGCCGATCCCGATGAGGACGAAGCGGGTGGCGTGCAGCCCGCCGCGCCACGCGAAGGCGTACACGAGGGCCGCGGCGGCGACACCGCCGATGACGGACAGATAGGGCAGGACGGCGTACGAGGTGATGCCGAACGTCATCGACCCGACCGTCAGCGCGCTCGCACCCTGGCTGATGCCGATGATGTCGGGGCTCGCCAGCGGATTGCGGGTCACCGTCTGGATCAGGGCCCCGGCGATCCCGAAGGCCAGTCCGACGAGCAGTCCGACGACCAGCCGTGGCAGCCGCAGCGTGCCCACGACGAGCTCGTCGGCCGACGGCTGCCCGAAGACCACCTTCAGCACCTCTCCGGGAGCCACGAGGCTCTCGCCGAGGCAGAGGTACGCGACGGAGACCGCCGCCAGGAAGAGCGCGAGGGCCGCCGCGACGACGCCGGAGCGCCGGTGGAGGAGGAACCGGCCGCGGGCCCCTATCCGTACGAGGCCGTACCCGGCCGGGCGCACGGGCTTGTGCACCGAGGTCGTGGCGCTCACGCGGGTACCGCCTTCCGGCGCACGAGGGCGACCAGGAACGGCACCCCGATCAGCGCGGTCATCACCCCTGCGGGGACCTCGCTCGGCGGGAACACGATCCGGCCGATCACATCCGAGACGAGCAGCATCACGGGCCCGATCAGAGCCGCCATGGGCAGCACCCACCGGTGGTCGCTGCCGACGATCGCGCGGGCGATGTGCGGGACGGCGAGACCGATGAAGGCGATGGGCCCGGCCGCAGCGACCGCGGCACCGGTCAGCACGGTGGCGCCGATGCCGCCGACGATCCGTACCGTCGCGACCTTCTGCCCGAGCCCCTTCGCCACGTCCTCGCCGAGAGCCAGCGCGTCCAGACCCCGCGACACCGACAGCACGAGCACCGCGCCGAAGAGGAGGAACGGCCAGATCTGCTGCGCCACCTCGGCCTCGCGCCCGGCGATCGAACCGACCTGCCAGAAGCGGAACTCGTCGAGTGCGGCGGCGTTGGTCGTCAGTACGGCACTGGTCACCGACACCAGGAGCGCGTTGATCGCTGCGCCGCCCAGCGCCAGCTTGACCGGCGTCGCCCCGCCCCGCCCGCTCGACGCGATGGCGTACACGGCGACGGACGCGGCGGCGGCCCCGGCGAACGCGAACCACACGTACCCGGTGAGGGTGTGGATTCCGGCGTACGCGATGGCCAGCACGACGCCCACCGACGCGCCCTGGCTGATGCCGAGGATGCCGGGGTCGGCGATCGGGTTACGGGTGATGCCCTGGAGCACCGTGCCCGCGAGGGCCAGTGCGGCGCCGACCATCAGCCCGATGACGGTGCGCGGCACCCGCATGTTCCGGATCACTTCGGCGGCGTCCGAGTGCCCGCCGTGCACGAGGGCGTCGTACACCTCGGACGGCGGGATGGACCGTGCGCCCACGGCCAGACTGAGCAGGATCGCCAGCAACAGCGCCGCGACGGCCGCCGCCGTCGCGGTTGCGCGTCTGGAGAGGCGGGGGGCGGCGGCTGGCATCTGACCCAATCGAAGCGGAGTGCATGACATCACGAGGCAAGTAAGGCGGACCTAAGTCTAAGCACCGCTCCACGGGGCCGAACGGGTGAGGGGTCGCCGGTCAGGTCGGCACAATGGCCCTCATGGCCTCGCATCCCCAGACCCCGCCGAAGACCCCGCCGACGGTCGGCTTCGACCTCGACATGACGCTCATCGACTCCCGGCCCGGCATCCGGGCCAACTACCGTGCGCTCTCCGCCGAGACGGGGGTCCCCATCGACTGCGACCTCGTCGTCAGCCGGCTCGGGCCACCGGTCGAGGAGGAACTGGCCAACTGGTTCCCGGCGGCCGAGGTGGCCGCGGCGGCGGACCGATACCGCGAGATCTATCCCACGCACGCGATCACGCCGACCTCGGCCCTGGCCGGGGCCCGGGAGGCCGTCGCCGCCGTACGGGCGCAGGGTGGCCGGGCGATCGTCGTCACGGCCAAGCACGAGCCGAGCGCGAAGCTGCACCTCGCCCACCTCGGCATCGAACCGGACGCGGTCATCGGCCGGCTCTGGGCGGAGGCCAAGGCGCAGGCGCTGCTCTCCCACGGCGCGGGCATCTACGTCGGCGACCACATCGGGGACGTACGGGGCGCGAGGGCGGCGAACTGCCTGTCCGTCGCCGTCACGACGGGCCCGTGCGACGCGGACGAGCTGCGGGAGGCGGGCGCGGACGTCGTCCTGCCCGACCTCACCGGCTTCCCGGCCTGGCTGTCCTCCTGGGTGGCCGCGTCAGGTGCCGGACGGTTCTGACCTGCTCAGCCACACGCTCCGGACGACCCCCGCCCCGGCGATCAGGAAGCCCACGCCCATGAGCATGGAGACGGCGTAGGCGATGGTCGGGAACGGGTCGGTTCCCAGGAACAGCGGGGCCACAGTGACCAGAGTGGCCACTGCGCCGACGAAGAAAACGATCGCGCCGACCTGTACGAGCCGGTCACCGGCGCCAGAAGGAGTAGTACTCACCCGGCCAGGGTAGTTCCCAGCCCGGAGGAACCATCGGGCGACGTCTTGTCACCGGCCCCTGGGCCATTAGCCTTGGGCGTGGCGGGTCATGGGGACCCGCTGTACTGCTATCCGGAGCCGTTTCACGGCTCTCCCGCGCACCGACGAGTACGAGGACGAGGACAGACGTGCCCACGGGTAAGGTCAAATGGTTCAATTCGGAAAAAGGCTTCGGCTTTCTTTCGCGCGACGACGGCGGTGACGTCTTCGTCCACTCGTCGGTACTCCCCGCCGGCGTCGACGCACTCAAGCCCGGCCAACGGGTCGAGTTCGGCGTCGTCGCAGGTCAGCGCGGTGACCAGGCCCTTTCCGTAGCGATCCTCGACCCCACCCCGTCCGTGGCGGCCGCGCAGCGCCGCAAGCCGGACGAGCTGGCGTCGATCGTGCAGGACCTGACGACGCTGCTGGAGAACATCACGCCGATGCTGGAGCGGGGCCGCTACCCCGACAAGGCCGCGGGCGCCCAGATCGCCGCTCTGCTCCGTGCGGTGGCCGACCAGCTCGACGTGTAGACGAGCGGCCGGCCGAGCCTTCAGAGAGACGTCAGCGCGTCCCGGCCGAGCGGCGGAACCAGCCCCTCGGCCGCGGCGCGCGTCAGCAGCCCGCGGATCGCCGCATAACCGTCCTCGCCGAGGTCCGCCGTGAACTCGTTGACGTACAGCCCGATGTGCTGGTCCGCCACGGCCGGGTCCATCTCCTGTGCGTGCTCCAGCACGTACGGCCGTGACTGCTCCGGGTCGTCCCAGGCCATCCGTACCGATGTACGGACCGAATCGGCCAATTTTCCGAGCATTTCCTGACCCAGCGACCGCTTGGCGATGATCGCGCCGAGCGGGATCGGCAGCCCCGTCGTCGCCTCCCAGTGCTCGCCCATGTCGGCGAGGCTGTGGAGGCCGTAATTCCGGTACGTGAAACGGGCTTCGTGGATCACGAGACCGGCGTCGACCCGGCCGTCACGCACCGCGGGCATGATCTCGTCGAACGGCATGACGACGATCTCGCCGACCCCGCCCGGCACGACCTCGGCGGCCCAGAGCCGGAACAGCAGATACGCCGTGGAGCGCTCGCTCGGCACGGCGACCGTGCGGCCCGTCAGATCGGTGCCCGGCTCCCGCGTCAGGACCAGCGGTCCGCAGCCCCGCCCGAGCGCACCGCCGCAGGGCAGCAGCGCGTATTCGTCGAGGACCCACGGCAGGACGGCGTACGAGACCTTCAGCACGTCGAACTCGCCGCGCTCGGCCATGCCGTTGGTGAGGTCGATGTCGGCGAACGTGACATCGAGCGCGGGCGCTCCGGGGACCCTGCCGTGCGCCCAGGCGTCGAAGACGAACGTGTCGTTCGGGCACGGCGAGAAAGCGATCCGCAGCTTCGCGTCGGCGGCCACGGGGTCAGTCGAGGTGTCGGTCATACCCTGTCCAACCTTCCAGTACGGGGGCGATCTTCCCGAACGCCACGGTGAGCGCGGAAAGAGCCTCACCGATGCGCCAGGCCGCCCGGTCGCGGGGGCCGACGGCGTTCGACACGGCCCGGAGCTCCAGCACCGGGACGCCGAACCGCTCGGCGGCCTCGGCGACACCGGCCCCCTCCATCGCCTCGGCGACGGCGCCCGGGTGAGCGGCGAGCAGCGCCGCGCAACGGGCCGCGCTGCCGGTCACGGTGGAGACGGTCAGCACTTCGCCGGACACGGCACCGGTGGCCGAGGCCACCGCGCGCACCAGCGCGGCCGGCGGCAGATACCGGTCGCGGCCGAAACCGAGACCGGTGACGGGGACGAACCCGTCCGGTGTCTCGGCACCCAGGTCGGCGGCGACGATGCCGCTCGCCACGACGATCGAACCGAGCGGGGCGGGCGCGAAGCCGCCGCCGATACCGGCGGAGACGATCAGCTCGTACGGGACGGGGGCCGAGGCCAGCGCGAACGCGGCCGAGGCAGCGGCGGCCGCCGGACCCGCGCCGCCCGCCAGGACATCGAAGCCACCGGCCCGGTGGATCTCCGCACCCGGCACGGAACGCACCTGCGGTTCACCCCCGAACGCACGCGTGACCGCGTCCCTCTCTACGGGGACAGCGGTCACGACGAGCACACGCACGGTGGTGTCCTGCGAGGTCAGGAGGACTTCTTGAACTGGAAGTGCCAGATACCCGTGAGCTTCTTGCCCTTGGTCTCCACGATGCTGACCTGCGTCTTGTTCGTGGTCTCGCCGGTCTGGCTGGAGAAGAAGGCGCTGCCCGGGATGGACCGGTAGGTCTTCTTGTACGGCTCCTGCTCGGCCTGCTGGCCGTTGATGAAGAGCGTCCAGCCGTTGTCGGCGATCTCCGGGTCGACGCCGAAGCGGACCTTGTCGTCCATCGCGACCTCGACGGTGTGCTCCGCCTTCTTGTCGTTCAGGCAACCCTGGATCAGCGACTCCTTGATCGGATCGCCGTCGTTGTAGCAGGACGCCTCGGCGCCCACCGACGTGTCGCCGACCGTCACGGTCGCGAGCGGCGTCGGCTTGTCGCAGGCGGACAGGACAAGGAGGCCCGCGGACACGGCACCAAGAGCGACGCCGATTCGACGGCCCTTACCTGAGAAGAACGCAACGGTCATGGGCGGAAGGCTATCGGTCGCCCGGGCTCACGCCACGCGGGGGTGCGGCGTGCCGCGCCGCGCGGCGCCCAGCAGCCCCCGTACGGCGGTTGCGGCGCCCAGGCCGAGGATCCCCGCGGCGACCGACATGCCGAGTACTCCGTTGAGGGGGAGGGCGATACCGATACCGCCGCCGACGACCCAGGCCATCTGCAGCAGAGTCTCGGACCGGGCGAACGCCGACGTCCGCACCTCTTCGGGAACGTCCCGCTGGATCATGGCGTCCAGCGACAGTTTCGACAGGGCCTGGGTGAAGCCCGCGACCGCGCCGAGCGCGGCGACCATGACGGTGGAGAAGAAGACCGCGGCGAGCACGGCGACGCCGAGCGCGAGACCCAGCACGGTCGCGATGATCACCTCCGGGCCGCGCGCCCTGAGCCAGGAGCCCACCGCCGTACCGCAGGCGTTGCCGACGCCCGCAGCGACGCCGACGATGCCGAGCGACACGGCGGCGCTCTGGCCGGCCAGCGGGTGCTCGCGCAGCAGGAACGCCAGGAAGAAGATGAGGAAGCCGGAGAGGGCCCGGTGGGCGGCGTTGGCCTGGAGGCCGTGCAGGACGGACGGGCCGACGGACCGCAGCCCCGGTGGCTTGTCCCGGGCCCGCCTGTCGCCGTCGACCCTGGTGCTGCCGCCCTTCCGGGCGGGCTGTGGACGGGCGGCCTCCTCGCCGTGCGGGACGATCAGACGGGCCCTGCGCTCGCCCTTCGCGGAGTCGACCTTGTGCGGCAGCGTGAAGGCCAGGAACGTCCCGGCGAGGAAGATCGTGCAGGCCCCGTAGAGCGGCCACGCGGAGCCGATGCTCTGGAGCCCCGCCCCGATGGGAGCCGCCACACCGGTCGCCAGGAGGCCCGCGAGGGTGACCCGGGAGTTGGCCTTCACCAGGGAGAAGCGGGGTGGCAGGAGCCGTGGCACGACGGCGCTGCGGACCACTCCGTACGCCTTGGAGCAGACGAGGACGCCCAGCGCCGCCGGATACAGCTCCAGGCCGCCGGTGGCGACCGCCCCCGACATCGTGATCGCGAGGAGCGCCCTGGCGAGCATCGCACCGGCCATCGCGGCGCGGCGGCCGTGCGGCAGCCGGTCGAGCAGGGGGCCGATCACCGGGGCGAGGAGCGTGAACGGCAGCATCGTGATGGCGAGGTAGAGGGCAACGCGGCCGCGGGCCTCGTCCGTCGGCACGGAGAAGAACACCGTGGAGGCGAGCGCGACCGTGATCATGACGTCGCCCGCGCCGTTCACAGCGTGCAGTTCGATCAGCTTGCCGAGCCCCGACTCACCGGCGCCGTGGGCGTGGGTCGCCTTGCGGATGCCCTTCGCCGTGCCGGTGAACGGCCGGTGCAGGGCACGACCCATCGACCGGCCCGCCGTGCGAAGCGGGCCGGGACCGTCGTGCGACCTGGCGGCAGCCACCCCGTCATAGTGCCCCAAGCATCGGCGCGGTGAACCATGATCGGCCGGGGCGCGCGGCGGGCGACGCCCTGTCGGGTCATTGGCGAGGGGTCGGACGGGGCGGCGACGGGCCCGTGGGGCGAGACGCACGGGGCGGTCCGACGCGGATCGTGAGGCAATTCCGCGGGCCGAAATCCGCCCGCGAACCCGCCCGGCCGGGGACACGCCAGGGGCCCCGACACCGGACACGGCACCGGATACGGCCTTGTTTGGGACACGCAGGTGGGCGGAGAGCGGCGGAGAGGGTAGCGTGCGTAACGCGCCACCGGCGGTTGTTCTTGGCCGCGCGCCTCTCGGCGATCCCGCAGAATGGGTGACAGAAGGCGCGCCCGAGGCAGGCACAACGGGTGTGGACGTCGACGCGGCCCCCAGGTCCGCTCCGCCCGCAGCTGTCATGGCCGAAATCGGCAATCGTGTAGCAGCTGGCGCGCTCGAGACGGCGTATGGAGAGAAGCGAGACCTGTGAGTGCTGCGACGACGCGAAGCCGTACTGCCCGTACCCCCGCGCCCGACCGCCTGTGCGCCGAGGCGGTAGACCTCGCCCGTGCGGCGGCCGAAGAGGCCGCCGCGCCCGGCGTGGTCGGTGAACATGTGTCCCTGATCTCCGAGGGGGACCGGGTCGTCACGCATTTCTTCGAGTGCAAGGAGCCCGGGTACCGGGGCTGGCGCTGGGCGGTGACGGTCGCCAGGGCCTCCCGCGCCAAGAACATCACCCTCGACGAGACGGTGCTGCTGCCCGGGTCCGACGCGCTCCTCGCCCCCGAGTGGGTGCCGTGGAGCGAGCGGCTGCGGCCCGGCGACATGGGGCCGGGGGACCTGCTGCCCACGGAGGCGGAGGACCTCCGCCTGGAGCCCGGCTACACGGGCGAGGACGAGCCGCCGCCGAACTCCGTCGAGTCGGAGGAGGCCGAGCTCTCCGAGGATCTGGCCGACCTCGTCGACACGGAGGACGCGGAGCTGACGACGCTGGCGCGTACGACGAGCCGCGGCTCGATCGGCGCGGTCGCGGAAGAGCTGGGCATGCGGCGTGCGCGGGTCCTGTCCCGGTACGGGCTGCACGTGGCGGCCGACCGGTGGGACGAGGCGTTCGGCTCGAAGACCCCGATGGCTCAGGCCGCGCCCGCCGCGTGTGACACCTGTGCGTTCCTGATCCCGCTCGCGGGCTCGCTGAAGCAGGCGTTCGGGGTGTGCGCGAACGAGTTCGCTCCGGCGGACGGCAGGGTGGTCTCGCTGTCGTACGGGTGCGGTGGGCACTCGGAGGCGGCGGTCATGCCGAAGCCGCCGAAGCCGGCGCCGCATGCGCTGGACACGCTTCAGGTGGACGAGTATCCGTTGCGGCCGGCGCGGGACAGCGGGTCGGTGCCGGTGGACGCGGACGCGTCGCCGGAGGATCTCGGCCACTCCTAGTCCCGGCGGGGCGCGGTTCGCTTGCGGGGCGGCCGGTCCAAGGACACCGCTTTGTCCTCAAGCGCCGGACGGGCTGGTCGTGCGACCGGCTCGTCCTGGGCACCGCTTTGTCCTCAAGCGCCGGACGGGCTTGACAGTGGTGCTGCTCGGGGACCGGCAGGGCATATCCGGCCCGTCCGGCGCTTGAGGACGCAACGTGGGCGTCAGCACGGCGGGCCGGGGTAGGCGGGTACATCAAGCCCGTCCGGCGCTTGAGGACATCCGGTCAACCGGGCACGCGCTCCGCGCCGCTCGCGACGGGCTCGCGGTACCTTCGGGCGCACACTGGCGTCATGGGTACACCGGGTACCCGCAGCACAGAGCGGAGTCAGAGCGTGGGCATGAATGCGACCGAGGGCGCCGATCCGTTCGGAACGGCACGGCTGCGGCGCGGGGTGCTCGATGCCTGGGGCGCGGGCCCTGCCCGGTTCCGCGAGGACGCCAACGCCGAGGAGGACCTCGCGCTCGGCGGCTACCGTGACCGCCTCGTCGTCGAGCTGGCGCAGAACGCCGCCGACGCCGCCGCCCGCGCGGGCGTGCCCGGCCGGCTCCGTCTGACCCTGCACCCCGCCGCCACCGGCACCGGCGCGCAGGAGACCCCCGCCGTCCTCGCCGCAGCCAACACCGGTGCCCCGCTCGACGCGACCGGAGTCGAGTCGCTGAGCACCCTGCGCGCCTCCGCGAAACGGGAAGGGCACGAGTCCGCCGTCGGCCGGTTCGGCGTCGGATTCGCCGCCGTGCTCGCCGTCAGCGACGAGCCCGCCGTCATCGGCCGCCACGGCGGCGTCCGCTGGTCCCTCCCCGAGGCGCGCGAACTCGCCCGCCAGGCCGCCGTGGGGAGCCCCGGCCTCGGCGACGAGCTGCGCCGCCGCGACGGCCACGTACCGCTGCTCCGGCTCCCGCTGCCCGCCGAGGGCACCGCACCCGACGGGTACGACACGGTCGTCGTCCTCCCGCTGCGCGACGGCGGCGCCGAGTACCTCGTCGACCGGCTCCTCGCCGCCGTCGACGACGCCCTGCTCCTCACGCTCCCCGGTCTCGAAGAGATCGTCATCGAAACCCCGGAGGGCGTACGGACGTTGCGCCGCTCCCGGCACGGCGCGTACACGCACATCGACGACTCCGAGCGCGGCCTCAACCGCTGGCGCACCGTCTCCGCCCACGGCCGCGTCGAGCCCGGCCTGCTGGCCGACCGGCCCGTCGAGGAACGACTGCGTCCGCACTGGTCGGTCACCTGGGCCGTCCCCGTGGACGCGGAAGGTGCGCCGCAGGCCCCGCGTACCGCCGCCGTCGTCCACGCGCCGACGCCCACCGACGAACCCCTCGGCGTGCCCGCCCTGCTCATCGCCTCGCTGCCGCTCGACACGGCCCGCCGCCACCCCGCCCCCGGACCGCTCACCGACTACCTGGTGCAGCGCGCGGCCGACGCGTACGCGGAGCTGCTCGCCGAGTGGCAGCCCGTGTCCACCGCCACGATCGCCCTCGTTCCCGGGCCGCTCGGCAAGGGCGAGCTGGACGGCGCGCTGCGCGGCGCGATCCTGGAGCGGCTGCCCCGCGTCGCGTTCCTGGCGCCCGCCGCGCCCCACGACCCGTCCGTCGAACCCGACCAGTGGGACAGCTGGGAGGCCCCCGGCGACGCCGGACCCGGCCGGACCACCACCGCGCTGCGGCCCGTCGAGGCCGAGGTCGTGGAGGGGGTCGGCGCGCAGACCGTTCAGGTCCTCGCCGAGGTGCTGCCCTGCCTGCTGCCCGCGGGACTTGAGCGCCGCACCGAACTGCGCAGCCTGGGGGTCGCCCGGGTCCCGCTGACCGAGGCCATCGACCGCCTCGCCGGACTCGAACGGGATCCGGAGTGGTGGCGGCGGCTCTACGACAGCCTGGCCGGTATCGACCCCGACCGGCTCTCCGGACTGCCCGTGCCGCTCGCAGGCGATCCCGAGGCATCGGACCAGGAGAAGCCCCGCACGACGATCGGCCCCCGCCAGGTCCTCCTGCCGCTGCCGGACGCCCTCACCGGGCCCGTCCTCGCCCGGCTGGCGCGCCTCGGGCTGAAGGTCGCCCACCCGGACGCCGCCCATCCGCTCCTGGAGAAGCTGGGCGCCCTGCCCGCCACGCCGCGCGCCGTCCTGACGACCCCGCAGGTGCGGGCCGCCGTCGCCGGTTCGCTGGACGCGGGCGAGGTGTGGGACGAGGACGCGCTGGACGGCGACGAACTCGCGGAGACCGTCCTCACGCTCGTACGCGACGCGGAGCTCGCACCCGGCGACGAACCCTGGCTGGGCGCACTCGCCCTCCCCGACGAGGACGGCGAACCCGCGCCCGCCGGTGAACTCGTCCTGCCCGGAAGCCCGTTCGCCGAGATCATGCGGGAGGGCGAACTCGCCCTCTGTGACCAGGAACTGGCCGACCGCTGGGGCGAGCAGCCGCTCACCGCCTGTGGGGTGCTGGCCACGTTCGCCCTCGTACGGACCACCGACGTGGTCCTGGACCCGGACGAACTGGAGCCGCGCGACAGCGACTTCGCCGAGCCGGACGACGCCGGGCTGCTCGATGCCGTCGACGTGTGGTGCGAGGACGTGCTCGACCAGCTCCCGGACACCCCGGTGCCGCCGGTCGCCACCGAACTCGTCGCCGTCCGCGACCTGGACCTCGTCGACGACGACGCCTGGCCGCAGGCCCTCGCCATGCTCGCCAGGCCCCCGCTGCGCGAC
The DNA here is from genome assembly GCF_042717135.1 of Streptomyces sp. NPDC058620. NCBI lineage: Bacteria > Bacillati > Actinomycetota > Actinomycetes > Kitasatosporales > Streptomycetaceae > Streptomyces > Streptomyces sp. NPDC058620. Next base: position 185,822 of record NZ_JBHXQO010000002.1, read on the forward strand.
GCCCTGACCCAGCCGGTACGGGTGCTGCTCCCCGACGGCACGACCCGGTCCGTGCGCCCGTACACCGCCTGGTGGCTGCGGGACCACCCCGTGCTCGACGGCCGGCGCCCCGCGGGCCTGCGGGCGGCGGGCGGTGACCCACGGCTGGACGGGCTCTACGACTCCGTCGACGCGACCGGTTTCGACGACGCCCAGGTGCTGCGCGCGCTCGGTGTACGGACCTCCCTGGACGCCCTCCTCGACGAACCGGGCGGCGCGGCCGAGCTGCTGGGCCGGCTGGCGGACGAGGAGCGTCCCGTCCGCCCCGTACAGCTGCACGCGCTCTACACCGCGCTCGCCGAACTCGACCCGGACCAGGTCACGTTGCCGGAGGAGCTGCGGGCCGTCGTCGACGACGAGGTGCGGGTCGTCGACGCGGCGGACGCCGTGATCGCCGACGCGCCCGACGTGCTGCCGCTGACCGCGGGGCTGCCGCTGCTTCCCGTGGCTCCGGCGCGCGCGGCCGACCTCGCGGAGCTGCTCCAGGTGCGGCGGCTCGGCGAGACGGTCGAGGCCGAGGTGACGAGCGAGGGCGAGGAGCACCGCGTACCGGACTCGGTGCGGATTCTGCTCGGCGCCGGGACACCGGACACGTACATCGAACACGGGGAGCTGTGCGCGGGCGGTGTCGAGCTGGACTGGCGCCGCACCCCGGACGGGGTGGTGCACGCCGCCACGCTGGAGGGGGTCGCGGCGGGGCTGGCCTGGGCGGCCGGGCAGTGGCCGCGCCGCTTCGAGGTGGCGGCGCTGCTGGAGGACCCGTCCCGGACGGAGGAGCTGGCGCGGGACCGCTGGTTCGACTGAGGCGTGTGATCTTCACGCCAAGTACATCAGTCGTACAACCTTTCGGTGCGGTGATCCGTCTGGTCTATCGAGTCACCAGACTCATAGGCCACACGGGCCCCGCAGGTTGAAGCCACACACCGCGGGACCCCTTTCTCCACTGGGGAACATATGCGTATTCGTGCCACCGTTGCCGCTGTCTCCGGCGCCCTGGCTCTGTCGGCCCTCGTCGTTCCGGCCGCGCAGGCCGACGACGGCCGTTCGTGGTCCAACGACCACAACCTCTCCATCCCGAAGGCCGGCGCCGAGCGCTTCGCCGGTTCGACCGCCGCCGCTGCCGCGGAAGAGCTCCCGGTCCTCACCAAGGCTGTCGTGAACGGCGGCAAGCCGGTCGTCGTGGGCACGAAGTCGGCGCAGACGTACAGCATGTCCGTCACGGCGTCCCACTCGACCGGCGTGTTCGACATCATCGGATACGTCTGGATCGGCGCGAGCGTCGAGGACGAGAACAGCTACGGCATCCTCATGAACGAGGAGACCGCTTCCTGCACGGCGGTCAGCGCGACCGCCTCGACGTGCAAGATGACCGTCACCTTCGACCCGGCCGAGCTGAAAAACTCGGACGCGGGCACCTGGAAGGTGGGCGCCTTCGCGGTGTCCAATGACGGGCAGATCGGCGAGAAGGACTACATCTCCAAGACCTACCTCCAGCGCTTCTCGAAGCTGACCGCCAACGCCGGCCCGGAGCCCGTCGTGAAGGGCAAGGCCGTCACGGTCACCGGCAAGCTGACGCGCGCCAACTGGGACACCGGCACCTACCTGGGCTACACCAACCAGCCCGTGAAGCTCCAGTTCCGCAAGGCGGGCACCTCGACCTACACGACGGTCAAGACCGTCACGTCGAGCTCCACCGGCACGCTGAAGACCTCGGCCACGGCGTCGGCGGACGGCTACTGGCGCTACTCATTCGCGGGTACGTCCACCACCCCGGCCGTCTCGGCCGCCGGTGACTACCTCGACGTGCGCTAACCAGCACCAGGCACTAAGCGGGAAAGCGGCGGCTGACCAGTCGCCAGGCGAATTCCAGGGCAGCCGCCGCCACCGCCGCGATCCCCACCGCGATCCAGGGCATGGGCGCACCCACCAGCTTCAGGGCGAAGAAGTCCTGGAGCCACGGGACGACCAGCACGATCAGGAACGCCAGCCCCATCGCCGCGACCAGGCAGACCCGCCACAGGGTGTACGGGCGGGCGATGATGGCCAGGACCCACATCGAGACGAGGAACAGCGTGAGTGTGGCCGCGCTCGTCTCGGCGCTCAGGGCGCCCGTCCCCGCGTAGTAGTGCCGCGCCACCAGGTACGTGGTGAAGGTGGCCGCCGCCGCGATGACGCCGGACGGAATCGCGTACCGCATCACCCTGCGTACGAAGTTCGGCCGGGCCCGCTCCTTGTTCGGGGCGAGGGCCAGGAAGAACGCGGGCACGCCGATCGTGAGCGTGGACAGCAGCGTCAGGTGCCTCGGCAGGAACGGGTACTCCACCTGGAAGCAGACGACCAGGACCGCCAGCAGCACCGAGTAGACGGTCTTCGTCAGGAACAGCGTGGCGACGCGGGTGATGTTGCCGATGACCCGGCGGCCCTCTGCCACGACGGACGGCAGCGTCGCGAAGCTGTTGTTCAGCAGCACGATCTGGGCCACGGCACGTGTCGCCTCCGAGCCCGAGCCCATCGAGACGCCGATGTCCGCGTCCTTCAGCGCGAGCACGTCGTTGACGCCGTCGCCCGTCATCGCGACCGTGTGGCCGCGCGACTGGAGGGCGGCGACCATGTCCCGCTTCTGCTGCGGGGTGACCCGCCCGAAGACCGCGTTCTGCTCCATGGCCGTCGCCATGTCGTCGCGGTCGGTGGGCAGCCGGCGGGCGTCCATGGTGTGTTCGGCGCCCGCCAGGCCGAGCTTCTGGGCGACCGCGCCCACCGAGACGGCGTTGTCGCCGGAGATGACCTTCACGGCCACGTTCTGATCGGCGAAGTAGGCGAGGGTGTCGCGGGCGTCCGGGCGCAGCCGCTGCTCCAGCACCACGAGCGCGGTCGGCTCGGCCCCCTCGACGACGTCGGGGGCGTCCAGTCGACCGTCCGCCCGCGCGAGGAGCAGCACCCGCAGCCCCTGCTCGTTGAGGTGCTCGATCTCGGTGAGCGTCGGGTCCTGGCCGGACAGCAGCACGTCGGGGGCGCCGAGCAGCCAGGTCGAGGCCCGCCCGCCGCCCTCGTCGAACGCGGCGCCGCTGTACTTGCGGGCCGAGGAGAACGGCAGCGTCCCGGTGGACTGCCACCCGCCGCCCTCCGGGTAGGTGTCGATGATCGCCTGGAGGCTGGCGTTGGGCCGGGGGTCGGACGCACCGAGCGCACCGAGCACCTGCTGGACGTACGCCTCGTCGGAGCCGTTGAGAGGCCGGGTCTCCGTGACGTCCATGCCGCCCTCGGTGAGCGTGCCGGTCTTGTCCAGGCACACCACGTCGACCCGGGCGAGGCCCTCGATGGCGGGGAGCTCCTGGACGAGGCACTGCTTGCGTCCCAGGCGCACGACCCCGATCGCGAAGGCGACGGAGGTGAGCAGGACCAGGCCCTCGGGGATCATCGGGACGATCCCGCCTACGGTCCGGGCCACCGAGTCCTTGAAGTTGTTGTCCTTGACGACGAGCTGGCTGATGATCAGGCCGATCGAGGTCGGCACCATCATCCAGGTGACGTACTTGAGGATGGTGGAGATACCGCTGCGCAGCTCGGAGCGGACGAGGGTGAAGCGGGACGCCTCCTCGGCGAGCTGGGCCGCGTACGCCTCGCGGCCGACCTTGGTGGCGGTGAACGCGCCGCCGCCCGCCACGACGAAGCTCCCGGACATCACCTGGTCGCCGGGCTGCTTGAGGACGGGGTCGGCCTCGCCGGTGAGCAGCGACTCGTCGACCTCCAGGCTGTCTGCCTCGGCGACGGTGCCGTCCACGACGACCTTGTCGCCCGGACCGAGCTCGATGACGTCCCCCAGGACGATCGACGAGGTGGGGAGCTCGGCCGCGGTCCCGTCGCGCCGCACGGTGGGTTTCGCCTCACCGATGACCGCGAGACCGTCGAGGGTCTTCTTGGCGCGCCACTCCTGGACGATGCCGATCCCGGTGTTCGCGATGATCACGAAGCCGAAGAGGCTGTCCTGGATCGGCGCGACGAACAGCATGATCACCCAGAGCACGCCGATGATCAGGTTGAAGCGGGTGAAGACGTTCGCGCGGACGATCTCGGTGACGGAGCGCGAGGAGCGCACCGGTACGTCGTTGACCTCGCCCCGCGCGATCCGCTCGGCGACCTCGGCCGTCGTCAGACCGCCGGCGCGCCGGTCCGACGCGGGTGGCCGCATCGGGTGTACGGGGTCGAGTTCCGAGCCGGCGTCGATCCGCTGCGTCATGGTTCCGACCGTAAGGGCGGAACGCTCGGTTCACCCCTCGGAGGTGTCGCTCGACACATCCCCGGCCGCCGCGCGCTTGAGTGCGGCGTCGCGGCCCCGTACGTACCAGATGCCGATCAGCCCGAGGCCGGCACCGGCCAGCGGGGTCCAGATCCACCAGGTGTGTCCGCGGTCGTCGAACCAGCCGTAGAAGGGCAGCTGTACGAGGAAGAGGACGAACCAGAGGATCGTGCCGCCCGTGATGGTGGCGACGACGGGGCCCTCCAGGGGCTCGGGCGCCTCGTGTTTCGGTGTCCACTTCTCCATGGCCTCAGTGTATGGGGCCCCTGCGCCGGGGCTCCCGGGCCAGTCGGCCCATGGGTCTACGCGCGGAGATAGCGATCTTCGACTTATATATTCATACTGAATCTGCTTAGGGCTGTCTCGAATTATTCGTCAGATCGTCCAAGAGTGACCGACTTTCTTCCCCTTTCCGTGCCTTCCCCTACGTACGACTGAGGTCATCCATGTCCCCCTCGGCCACCGCTCAGGTCGATCCCGAGCAGCCGCCGGCTCCGCAGTCGCAGGGCAGCCTGGACCGGTTCTTCAAGATTTCCGAGCGGGGGTCGTCGGTCGCCCGTGAGGTCCGTGGCGGATTCGCCACCTTCTTCGCGATGGCGTACATCATCGTGCTGAACCCGATCATTCTCGGCAGCGCGAAGGACATGTACGGCAACCAGCTCGACAACGGTCAGCTGGTCACCGCCACCGTGCTGACCGCCGCGTTCTCCACGCTCCTGATGGGCGTCATCGGCAACGTGCCGATCGCGCTCGCCGCCGGTCTCGGCGTCAACACCGTCGTGGCCCTCCAGCTCGCCCCCCGGATGAGCTGGCCGGACGCCATGGGCATGGTCGTCCTCGCGGGCATCGTCGTGATGCTCCTGGTCGCGACCGGACTGCGGGAGCGCGTGATGAACGCGGTACCGAAGTCGCTCCGCAAGGGCATCGCGATCGGTATCGGCCTCTTCATCATGCTGATCGGTCTGGTCGACTCGGGCTTCGTCTCCCGCATCCCGGACCTCGCCCACACCACCGTGCCGCTCCAGCTCGGCAGCGACGGCCACCTCAACGGCTGGCCGGTCCTGGTCTTCGTCCTCGGTTCGCTGCTGACCCTCGCGCTGATCGTGCGCAAGGTGCCGGGCGCGATCCTGATCTCCATCGTGGCCATGACGGTCGTCGCGCTGGTCATCGACGCCCTCGCTGACCTGCCGGGCCAGGCGTGGGGGCTCACCGTCCCCGAGTGGCCGGGCAACCCGGTCGCCTCGCCCGACTTCGGGCTGATCGGCGAGGTCAGCCTCTTCGGCGGCTTCGAGAAGGTCGGCTACCTCACCGGCGCGCTGTTCGTCTTCACGGTGCTGCTGTCCTGCTTCTTCGACGCGATGGGCACCATCCTGGGTGTCGGCGACGAGGCGGAGCTGATGGACAAGGACGGCAACTTCCCCGGCATCAACAAGGTGCTCTTCGTCGACGGCATCGCGGTCGCCGCGGGCGGTGCGAGCTCCTCCTCGGCGTCCACCTGCTTCGTGGAGTCCACGGCGGGCGTCGGTGAGGGAGCCCGCACCGGGCTGTCCAGCGTCGTGACCGGTCTGCTGTTCTCGGTGGCGCTGTTCCTGACGCCGCTGGCGACGATGGTCCCGTCGCAGGCGGCGACGCCCGCGCTGCTCGCGGTCGGATTCATGATCCTGGCGGGCTCGGTACGGGACATCGACTGGAGCGACTACACGCTCGCGATCCCGGCGTTCCTCGCCATGATGATGATGCCGTTCACGTACTCGATCACCAACGGCATCGGTATCGGCTTCATCGCCTTCTGTGTGCTGCGTCTCGCGGCCGGACGGGGCCGTGAGGTCCCGGTGGCCATGTACGCGGTGTCGGCGGTCTTCGTCTTCTACTACGCGATGCCGGCGCTCGGCCTCACGTAACCGGCACTTCCTCGTCGCACCCCTACGGGGCGGATCTCCGCTGCGTGACCCGGTCGCCCGGGTCCACGTGGCACGGGTCCGCCCCGTAGAACTTTTCCGTCTCGTCGACGGCCGCCTTGAAGCGTTCGTCGAAGTCGTCGCGGACGAGCGTCCGGACCACGTAGTCCTGGACGCTCATTCCCCGTCTGGCGGCGTGCTGCCGGAGCCGGTCGAGCAGCTCACCGTCCATCCGCAGGCTGAGCACTGTCGATCCCATGGGAAGCAGGGTTACGGCCCCGGGGCACCTTTCGCGTCACTTTCCGGAACCGGCTCACTCGTATGGGTGATCAGTTCCTTGTTTGCGTACCGCCAAGTGGTCTTTAGGGTAGGTAATGAGTTACGCTAACGAACATGCCTGACCTGATCCACGACGGCGAGAGTGCCGCCGCCGTGAGCTCCCTTCGCTCCGCCGTGATGCTGTTGAGCCGACGTCTGAAGCACCAGCGCGTCGACGAGTCGCTGAGCCCCACCGAGATGTCGGTGCTCGGCACTCTCGCCCGCTGCGGTTCCGCCACCCCTGGTGAGCTGGCCCGCAAGGAGCACGTACAGCCCCCGTCGATGACCCGCATCGTCGCGTTGCTGGAAGCCAAGGGACTGGTCAGGCTGGAGCCGCACCCCGACGACCGTCGGCAGAAGATGGTCAGCCAGACCGAGCAGGCCGAAGCCATGCTCGAAGAGAGCCGCGCCAAGCGGAACGTCTGGCTCACCCATCTCGTCGAGGGCCTGGACGAGGACGAGTGGGCGGCGCTGCGGGACGCAGCGCCCGTACTGGAGAAGCTCGCTCACCTGTGACCCACGGGCGCCACCGGACCACCGCCGGAGCGCCCGTCGTCACGTCCCCGTCACGCAGTACGCCGTCTACGCCCGAGGAGGCGAACCCTTTTGAGTACGGGATCCGGAGCAGACTCCGCCCCCGCACCGACTTCCACCCACGAGAGCAAGACCGGCGGGACCTTCTCGTCGCTGAAGATCCGTAACTACCGCCTGTTCGCCACGGGCGCCGTGATCTCCAACACCGGTACCTGGATGTCCCGCATCACGCAGGACTGGCTCGTCCTGAGCCTCACCGGGTCCGCGACCGCCGTCGGCATCACGACGGCGCTGCAGTTCCTCCCGATGCTCCTCTTCGGTCTGTACGGCGGTGTCATAGCCGACCGCCTCCCGAAGAAGCAGATCCTGCTCGTCAGCCAGGCCATGCTCGGCCTGTGCGGCCTCGCGCTGGCCGCCCTCACACTCTCGGGCGCCGTCGAGGTCTGGCACGTCTATCTGATCGCCTTCCTGCTCGGCATGGTCACCGTGGTCGACAACCCGGCCCGCCAGTCGTTCGTCTCCGAGATGGTCGGCCCCGCGCAGCTGCGCAACGCGGTCAGTCTCAACTCCGCGAACTTCCAGTCCGCCCGGCTGATCGGCCCCGCCGTCGCGGGTGTCCTGATCACGACGGTCGGCAGCGGCTGGGCCTTCGTGTTCAACGGGCTCTCGTTCCTCGCCCCGCTCGTCTGCCTGCTGATGATGCGGGCGAGCGAGATGCACGCCTCGGTGACGGTGCCCCGTGCCAAGGGTCAGCTGAGGGAGGGCCTGCGCTACGTCTCGGGCCGCCCGGAGCTGATCTGGCCGATCGTCCTGGTCGGCTTCGTCGGCACGTTCGGCTTCAACTTCCCGATCTGGCTGACGGCCTTCGCGGACGAGATCTTCCACGGCGGCGCCGGGATGTACTCGTTCTTCAACATCCTGATGGCGCTGGGCTCCCTCGCCGGAGCGCTCCTCGCCGCCCGCCGCCGCTCCACACGGCTGCGGATGCTGGTGGTCGCGGGCAGCGCGTTCGGTCTCCTGCTGATCACCGCGTCCCTGTCCCCGTCCGTCTGGATGTTCTCGCTGCTGCTGGTCCCGATCGGCATGCTCGGCCTGACGACCAACATCACCGCGAACACGAGCGTCCAGATGGCCGCCGATCCGGAGATGCGCGGCCGGGTGATGAGCCTCTACATGATGGTGTTCGCCGGGGGTACGCCGGTGGGCGCCCCGATCGTCGGCTGGATCAGCGACGCCTACGGTGTCCGGACGGGCATGGCGGCCGGCGGCGTGTTCTCGCTGCTCGCCGCCCTGGGTGTGGGCCTCGCCCTGGCCCGTGTCGGCGGCCTGCGCCTGAAGGTCGACCTGCGCCCGGGCCACCCGCACGTACGGTTCGTCCCGCGCGAGCAGCTGGCGACAGCGGCGTGACCACCCGGAACCGCCCTCTTCCCGTCCGGGAGGAGGGCGGTTCCGCGTATGCGGGGAACGGGGCGCGCCGCGGCTGCCAGACTCCGCGCATGAGACTGTTCGCCGCCGTCCTGCCGCCCGCCGAGGCCGTCGAGGAGCTGCACCGGGCCGTCGCCCCGGTCCGGGCCCTCCCCGGGGCCCTCACCCTTCGCTGGACCGCCCGGGAGAGCTGGCACTACACGCTCGCCTTCCTCGGCGAGGTGGACGAGGAGCTGCTGCCCGAGCTGTACCGGCGGATGGAGCGCGCCGCCCACCGCACCGACCCCTTCCCGCTGCGCGTCCACGGGGCCGGACGGTTCGACGGGCGGGCGCTGTGGGCCGGGGCCGCGGGCGGGCTCGACACCCTGCGGCTGCTGGCCGAGCGCGCCGACGCGGCGGCCCGGAGGTCCGGGGTGCCGATGGAGGAGCACCGCCGCTACACCGCGCACCTGACGCTCGCCCGCAGCCGGGTTTCGGTCGACCTGACCCCGTACACCGCCGCGCTCGACGGCTTCGAGGGGATGCGCTGGGAGGCGGACGAGCTGAGCCTCGTCCGCAGCCGGCTGCCCGTGGACGGGGTGCCGGGGGAGCAGCCGCGCTACGAGGTCGTGCGGGCCTGGCCACTGGGACGCTGAGCGGTGCGGTTACGCTCGACGGGTGGACCCGAAGACCAGAAACCGCATCATGGCCGCCGTGCTCGTGCTCATGTTCCTCGTCGTGGCCGTGGCGGCCGCCGTCGGAGGATGACGACGGCCGCCACGGCTGCCGGCTGATCCGGCTACCAGGCGAAGTTCTCCGGGGACGGCCCCGGGCCCGGGAAGATCTCTTCCAGTGAGGCCAGCACCTCGTCCGGAAGCTCCAGCTCGACCGCGCGCAGTGCGGAGTCGAGCTGCTCCTGTGTGCGCGGGCCGCTGATCGGCCCGGTGACGCCCGGCCGCGTCAGCAGCCAGGCCAGACCCACCTCGCCGGGCTCGAGGCCGTGCTTGTCCAGCAGATCCTCGTACGCCTGGATCTGCGCCCGCACCTTCGGATCGGCCAGCGCCTCACCCGAGCGGCCCGAGGTGGACCGGGCGCCGCCGCCCTCGCGCTCCTTGCGGATCGCGCCGCCGAGGAGCCCGCCGTGCAGCGGCGACCACGGGATGACACCGAGGCCGTACTCCTGCGCGGCCGGGATGACCTCCATCTCGGCACCGCGCTGCATCAGGTTGTAGATGCACTGCTCGCTGACCAGACCGTACGAACCGATCCGCCTGGCCGTCTCGTTCGCCTGGGCGATTCCCCACCCTGGGAAGTTGGACGAGCCCGCGTACAGGATCTTGCCCTGCTGGATCAGTACGTCGATGGCCTGCCAGATCTCCTCGACCGGGGTCGACCGGTCGATGTGGTGGAACTGGTAGAGGTCGATGTGGTCCGTCTGGAGCCGCTTGAGGCTGGCCTCCACGGACCGGCGGATGTTGAGCGCGGAGAGCTTGTCGTGGTTCGGCCAGGCGTCCCCGTCGGCGGCCATGTTGCCGTAGACCTTGGTGGCGAGGACGACCTTGTCGCGGCGGTCACCGCCCTCGGCGAACCAGGTACCGAGGATCTCTTCGGTGCGCCCCTTGTTCTCCCCCCACCCGTAGACGTTCGCGGTGTCGAAGAAGTTGACCCCTGCCTCCAGGGCGGAGTCCATGATCGCGTGACTGTCGGACTCGTTGGTCTGCGGTCCGAAGTTCATCGTCCCGAGGACGAGCCTGCTGACCTTGAGTCCCGTGCGTCCGAGCTGCGTGTACTTCATGACCCCCAAGCCAACGCCTTCGAGCGCGCTCGAAGCAAGAGGCGGTGGTGGCACGTTGACCGGTTACGCCTATCGCGCGAACCGGTCCAGCGCCGACAGCACCGCCCGGCTGGTCGCCGCTCCGCCCAGGTGGCCCGCGTCGTCGATGACCGTCAGTTCGGCGTCCGGCCATGCCCTGGCCAGTTCCCAGGCCGTGATCAGGGGGCTGCCCAGGTCGAAACGGCCGTGGATCAGGACGCCGGGGATGCCGGCCAGGCGGCCCGCCTCGCGGATCAGCCGGCCCTCCTCCAGCCAGGCGCCGTGCGAGAAGTAGTGGGAGCAGATCCGGACGAGCGCCGTCTGCGCGTGGCCCGGGCGGCCGCTGTACGGGGGAGGGCCCGTGTACGTCTCCTGGGACAGCACCGCGTCCTCCCAGGCGCACCAGTCGGCCGTCGCCCTCGCCCGTACGTCCGGGTCGGGGCTCTCCATCCTGCGCGCGTACGCGGCGACGAGATCGCCGGGGCCGGCGGCCTCCGGTACGCCCGCCCGGAACAGGTCCCACGCCTCCGGGAATAGGGCACCCACGCCCCGGTACAGCCAGTCGATCTCGCTGCGGCGGGTCGTCGTCACCGCCGGGATCACGATCTCCGAGACGCGTTCCGGATGCTGCTCGGCGTACGCCAGGATCAGCGTGGAGCCCCAGGAACCCCCGTACAGAAGCCATGCATCGATCCCGAGGTGGATGCGCAGGCGCTCCATGTCGTCGATCAGATGGCCGGTGGTGTTGAAGCTCATGTCGGCGGCCGGGTCGCTCGCGTGCGGGGTGGAGCGGCCGCAGTTGCGCTGGTCGAAGAGGACGACCCGGTACCGCTCCGGGTCGAAGTACTGCCGCGGCCGGGGGGAGCACCCCGAGCCCGGGCCGCCGTGGACGACGAGCGCGGGCTTTCCGGCGGGGTTGCCGCAGACCTCCCAGTGGACGAGGTTGCCGTCGCCGACGTCGAGCATGCCCTGGTCGTACGGCTCGATGGGCGGGTACTTCTCGTCCGGCTCGCGGTCCATGGATCAGTAGCCCTTGCACTCGGTCAGGTCCGGCAGGCCGGGCGGGTTCTCGCGGCCCGTGAGCGGTGAGAGGTTCTTCCGGTACAGGTCCTGCCAGACCTGGCCGGCCAGGATGTCCTTCAGGGAGGTGCAGACCTCGCCCTTCAGGAGCGGCGACTTGGGGCGCATGCCCACGCCGTACCCCTCGGCACCCCCGACGTTCTCCAACTGGCGCACCTTGCCCGGGTTGTCCTTCACGTACCCGGCGAGGATCACGTCGTCCGTGGCCACCGCGTAGACGTCCGACGACTTGTCCAGGAGCTTGTCCAAACAGTCCTGGTAGGTGTTGGGCGGCGACTTCACCAGCTTGAACCCGGCTTTGGGCAGCCACGACTCGTACGTGGAGTCCCGGGCGGTGCACACCTCGACCTTCAGCGTCTCGAGGTCGCTGGTGTCGTTGATCTCGTATCTGCTCGAATTCTCCCGCACCAGGAATCCCCGGCTCGCCTCGTAGTACGGGCCCGCGAAGTCGACGCTGTATCCCGTGGGCGGCGCGGTCTTACGCTCGGGGGTGATGCTGTACGAGGCGATGACGAGGTCCACGAGTTTGACCTTCAGAGCGGTGCTCCGGTAGTCGGTGGCGACGGTCGTGAAGTCGACCTCGTCGCGCGCGTACCCCATGCGCTCGGCGATCTCGTAGGCCAGGTCGATGTCGTAACCCGCGTACGTGCGCGTCTTCTCGTCGAACTTGCTCAGCCCCGGCTGGTCGTCCTTGACGCCGATCTTCAGGAGGGGGTGGGTGTCCTTCCACCGCTCCTTCGTGCTGCCCTGGCCCGTTCCGGCCCGCTCGCCGCCCTTCTCGTCCGGTTCCTCGCCGGACAGCGTGAACCAGCCCGCACCGGCCAGCAGCACGACGCCCAGCGCCAGGGCCCCCGCCTTGAGCGGGGCTGAGCGGGGTGAGCGGGGCGAGCGGGTCGGGTGGGGCTCGTGGACGGGCTCCGGCTCCGGCTCCGGTACGGGGGCGGGCGTGGTGACCCCCGTCGTCGGCCGCGGGTCGAGGACCTGCTGAAGCATCGCCTCGGCCGCGGACGCGCTCAGGCGCCGCTGCGGGTCCCGGGCCAGCAGGCCCTCGATGACGGGTGCCAGCGGACCGGCGTACTGGAAGGGCGGCACCGGCGACGTATCGATGGCCACCTGCACTTCCCACTGGTTCAGGCCGCGGAAGGGCGTGTGGCCCTCGACCATCTCGTACAGCGTGACGCCCAGTGCCCACAGGTCAGAGGCGGGCGTGGCCGTACGGGACGCGGGTGCCGAGGAGTCGAAGAGCTCGGGCGCCAGATACTCCGGGGTGCCGATGACCGCCCCCGCCTGTGTGACGGCCAGAGCGCCGTCGAACGTGGCGATGCCGAAGTCCACCAGGATGGCCTGCCCACCGTCGCCGACGACCACGTTGTGCGGCTTCACGTCCCGGTGGACGACGTCCGCCGCGTGCACCGCACGCAGGCCCTGGAGGATCTGGAGGGCGATGCGTGCCGCCCTCGGCACGGTGAGCGTCTCCTCGCTCCGCAGCAGGTCCGCCAGGCTCCTGGCGTCGAGCAGCTTCATCACGATCCACACCTGGCGGTCGGTCTCCACCTGGTCGTGGACCGTCACCACGTTCTGGTGCTCGATCTTGGCGATGGCCTGCGCCTCGCGGCGGGCCCGCGCCATCGCCTCGGCCTGCGAGGTGCCGGTCATGGCAGTCCGGTCGAGGAGTCCCTTGAGGGCGACGAAACGGCGGAGCTTCGTGTCCAGGGCCCTCCAGACCTCACCCATCCCGCCGTGGCCGATCGGCGTCAGCAGCTCGTAGCGGTCGTTGATCACCATGCCCGGCGCGGGAGGACCCGTGTGCCGAGCCGTCTCGGGCGGCGCCTGCCCCGGCCTGGCGTCGGCCCAGCCGTCGGAACCGCTGGCGGAACCGTCGTCCGCACCGCCGCCGGGCATGTCTTCCTCGGGCATACGACCCCCCTGTGCACTCCGTGGATCACGCCACACTAGACGTTTGTCCAAACCGGCAGGCCCTACGACGACTTGCGATTCGGCAACGACCCGAACGGCCCTGGCGTTCCGCGGAGTTCCTCGGACCGCCCGCTCGCCGGACGCCTCGGCATCCCTACGGCGCGGAACCGCCGTTGCTCTTCAGCAACTGGCCGTTGACCCACTGGCCCTGCGGCGAGCACAGGAAGTCCACGAGGTGGGCGGTGTCCTGGGGAGTGCCGAGGCGACCGAGCGGCGTGGACGCGCGACAGGCTTCCCGGACCTCATCCGACATCCACCCGGTGTCCACCGGGCCGGGGTTGATGACGTTGGCGGTGACCCCGAGATGGGCGAGCTCGTGGGCGGCGGCCAGAGTGATCCGGTCCAGTGCGCCCTTGCTCGCCCCGTACGGGAGGTTGCCGACGGTGTGGTCACTGGTGAGCGCGACGATCCGGCCGGTCACGCTCCCGGTGCCGGTGCTGGCGCGGAAGCGGAGCCCGTACTCGCGGATCAGCAGCCAGGTGGCGCGGGCGTTGACGGCGAAGTGGCGGTCGAAGCTCTCGACGGTGGTGTCCAGCAGCCCCGAATCGACGGATTCGGCGTGACTGAGGACGAGGGCGGTGACCGGTCCGAGACGGCGCTCCGCCTCGTCGAAGATCCTGGACGGGGCGTCGGGGTCCGAGAGATCCGCCTCGATGGCGGTGGACCGCGCCCCGGACTTGGCCAGCGCGCCGGACACGGCTTCCGGGGCGCCCTCTTCGAGGCCCCACGCCATGCGCTTGTCGTAGGGCGTCCAGTAGGTGAAGGCGATGTCCCAGCCCGAGGCGGCCAGCCGCTGCGCGATCCCGGCCCCGATGCCGACGGTACGTCCCACGCCGGTGATCAGAGCGACGGGGCGAGGAGGTTCGGTGGTAGTCACGGCAAGCGATCATCCGGGAGGGCGCGGGGCACGGCAACCGCTTTCGGGTGCTCCCGGCGTAGCCTGGACGCCGTGAACGCGACCCCGCACGTCCTGGCCGTCCTCGACGGCGTACTCGCCTCCCTCGCCCCGGGAGACCGCGGCTCCGTGTGGCAACTGGCCGAACCGGGACGCGAACTGGACGCCAACCTGGTGCACCTGCCGGCGGATGCGGAGGTGGCCGAGCACCAGGAGGACACCCTGGACGTTCTTCTGGTCGTCCTCGCGGGCTCCGGTCGTCTCACGACGGGTCGGGACACCGCCCTGGACCTCACCCCGACGACGGTGACCTGGCTGCCCCGCACCTCCCGCCGTTCCCTGGCGGCGGGCCCGGCGGGGCTGTCGTACCTGACGGTCCACCGCCGCCGCCCCGGCCTGTCGATCACGGCTCCGGCCGCGGCCAGGGACAGGGCTGCGGCTCCCGCCCCGGCCGTGGCCGAGGGAGGGGAGGCTCCCTGTCTGCTCGACCGGGTCTGTCCGTCGTGCGGCCGGGTGGCGGAGGGCGCGGCGCCGAAGTTCTGCGCCGAGTGCGGGGAGCGGCTGGCGGGACTCTGAGCTGCTGCCCGCGCCCTGTCCGCCGTCAGAAGCGGAACACGGTCCCGGTGGCGGAGTCCAGCACACAGGCATTGGGATAGGTCCTGCTCCAGGACACGGGGCGGCCCTGGTAGGTGCCGCTCGCCTCGGCGGTGACCGGGTCGTACTCCTTCGTGCACTGGTGCCGGTCGCCGGGCAGCGCATCGAAGTCCCCGCCCGCCTCGGCCAGCTCGGCGCACGCGGCCGTCGGCTCGGGGTGGCCGGGATCGGCGGCGGGACAGGTGAGGACGACGGCACGGGTCCACGTCCCCTGGGACCCGCTGACGGCCAGGGTGAGCTCGGATTCCTCGACGGCGACGGGTGCACCGGAGGTGGCGTCTGCGGGTGCGGGTGCCGGGGTGGAGGAGGCGTGGGCAGTACCGGCCAGGCCGATGCCGAGAAGAACGGCCGCGACAGCGGCGGGGAGCTTGTTCATGGTCGGCTAACGACGTGGCCGTGAGCACGTCACTCCGTACGTGCTCAGTGACGGGGCCTGAGGGGCGTGAATGGAGCGGGTTCGATACGCCGTCGGTGTGGCGGATTGGTGGACTTGTCCCTCGGGCGAGGAGAATGGCTCGGCATCGATGGCAGAGGTGAGGGAAACCCCTCTGCTGTGCCCCTGACCTGAGGAGGATCGGTGACGGACACCAAGGTGGAGCAGCGAACCGGAGCATCGGGGGACCGATTTCGGGCACGCGTTCGCGAACAACTGCTCGAAGCCGGGCTGGAGTTGTTCGGGATGTACGGGTACGCGCATACGACCGTGGATGCCCTGTGCGAGGAGGCCGGGGTGCCGGAAGCGGTGTTCCGGCAGGAGTACGACTCCCTCGAAGGACTGCTGATCGCGCTGCACAACCGGGTGTCGACGAACGGGATGCGTGCGGCGGAGAACGTCCAACTCGCCGAGGACATCGACGAGTGCACGCCGCAGGCACGGGTGCGGCGGCTCTTCGACGCGTACGTCGACGCCGTGACGCGGGATCCGCGCGAGGCGCGGGTGGCGTTCGTCGAGGTGCTGGGGGTCAGCCCGGCCGTGGACGAACACTGCCGGCGCTGGCGGGAGACCTGGGTCGAGTTCTACGCCGCCGCGACGGAACGGGCCGTGTGGCGGGGTGAGGCGGTCAACACGGACCACAGGGCGGACGTCATCGTGATGGTCAACACGATCCTGGAACTCATGGCCCACCACAGCCGCCGCCCCCGCCGGGCGAGGCCGGAGGACGTGTCCGGGGAACTGACGTACCTGGCGCTGACGCTGCTGACGGCGGAGTAGGGCGGGGGCCCAGCGGGCGTCCCCGTCGCGCTCGTTCGGCTCTTCCGGCGGGCCCGGCGGGGACGCCGCGTTCGCGCGGGACTCGGCGGGGCGCCCATCTGTCCCCGCCGCCCTGCCGGTTGTGCGTGTTGTGCCGCGTGCCGCTGCCCTGCACCGGGCCCTCGAACCTCGCGCCGTCGGCCGCGGGGAGGGCCGGAGGCGAATTGTGCGGCTCCGGGGGCCTGTTACCCGGTCGAGTAGGGGCCGCCGACGCCCCACGCCTGGTGCATCGCGTCCGCGAAGGCGGCGGCCAGTTTGTGTTCGCCGGTCGGGCCGGGGTGCGTGCCGTCGTACGTGTCCTCGTGGATGTCGTACGCCGTCGGGCGCGAGGCCAGCAGGACGGGGGAGGTCGGCTCGTCGAGGTCGGCGACCGCCTTCGCGAGGAGCACGTTGAAGAGGTCGCACTCGGCGGCGAAGGGGGCGTCGGACTCGGCCCGGATGTTCGGGATCACGGGGAGGAGCACGGCCTTGATGTGCGGGTTGGCGGTGCGGGCCGCCGTGATGAAGGCCCTCGCGTTCGCCGCGGTCTGTTCGCTGTCCGTGTAGAAGCCGAGGTCTATCAGGCCCAGCGAGACGAGCAGGACGTCGGCACGGGTCGCGGCGACCGTGGGCGCGATCGCCGGAGCCATGTGGAGCCAGCCCTCGCCCCAGCCGGCCAGGTGCCGCCGGGCGGCGAGGGGGAAGGCGGGGTCGCCGTACGCGTACGAGACGGGGGCGTTCGCCCCGGTGTCGTACAGCTCCGTGCGGGGGCCGACGATCGCGTAGCCGCCGGGCAGCGTCGCTTCCAGGTGCTGCCACATCCGGTAGCGCCAGGTGAAGTCGCCGGAGCTCCCGATGGTCATGGAGTCGCCGACGAAGAGAAAACGCATGGCGCAATCATTGCCGATCAGCGCTCCGGCCTGCGACGTGACGATGGACACTTGTGCCATGCGTGCGTATCTGACTGCTGCCGGGACCGCCCTCCTGCTCGTTCTGACGGGGGCGGCCCCGGCCGTGGCCGACGGGGGAGCCGACCAGAGCTTCACGATCGAGGACCCCCGCATCACCGAGTCCAGCGGCCTCGCCGCGAGCCGGATCCACCCGGGCGTCTACTGGACGCACAACGACAGCGAGGACGGCCCCTACCTCTACGCCGTCGACTCCCGGACCGGGGAGACCGTCGCGACGATCACCATGCGGGGGGTGGGGGAGCCCCGCGACGTCGAAGCGGTCTCGATCGGGCCGGACGGGAATCTGTACGTCGGTGACATCGGCGACAACCTCGACGGGTCCTGGGACCACGTCTGGATCTACCGCTTCCCCGAGCCGAAGCGACTGGGGAACGCCACGGTCCGGGCGACACAGTTCGACGTGACGTACGCGGACGGGGCGCGCAACGCCGAGGCGATGATGGTGCACCCGAAGACGGGGCGGGTCTACATCGCCTCGAAGAACGAGGACGGCGGCGGGCTGTACGAGGGTCCCGCACGGCTCTCCACGGGCGGGAACAACGTGTTCCGGCGGGTGGGCGAGGTGCCGTGGGTGACGGACGGCGCGTTCTCACCGGACGGTACGCAGCTGGTGCTGCGGTCCTACTTCAGCGCCCGCGGGTACGCATTCGCGGACGGCAGGCTCGGCGACGACCACCGGGTCGACGCACCGTTCCAGGGGCAGGCCGAGTCGGTGACGTACACGGCGGACGGCTCGGCGCTGATGTTCGGCTCGGAGGGGACGGGCAGCGGTGTGGTGCGGGTGGACGTGGACGGTGAGGACGGGGGCGGGAGTGACGGCGGTACGGCGCCGTCGGGGAAGCCGGGGGACGGCGCGGCCGCAGGGCCGGGTGCGAGTGGCGGCGACGGGCAGAAGGGGAGCGCCGTACTCGGCGCGGTGATCGTCGCCGCGGCGGCCGTCGGCGCGCTGGCCCTGCGAAGGCGGCGCCGGGCCGGCTGAGCCCGCCGGTCAGTCGTCGTCCGTGACGGGGCGCAGCTCGTAGTGCAGCGTCCGGTCACGCTTGATCCTGTGGGTCAGGGGGACGACCACGCCGTGCAGGGCCGGATATTTCCGGGAGAGCGTCCTGGCCGCGTGGGTGTTCTCCTTCGAGCCCTGCGGCAGGAGGCGCGCCCAGGCCCTGACCGGCGGCCCCGTCGGCGCGCCCCGCACGGTGCAGGGGGCGATGTCGACGACCGGATGGTTGCGCATCCGGTCGACCTTCCACGCCGAGGAGAACGTAACGACGTAGGCGTGGTCGCCCTCGACGGCGATGCTCACGGGGGTATGGGCGGCCGATCCGTCCGGCCGGCGGCTGCTGAGCAGGACGGTGTACTGCCTGACGAAGGGGCGGAGCTCCGGAACCGTGTCCATACATCCATTGCCGCACGGACCGGCCGCCGCGTCACTCGCTCCGCCGTTCGGTGAGGGCTTCGAAGCCGTCGATCAGCCGCGCGAGCCCGAACTCGAAGTGGTCGAACTCCGAGCCGAACGCGTCGTCGGACAGCTGTGCCATCTGCGGATACTCGCCGCTCAGCATGGCCCGCTCCAGGTAGGGGCGCTGGCTCTCCCAGAACGCGGCGTCGCTGAGACCGGTCTGCCGGGCCGCCTCGGTGGCGTCACTCTGCGTCCGGGCCAGACCCTCGACGAAGCTGTTGACCGTGATGATCACGCCGATCAGCTCGGGGTCGCGCAGACCCATGCCCCGGAGGCCGGCCAGGGCCGTGTCGAGGCCCCGCAGGGCACTGGGACCGAGCACCGCGCGGGCTTGGTTGACCTTGAGCAGCCATGGGTGGGCGCGGAGGCCGGCCAGGTAGGTGCGGGCCATGACGTCGATGGCCGCCCGCCAGTCCGTCGGCACTCGCGTGTCGGCGGCGAGGGGTTCGCCCAGGACGCGGTCGAGCATCAGGTCCAGTAGCTCGGCCTTGCCTGGCACGTACCGGTAGAGCGACATCGTGCCGGTACCGAGCTCGGTGGAGAGCCGGCGCATCGAGAGGGCGGCCAGCCCTTCGGCGTCCGCGACGGCGACTGCGGTGGAGACGATCCGGTCGAGGGTGAGACCGGGTTTGGGGCCACGGCTGGGGCGGTCGCCGGTGCCCCACAGCAGCTCAAGGCTGCGGGCGATGTCCCCGCTTCCCGTGGTGCTGCCATCTGCCGCCGCTGCGGGTCCGCTCTTCGTCATGGGCTCAGCGTAATGCTCCGCAAAAGAACTGGGTACGGTGTACTCTCCGCTGGGTACAGTGTACTCAATTGATTGTTCGCGAGGGGAGAGCCATGACCGCGTCCGGATATGCCGTACGGGCCGAAGGGGTCGTCAAGCGGTACGGGGGGAAGAAGGGCGCCGACGGGAAGCGGGCGCTCGACGGATTCCACCTGGCAGTCCGCCCCGGCACCGTCCACGGTCTGCTGGGGCCGAACGGCGCCGGGAAGACCACCGCCGTGCGGGTGCTCACCACCCTGCTGCGGTTCGACGAGGGCCGGGCCGAGGTCGCGGGCCTCGACGTGGCGCGCGAGCCCCGGCTCGTACGGGGCAGGATCGGCCTCACCGGTCAGTACGCCGCCGTCGACGAGGTGCTCACGGGCCGTCAGAACCTGGAGATGTTCGGCCGCCTCTTCCATATGGGCGGGGGACGGGCCAGGCGGCGGGCGGCCGAGCTGCTGGAGCGGTTCGACCTCGTCGACGCCGCCGATCAGGGCGTCGCCGCCTACAGCGGCGGTATGCGGCGGCGGCTCGACCTGGCCGCCTCGATGATCCTCGCCCCGGCGGTGCTGTTTCTGGACGAGCCGACCACCGGGCTCGACCCGCGCGGCCGGGGCGAGGTCTGGGACGCGGTGCGTGCGCTCGTGGCCGCGGGTACGACGGTCCTGCTCACCACGCAGTATCTGGACGAGGCGGACCAGCTCGCCTCCCACATCACGGTCATCGACCGGGGGCGGGCCATCGCCGACGACAGTCCCGACGGTCTGAAGAACCGGGTCGGCGGTGACCGGATCGAGGTGGTCGCCGCGGAGGCCGCCGATCTGCCGGCGGTGGTCAAGGCCGTGGACCGGGTGGCCGGGGGCGGGCTCGTCGTGACGGACGGCACGCGGCGCCGGGTCCACGCGCAGGTCACAGACCGGGTGGCCGCGCTGACCGAGGTGGCCCGCACCCTCCAGGACGAGGGAATCGCGGTCGAGGACATCGGGCTGCGCAGGCCGAGTCTTGACGACGTGTTCCTGCGGCTGACAGGACACGGCGCAGAGAGCGGAACCGGAACGGACACCGAGATGGAGGCCGCGGCATGACCGCGTACGAACTGCGTGGGCCCGCCCCCGCCCCTGCCCCCGCCCCTGCCCCCGCTCCCGGTCGGGAGCGGAGCCGGGCCTACTGGGTGGTCGCCGACTGCTGGAACGTCGCCCGGCGCAGTCTCACCCACTACCGGCGCCAGCCCCTCGCCATCGTCTGGCAGCTCGGTTTTCCGATCCTCTCCGTCCTGCTGTACGGGTACGTCTTCGGCAGCGCGATGAAGGTGCCGGGCGGCGGCGACTACCGGGAGTTCCTGATGCCCGGCATGTTCGCCACGACGATGACCATGGGCTTCATGGGTACCGCGATCGTCGTGGCCACCGACGCGGGCAAGGGCGTCGTCGACCGGTTCCGCTCCATGCCGATGGCCCCCTCCGCGGTCGCCGCCGGGCGCGGAACCGCGGACCTGGTGGTCGCCTGCGCCGAGCTGGCGATCCTGGCGGCCACCGCGCTGGCGATCGGCTGGCGCGCGGGCGGCAGCCCGGTGGAGGCCGTGGGCGCGTTCGGGCTGCTTCTGCTGTTGCGGTTCAGCCTGATCTGGGTGGGCGTCTGGCTGGGGCTCATGGTCCCGAACGCGGAGGCGGCGGGCGGTCTGTACGCCGTCGCGTTCCCGGTCACGATGATTTCCAGCGCCCTGGTCGCTCCGTCCCTGATGCCCGGCTGGCTGGGCACGGTCGCCGCCTGGAACCCGATCTCCTCCACGGCCACGGCGACGCGTCAGCTGTTCGGCAACCCGGTGGCGGACGGGGGCACCTGGATCGAGCAGCACGCGCTGCTGATGGCGGTGGTGTGGCCGCTGGTGATCACGCTGGTGTTCCTGCCTCTGGCCGTACACAGGTTCCAGCGGCTGAGCCGCTGACCGGGTGGGTCGGTAGGCTCCGGCCCCATGTCGATCAACAGGCCCGAGCCCTTCGTCACCGCACGCCTCGACGCGCTGCCGCTGGAGGCCGGGTACGCGCAGGAGATGGCCGCCGTCCTCATCGACCCGGCCCTGCACACGTACATGGGGGGTGCGCCGGAGGACGAGGACACCCTGCGCACGCGGTACGAACGCCAGAGCGCGGGATCGCCCGACCCCGCCGAACGCTGGTGGAACTGGGTGCTCAGGGCGCGCGGCGAAGGCCGCCTCGTGGGTTATGTGCAGGCGACCGTGCGCGGTCCCCGGGCCGAGGTGGCCTGGGTGGTCGGCACCGGATGGCAGGGCCGGGGGTACGCCAAGGAGGCGGCGAAGGGCCTGGTCGCGTACCTGCTGGACGGTGGAGAGGTCCGTACGGTCGTCGCGCACATCCACCCCGGTCACGCCGCGTCCGCCGCCGTGGCGTCGGCGGCCGGGCTGTCCCCGACCGACGAGTGGGAGGACGGCGAGGCGCGGTGGCGCGTGGACGCGCCCGACCTCTAGGGTGCGCGACCATGACCGACGCTGACTTCCTGCACGCCACCCGGACCTCGTACGACGCCATGGCCCTCGAATACGACAGGCGCTTCCGGGAAGAGCTGGCCGCCAAGCCGCTGGACCGGGGGCTGCTCACCGCGTTCGCCGAACTCGTACGGGAGGGCGGAGGTGGGCCCGTGGCCGATGTCGGCTGTGGCACGGGACGGGTGACGGGCCATCTGCGGGGGCTCGGGCTGGACGCGTTCGGGATCGACCTGTCGCCGGGGATGCTGGCGGTGGCCCGGCGGAACCTTCCCGGAGTGAGGTTCGAGGAGGGCTCGATGCTCGCCCTCGACCTGCCGGACGGCGGACTGGGCGGGCTGCTGGCCTGGTACTCCACGATCCATGTGCCGGACGAGCAACTGCCGCAGGTGTTCGACGAGTTCGTCCGGGTGCTGGCTCCGGGAGGTCATCTGCTGCTGGGGTTCCAGACGGGTGACGAGGTGCTGCACCTGACGGATGCGTGGGGGAGCGGCATCGACCTCGACTTCCGCCGGCGCCAACCGGAATGGATGGCCCGCCTGTTGACCGGGGCAGGGCTGACGATGATGGCCCGGACAGTGCGCGAGGCCGATACCTGGAGCGACTTCCCGGAGAAGACCCCGCAGGCGTTCCTGCTGGCACGGAAGCCGATTGTCAGTGGTGCGCGCGAGGATGGTGCCACCAACTGAGGGGGAGTTCGCCATGGGCACCTGGGACATCGGTCACTTCGACAACGACACCGCCGCCGACTTCGGCGGCGGCCTGGACGATGCGCCGTCCGGCAAGCGTGAGGCCCTGCTCAGGGACGCGCTGACGGCCGTGACGGGCACGGGGCGCGAGGAGTACCTCGACTCCGACGAGGCCGTGGTGGCGGTGGCCGCCGCCGCGCTGATCGCCGCGCAGTGTCCGGGCGGGGAGCCGGTGACCACGCCGTACGGCCCCGACGAACCCGTGCCGCCGCTCGCCCCCGAGCTGCGCGGCCTGGCGGTGAGCGCCCTGGACCGGGTGGTGGGTGTGCGGTCCGAGCTGCCTGAGCTGTGGGCCGAGGCCGGGGCAGCTGAGCAGTGGGCGGCAGGGATCGCCGGGCTCCGGGAGGTGCTGGCGAGGGCGGCAGGGGTGTGAGGGGCGGGCTCAGTCGGTGCGGTGGGTGCCGGTAGCGAATGATTACGGGCGTGGTCGGCCGGCCTGGACCAACTCGGCTACATCGAGGGTCACTTCGGCGCCGATGGAGGCGGGGAGCACGGCCTGTTGGCCCGGGGCGTAGACCTCGTGCCGGTCGTAGGCGCCGCCGACGGGTTCTGTCAGTACATGGACGCGGCCGTGGCGGCGGTCGAGGATCACGTACACCGGGATCTTGGCGTAGGCGTAGGCGGCTACCTTGTGGCGCAGGTCGTTCTGGTAGTTGCTGGAGGTGACCTCCAGGACCAGGCGGAAGACGGCGGGGTCGTAGGTGGAATTCTCCGCCCGGTGATCGTCGAAATCGGCGTCGACGACGGCGAGGTCGGGGATGGCGTAGTCCTCGGGTCCGCCGGGCAGCCACAGACCGATTCCCTGGAGGACCTTCGACTCCTCGCCGTGGAGTCCTGCGGCAAGGAAGGGAATCATGAGGCTGGTCAGTGCATTGGCGTGCGGGCCGTCCAGGGGTGGGGCCACGGTGATGACGCCTCCGATGATCTCGACGCGGTAACCCGGGGGGAGCTGCTCCGAGAGCCGGTTGGCACTGCCGAGCAGGGATTCCGGCTCACCGTCACAGGGGTGCTCGACTGCTGCTGCAGACATTGCGGGCCTCCTGGATGGCTGGTGTCGAGGCCATCTTCGTAGGACGGGGCGCTCTTGGATGTCCTGCACGCGATGGGCCACCCGGTCGAGTGAAGCGGGAACGGCCCCGCGCGCCGAGGCGTGCGGGGCCGTTCCGAAAGCAGGGTCGCTTGATCGCTACAGCTTCTCGATCACGTAGTCGATGCAGGCCGTCAGGGCCTGGACGTCCGCCGGGTCGATGGCCGGGAACATCGCGACGCGCAGCTGGTTGCGGCCCAGCTTGCGGTACGGCTCCGTGTCGACGATGCCGTTGGCGCGCAGTACCTTCGCGACCGCGGAGGCGTCGATCTCGTCCGCGAAGTCGATCGTGCCGATGACCTGCGAGCGCTTCGCAGGGTCCGTGACGAACGGGGTCGCGTGCTTCGACTCCTCAGCCCAGCCGTACAGGTTCCGCGCCGACTGCGCGGTGCGGCCGGTGGTGAACTCCAGGCCGCCCTGGGTGTTCATCCACTTCAGCTGCTCGTTCAGGAGGAACAGCGTCGCCAGGGCCGGGGTGTTGTACGTCTGGTTCTTCAGGGAGTTGTCGATCGCCGTCGGGAGCGAGAAGAACTCCGGGATGTGGCGGCCCGACGCGTGGATGCGCGCCGCGCGGTCCAGGGCTGCCGGGGAGAAGGCCGCGATCCACAGGCCGCCGTCGGAGGCGAAGGACTTCTGCGGGGCGAAGTAGTAGACGTCCGTCTCGGTGATGTCGACGGGCAGGCCGCCCGCGCCCGAGGTGGCGTCCACCAGGACCAGGGAGCCCTCGTCGGCGCCCGCGACCCGCTTGACGGGTGCCGCGACACCCGTCGAGGTCTCGTTGTGGGTGAAGGCGTAGACGTCCACGCCCGCCTCGGCCCGCGGGTCCGGGTGCGTGCCCGGGTCGGAGGCGATGACGGTCGGGTCGGCCAGCCACGGGGCGAGCTTGGCCGCCTTCGCGAACTTCGACGAGAACTCGCCGAAGTTCAGGTGCTGGGACTTCGAGTCGATCAGACCGTGCGTCGCGACGTCCCAGAAGGCGGTGGAGCCGCCGTTACCGAGAACGACCTCGTACCCCTCGGGGAGGGAGAAGAGGCTGCGCACACCGTCACGTACCTCGCCGACCAGGTTCTTGACCGGAGCCTGGCGGTGGGACGTACCGAGGAGGGAGGTGCCGGTGGCGGCCAGCGCGTCGAGCGCCTCCGTCCGCACCTTGGAGGGCCCGGCGCCGAAGCGTCCGTCGGCGGGCTTGATGTCAGCGGGGATCTGGATGTCGGCCACGAGCCGGAGCGTAGTCGGTCCGGTGGACGGTCGAGGACCCTGTCCGTCGGATGAGACACACGCTCCAGCTCGTGGACGGCAACCGTGTCAGCCCAGGTCGACCGGGAGTTCGAACAGGTCGTTCTGGGTGACGATCGGCTTGTTGCGGAGTTCGGAGGCCGGCACCGCGAGGTCCAGCTCCGGGAATCGCTCGTACAGCGCGGGCAGCGCGACGCCCGCTTCGAGGCGGGACAGTGCCGCACCCGGGCAGACGTGCGGGCCGTGGCCGAAGGCGATGTGACGGTTGGGGGAGCGCGTGATGTCGAAGTCGCCCGCCGTCGGCCCGTACTGCTCCTCGTCGCGGCCGAGCGCGCCGAAGGAGACGATCAGCGCCTCGCCCTTCGGCAGGACCCGGTCACCGACCGGCACGTCCTCGGTGGCGAACCGGATTAGGACGTGCGAGGTGGGCGTGTTCCAGCGCAGCGTCTCCTCGATCACGTTCTCCCAGGCGACCTCGCCGTTCAGCACCCGCTTGCGCTGCTCCGGATGGGTCTGGAGCGCCTCCACGACGTTGACGATCAGGCTGATCGTCGTCTCGTGACCGGCCGCGACGATCAGCTGGAGCGTGTTGACGATCTCCTCGTCGGAGAGCTGGTCGCCGTCCTCGGAGGCCGCGATCAGGGCGCTGGTCAGGTCGTCGCCCGGGTTCGCCCGCTTCTCGTCCACGATCTTCGTGAAGAGGGCGCCGAGGTCCGCCATCATCTGGGGGACCTTCTCCGGCGGCGTCTGCGTCGAGAAGAACATCTCGAACAGTTCCTTGAGGCGGGGGTGGTCGGCGGCGTCCACCCCCATCAGCTCGCTGATGACGTTCATGGGAAGCGGGTAGGCGAACTCCGCCTTCAGGTCGACGCTCTCCCCCTTGGGGAGCGCCGCGAGCCGGTCCAGGCTCGCGTTCGTCAGTGCCTCGATGCCCGCGCGCAGCCGTTCCACCCGCTTCACCGTCAGCGCCTGCGCGACCAGCGTGCGCAGCCTGCGGTGCTCGGTGCCGTCCACGGTCAGCATGGAGCGGCCCGGGTTGGCCAGACCGATCAGCGGCCAGTCCATGGGTATCTCGCCGCGCTGCCAGGCGCCCCACTCGTTGATGTCCTTCACCACCCGGCTGTCGGTCAGCAGCTGCCGTGCCTCCGCGTGGCGGGTGACGGCGTAGCAGTGCACCCCGCCCGGCAGCTCGACCTCGGCCAGCGGCCCGGCCGCACGCAGCGCGGCGCTCTCCGCGTCGAGGTCGGTGACGAAGGGGTCGAGGACGATCCGGGTCATTGCTGGCCTCCGAGGGCGGGCGTGGGAGTGAAGCGGACCGGCAGGTCCGTGAGACCGCGCAGCCACGGGGACGGGCGCCGGGTCAGCTGCTCCTCCGCCACCGCGAGGTCGACGTCCGGCAGCCGGTCGAGCAGGACCTCGATGCCGGTACGGGCGATGACCTCAGCGGTCTCCTGCGCGGGGAACGGACAGCGGTGCTCGCCATGACCGAACGAGAGGAACGCGTTGTTGCCGCCGGTGAGCGCCGAGCCGTCGGTGCGCACCTGCGGGTCACCGTTGGCGGCGGCGATGCCGAGGAGCAGCAGGTCGCCGGCCTTGATGTGGCGGCCGCCGAGGCGGGTCTCGCGGGCGGCCCAGCGGCCCGCGACGTTCTGGGTGGGCGTGTCCTCCCAGAGCACTTCGTTCATCGCCTCGCCGATGCTGTGCCGGCCGCCCGAGAGCGAGGCGGCGAACCGGTCGTCGGTCAGCATCAGCCGCAGGGAGTTGCCCATCCAGTCGGCGGTCGGCTGATGGCCCGCGGCCATCATGACCATCAGGTCCTGTGCGATCTCCTCGTCCGAGAAGCCGTCCGTGTTGGCGAGCATCCGCGTCGCCACGTCCTCGCCGGGCCCGGCGTGCTTGTCGGCCAGCAGCTGGATCATGGACGAGGCGAGATGCGTCTGCCCCGCGAGCGCCCGCTCGCGGCCGTCGATCATGTCGTTGATCGAGCCGACGAGCGCCTGGCCGACCTCGTTGGAGAAGCCGTAGATCTTCGCGAGGACGAGGGCGGGGAGCAGCATCGCGTACTCGGCGATGATCTCCGTACGGCCGGTGGAGCAGAACCGGTCGATGAGCGCGTCGGCGAACTCCTCCGCGTACCGCTTGAGCGCGAAGGGGTCCACGCCCTCCAGAGCCTCGCTGATCATCGCCGCGCGCCGGCTGTGCCGTTCGCCGACGGTGTAGAGGATCGACGGCTGCTTGCGGCCGATCATCGGCAGCAGGGGCCAGTCGGCCGGGATGCGGTCCCACTGGTTCCACAGCTCGGAGTCCCGGCTGAACAGCACCGGGTCGCTGGTGACCTGGTGCAGCTCGCGGTAGCCGAGGATCAGCCAGGCGGGTACGTCCCCGTCGAGGACGACCGGGGCGACGGCGCCGTGGTCGCGGCGCATGTCCCGGTACAGCTGCACGGGGTCGGTCTGGAACCGCGGGCCGGACAGTGGCACGGGCAGGGGTGCGGAGCCGTGGTTCACGGGGCACTGGTTCACGGGGTGGGCTCCGGGGTCATGGCGGCCGGGGCTGCCGTCAGGGCCGCTTCCGGCGCGCGGGCTGCAGCCAGCTGCTGAAGGTGTTCGACCAGGGTGATCAGCACGTACTTGCTGGACGACCGGTCCCGGGCGTCGCACTCGACGAGCGGTACGTCCGCCGAGAGGTCGAGGGCTTCCCGTATCTGCTGCTCGCTGTGGAGCGGACCGCCGAAGTCGTTGCACGCGACGATGAACGGCGTCCCGTGGTGCTCCAGCCGGTCGATCGCGTACCAGGAGTCGGAGAGGCGCCGGGTGTCGACGAGGACGACGGCCCCGAGGGTGCCGGAGAACAGCCGGTCCCACAGGAACCAGAAGCGCTCCTGTCCGGGCGCGCCGAAGAGATAGAGCACCGAGCGTGCGTCGAGCGTGATCCGGCCGAAGTCGAAGGCCACCGTGGTGGACGTCTTCGACTGCACGCCGTCGAGGTGGTCGACCGCCTCGCCCGCGCGGGTCATGGTCTCCTCCGTGTTGAGCGGACGGATCTCGCTCACGGAACGGACCATGGTGGTCTTGCCGACCCCGAAGCCGCCGACAACGACGATCTTCAGTCCGTTGTCGGCCGTGGCCTGCAGGGCGGCACGGTCAGAGGTTGCGGAGTCCAACGAGCACCTGTTCCAGGATGTCGGGGTCGGGGAGCCGGTCCGCGACACGGGCAGTACGGGGGTGCCGGGCGCTGATCCGGCCGGTGTCGAGCAGATCGCACAGCATGATGCGCACGATGCTGACGGGAAGGTTCAGGCTCGCGGCGATCTCGACGACCGCGGAGGGCCGTTCGCACATCCGCAGGATGGAGACGTGCTCCGACTGCATGCCGGGGGACGGCTCGCATTCGGAGACGACGAGCGTCACCAGGTCGAAGGCGGCCGAGTCGGACCGGCTGCGGCCACCGGTGAGGGTGTACAGCCGGTCCGGGTCGTCGTCGCGGCCCGGGCGGCGACGGGGCGCCGCCGTCATACGTCCGCGGTTTCGGCGGCCGCCGCGTGCGCCGCCGCTTCGGCGGGGGTGCGCGGCGGGGCGACGAGGTGTTCGCCGAGCTGCTCGACGAGCTCGCTCATGTTGTGGCCGACGAGGCCGACGTCGGAGTCCTCCGAGGCGACGACCGCGAGGTGGGCACCCGCGCCCGCCTCGACGATGAAGAGCACCCCGCCGTAGAACTCGGCCATCGCGGACCGTACGCCGCCGGTACCGTCACCGAACTCGATGGACGCGCCGTGCGACAGGCTCTGGATACCGGCGGAGATCGCGGCCAGCTGGTCGGCCTGGTCGACGGAGAGCTCCGGGGTGCGGCACAGCTTGAGGCCGTCCCGGGACAGGACGAGGGCGTGCCGGGCGCCGGGCGTGCGGTCGAGCAGCCCCTCCAGCAGCCAGTTGAGCTTCTCGTCGGTGGTCGCGGTCATCGGGTGTTGCCTTCCAGGTGCGGGGAGTTGGCTCGTACCGCCTTGCTGAAGGTGCTGAAGCGGGCTGCCTGGACCTTCGGGTCGGTGGTACGGGGCCGGGGGGTGTCGGCGTCGTCGGAAGTGACGCTGCCGGTACGGGATTCGGCGGCGGCGAGAGTGCGTCCGCGGCGGCGTTTGGGGAGGCCGCTCTCACCGAACTGGGGGAGGGAGCCCGTCGTTTCCGACGCGGAGCCGTGCTCCTCCCGCGGCGGGGAATCTGCGGCGGGCTCCTGCGCGGCGCCCGCATCGGCGTCCGCGCCGGCCTCCGGGGCGGGTTCGGGTGCCGGTGTCAGTGCCGGTGCCGGTGCCGTTACCGGGGCGGGGAACTCCGGGGCCGCGACGGGGGCCGCGACCCGGGAGATGAGTTCGTGCGGGAGCATCATCAGCGCGCCGGTCCCGCCGCGGGCGGACGGCCGGAACGACACGGTGAGGCCGTGCTTACGGGCCAGCCGGCCGACGACGGCGAGACCGAGCCGGGTGCCGGAGATGCCGGTGAGGTCCTGGTTTTCGGACGACACGGCACGCTCGGCGCGGCGCAGCTGCACATCGCTCATCACCAGGCCGCTGTCCTCGACGGTGATGACGATGCCCGCCGGCACCTCCTCGACGTACACGTGCACTTCGGCGGTGGGCGGCGAGAAGTTCGCCGCGTTGTCGAGGAGTTCGGCGAGCGCGTGCATGATGCCCTCGGCCGCGTGCCCGGCGATCGCCACGTCGCTGGTCGAGTGCAGCCGTACACGCTGGTAGCTGCCGATACGGCCCATCGCGCCACGCAGGATCGACTCCATCACGATCGGCTTCGCCCAGCGGCGGCCGGAGCGCGCACCGGTCAGTACGGCGATGGAGTCGGCCAGCCGGCCCGCCTGGGCGGTGCGGTGGTCCAGGTGCAGGAGATCACCGAGTACGTCCTCGGCGGTGTGCCGGTGCTCCATCTCGCGCAGGTCGGCCAGCATGCTCGTGGCCAGGGCCTGCATCCGTCCCGCGGCGTTGGCGCAGGCGGCCACGGCCGCGGAGCGCTCGGTCTCGCTGCGGGTGGCGCGGGCGGTCAGCTGCTTCACCTCGGCGCCGAGGCGGGCGCACTCCGCGGCGGCCTCGGAGGTGACCCGGGCCGTCTCGGCGGCCGCCTGGGCGTTGACCCGGGCGGTCTCGGTGGCGGCCGCGGCCCTGATCCGGGCGGTCTCGGCGGTGAAGCGCTGCGCCTCCGCGGCGGACGAGGAGACGAGCCGTGACGTCTCGGCGGTGAACCGCTGGGCGTCGGCGGCCCGCATCGCGCGCAGGCCGCGTGCGGTGAGCAGGGAGTGGACGGCGACGGTCACGGCGGCGCAGAGCAGCACGGCGGCGGAGCCCGCCCCCCAGGCCAGCGGGGTCCGTACCGATGCGGGGGCGGCGGCGACGGCCCACAGGCAGAGGGGACCGGTTACGGCTGCGGAGACCAGCAGGGCGAGTGCGGTCGACCGGAATATGGGGCGCAATCGGAGTCCTTGGGGCGGACGGTACGGGTCGGGGCAATCGGGGTGTTTCGGGTCACGAAGGTTGGAACGTCACAACTGGAGCTGACAATTCCTGATCAAGTCTCGGCAACTATAGGAGAATTGACGACTTGTTTGGGGATTCCCTGTGGTCATTTCTGATTGAACCTTCCATGGGGCCACCCATGAGCCGGGGCGCGCGGACCAAGTGCACCCGGCTGTCTGGAAAACAGATGTGAGGATCTTCTTCCGGCCCCGAATCGCCGGGGAGGCCGGGCGGATAGGCTGAGCGACCCGATCGAGGAAGCAGGAAACCGTGGACGCGCAAGGCCGTGGCCGGGGCGAGGCTGTCGACCCCGCTGACCAGTGGGTGCTCAACCCGGACACCGGCGATTACGAGCTGCGACTGACCCCGTCCGCAGAGCGACCGTCCGCACCCTCCACGCCCGGCCGCTCCGCGCGCCGTCGATCGGGCAGCGCCGAGGGGGCCACGGTGCCCGGGCAGCGCGGACGCCCGGACCAGTCGCCCCGCCCGTCCCGCGGACGCTCCTCCCGGCAGCCCGCCGAACAGCAGACCGGGCGCCGCAGGCCCAGGCCGAAGGCCAGGAAGAAGAAGGCGCTGGTCTGGACCGGCGGAGTCATGGCGTTCCTGCTGGTGGCCGTCGGCACCGGCGGATATCTCGTCTACCAGCACTTCAACGGCAACCTCACCGCCGTGTCCGACGACGGTGCGGGCACCGGGGGCTTCAGCAAGGACCGGGCGATCAACGTCCTGGTGATCGGCACGGACAAGCGGACCGGCGCGGGCAACGAGGGATACGGCGACAAGGGCAGCGTCGGTCACGCCGACACCACGATCCTGCTGCACGTCTCCAAGGACCGTACGAACGCCACCGCGCTGAGCATTCCCCGCGACCTGATCACCGACATCCCGGACTGCCCGACCACCCAGAGCGACGGCTCGACGAAGGACATCCCGGGAACGCCGGGCAAGCGGTTCAACGAGAGCCTCGGGCAGTACGAACGCACACCGAGCTGCACCATGCGCACCATCACCGAGCTGACCGGCGTCAAGGTCGACCACTTCATGGTGGCGGACTTCAACGCGGTCAAGACGCTGACCGCCGCGGTCGACGGCGTCGACGTCTGCCTGGCCAAGGACATCGACGACGACAAGTCCCACCTCAAGCTTCCCAAGGGCAACCACACGCTCGACGGCGAACAGGCGCTGGCCTTCCTGCGCACCCGCAAGTCCGTCGGCTTCGGCGGCGACCTGAGCCGCATCGAGATCCAGCAGCAGTTCCTCGGCTCGCTGATGCGGAAGCTGAAGTCCAACGACACGCTCACCAGCCCCACGAAGATGTGGAAGCTCGCCGAGGCCGCGACCAAGGCGCTCACGGTCGACGACAAGATCAACGACATCAACCGACTCCGCCAGCTGGGCATGGAGTTGAGTTCCGTCGACATGAAGAACATCACCTTCACGACGGTGCCGGTGGTCGACAATCCGGCGGAGACGGTCAAGGCCACGGTCGTCCTGGACAAGACGAAGGCGCCGCAGCTCTTCTCGATGATCCGCGAGGACATCTCCCTCACCGAGGTCAAGAAGCAGAAGAAGGCCCAGGCGGCGGCCAGACTGAAGGGCCCCCGGGCCGCGTCGGCGGACGTCCGGGTCGACGTCTACAACGGCGGCGCGCCGTCCGGGTCCGCGCAGGACGCAATCGACTGGCTGCAGAACTCCGAGGGCGTGCTGAAGTCGAGCAACAAGGCCAACGCACCCGAGAAGGTCGCGAAGACGCAGCTCGTCTACGCCCCCGACCAGGCGGACCAGGCCCGCCGGCTCGCCGACCTGATGGGCCTCTCGGCCTCGGCCCTGAAGCCGACGACGACGGACGCGGGCGAGACGGAACCGATGCTGCTGACCCTGGGCCCGGACTTCACGGCGGCGGGCACGCCGCTGACCCCGCCGTCCAAGACACCCGAAGGCATCCAGCGGGTGGGAGCCGACAAGTCGGTCTGCGCGAAGTAGCCCTACCGGGCGGGGTGCCCCGAACCGGCACCGCCCTCCACCTGAACGGTGGGTGGTTGGGCGGCGAACCTCCTGCACGGCCCCGCCCACGCATCGCGCTCACCCGCATCGCGCTCACCCGCATCGCGGTAGCACAGCCAGCTGATGAAGTGCGGCCGGTCCGGGGCCGTGCAGGAGGGTCCCCGCAGGGTGACGAACAGACACCCGGGTTCGCATCCGTTACGGAACCCTCGGACACGACATGCTGAACCCATGGCCCGCCCCGACCTCGCCCACGCCCTCGCCGCCGCCATCCGCGGAGAGGTGGACTTCGGTACGTCAGCCCGCGCGCTCACGACCATGGACGCCTCCAACTACCGCCGCGTCCCCCTCGGCACCGTCGCCCCGCGCGACGCCGACGACGTCGCCGCCGCACTCGCCGTGTGCCGCGAGTACGGCGTACCGGTCGTCCCGCGCGGCGGCGGGACCTCCATCGCGGGCCAGGCCACCGGCACCGGCGTCGTGCTCGACTTCACCCGGCACCTGCGGTCGATCCTGGACCTGGACCCCCACGCCCGCACCGCCGTCGTCCAGCCCGGAGTGATCCTCGACGACCTCCGTAACGCCGCCGCCCCGCACGGACTGACCTTCGGCCCCGACCCGTCCACCCACAGCCGCTGCACCCTCGGCGGCATGATCGGCAACAACTCCTGCGGCTCGCACTCCGTCGCCTGGGGCACCACCGCCGACAACGTCCACGACCTGTCGGTCATCCGCTACGGCGGCGAGCCGCTGCGGCTCGGAGACGGCGCCGGTACGGTCCCTGGGCTCCGCGAGCTGATCGACGCCCACCTCGCCCCGCTGCGCACCCGCTTCCCCGACCTCCCCCGCCGCATCTCCGGCTACGCCCTGGACGCCCTGCTCCCCGAGCGCGAGCGCGACCACGGCGCCGGCCTCGTCCGCGCCTTCTGCGGCAGCGAGGGAACCCTCGCCGTGCTGACGGAGGCGACCGTACGACTCGTCGAGGCGCCGAAGGCACGCGCACTCGCCGTCCTCGGGTACGCCGACGAGTCGGCCGCCGCGGAAGCCGCGCCCGGCCTCCTCCCGCACCACCCGCTCACCGTCGAAGGCATGGCCGCCGACCTCGTAACCGAACCGGCGGGACTGCCACGCGGTGGGGCGTGGCTCTTCGTCGAGACGGGCGGCGGCACCCCCGCCGAGGTGCGGACGCACGCCGAACGGATCGTGCGGGCCGCCGGCGCGGACGGTGCCGTCGACGGCACCGTCGTCACGGACGCCGCGGCCCAACGCGCCCTGTGGCGAATCCGCGAGGACGCGGCCGGCACCGCCACCCGGATGCCGGACGGCAGAGAGGCATGGCCCGGCTGGGAGGACTGCGCCGTACCGCCCGCGCGGCTCGGCCCGTATCTGCGCGACTTCCGCACCCTGCTCACCGCACACGGACTGCGCGGCACGCCGTACGGGCACTTCGGAGACGGCTGTATCCACGTGCGCATCGACTTCGACCTGCTCAGCCCCCGTGGTGTGGCCGCCTTCCGCCGCTTCTCCGAGGAGCTGGCCTCCCTCGTCGTCGAGCACGGCGGCTCGCTCAGCGGGGAGCACGGGGACGGGCAGGCCCGCGCCGAACTGCTCCCTCGTATGTACGGGGACGAACTCGTCGGCGTCTTCAACCGGTTCAAGGATCTCTGGGACCCGGACGGCGGGATGAACCCGGGCATCCTCGTCCGCCCCGCCCGCCTCGACGAGAACCTCCGCTTCGCCGTGCTGCCGAGCCGCCCGGTCGACGTGGCCTTCGGCTACCCGGACGACGGCGGTGACTTCTCGGCGGCGGTCCGCCGCTGCGTGGGCGTCGCCAAGTGCCGTACGACGGAGGCGGCGGGGGCGGCCGTCATGTGTCCCTCCTTCCGGGCGACCGGCGAGGAGGCCCACTCGACCCGGGGCCGGGCCAGGCTGCTCCACGAGATGCTGGCCGGGGACGTCGTCACGACCGGCTGGCGGTCGGAGGAGGTCAGGGACGCGCTCGATCTCTGTCTGTCCTGCAAGGGCTGCCGCAGCGACTGCCCGGTGGGCGTCGACATGGCCACGTACAAGGCGGAGTTCCTGCACCACCACTACAGGGGGCGGCTCCGGCCGGCCGCGCACTACGCGCTGGGCCGGCTGCCCCGGTGGCTGCGCCTGGCCGCCCCCTTCGCGGGCGTCCTCAACGCGCTGGCCAGGATCGGCCCGCTCGCCGCACTGGCGAAGCGCCTGGCCGGGATCGCCCCGGAACGCGCCCTCCCGGTGCTGGCGCGGGAACGGTTCGGGCGGTGGGCGCGTACACGCGGACCCGAGGGCACGGTGATCCTGTCCGACGATGAGGTGGTGACGCTGTGGCCCGACACGTTCACCGAGCACCTCTCGCCGGAGGTGGGCCGGGCGGCGGTACGTGTCCTGGAAGCGGCGGGCAGGACGGTGGTGCACCCGGGACGCGGAGTGTGCTGCGGGCTCACCTATGTGTCGACGGGCCAGCTGGACAAGGCCCGGAAGGTCATGCGCCGCACCCTGGACCGCATGGGCGGCTTCCCCGGGGACCCGGTCGTCGT
The DNA here is from genome assembly GCF_042717135.1 of Streptomyces sp. NPDC058620. Taxonomy (NCBI): domain Bacteria; kingdom Bacillati; phylum Actinomycetota; class Actinomycetes; order Kitasatosporales; family Streptomycetaceae; genus Streptomyces; species Streptomyces sp. NPDC058620. The sequence goes on from NZ_JBHXQO010000002.1 coordinate 220,798, forward strand.
GCTCGAACCGAGCTGCGCCGCCACGCTCCGGACCGACCTGCCCGAGCTGCTTCCCGACGACCCGCGCGCCGCCGGACTGGCCGCGTCGGTCCGTACCCTCGCCCAGTACCTGGAGGAGTACGTGCCCGACTGGACCCCGCCGCGCCTGGACCGGCCCGTGGCGGGTCAGACGCACTGCCACCAGCACGCGGTCCTCGGCGACGCGGCCGAACGCCGGTTGCGCGAGCGGGCCGGCCTCACAGGAGAGCTGAGCGGCGGCTGTTGCGGCCTCGCCGGCAACTTCGGCTTCGAACGGGGCCACTGGGAGGTGTCGGTCGCGTGCGCGGAGGAGCAACTCCTGCCGTCCGTACGGGCAGCGGCATCCGGTACGGAGCTGCTGGCGGACGGCTTCTCGTGCCGCACCCAGCTGGACCAGCTGGCGGGCAGGCGCGCCAGGCACCTGGCGGAGGTGCTGGCGGAGGGGCTGGAGACCTGACCCTCCGCCGCCCCCGCCGTCACCTCTGGGTGCCGCCGACGATTTCACGGACCAGGGTGACGAGTTCCGGCAGTGCGGGGTGCCCGGGGGCGTCCCGCCGGGCGAGGAGGACCGGGACGGCGGGGGCGTCGTCGAGCGGCCGGTAGGCGACCCCGGCGTGCGGATGCATGGCGGCGGTGGACGCGGCGGAGACCCCGGAACCGCGGCCCGCGGCGATGGCGGTCAGCCAGTCGTCGGTGTTCGCGACGGTCAGGGTGGCGGCGGGCCGGTCGTGCGGGGGCCAGAGGTCGGGGGTGGTGATGCCGGAGACGGTGTTCAGGACGACCGGGCCGTCCGTCAGGTCGGCGAGGGTCAGTGACGTGCGGGCGGCGAGCGGTCCGTCCGCGGTCACGGCGGCGACCCGGTCCTCGGTGAACAGCACCTCGGTGACCAGCCCCGGCGTCCCGACCGGCCCCCGCAGCAGCGCCGCGTCGACCTCGCCCCGGGTCAGCCCCGCCGTGCGGTCGTCGATCCGCAGCAGTTCGAGGGGGGTCTTCGGGTGGCGCTCCTGCCAGGCCCTGAGCAGCGGGGTGGTGTACGGGCCGAAGGCGGACCAGGCGTGGCCGATCCGCAGTGGCCAGTGGCGCAGCCGGTCCGGGTCGAGCGCCTCGTCGAAGGCGGCGACGGCCGCGGCGGCCTTGTCGCGGAAGGCGGTGCCTTCAGCGGTGAGGGCGAGGTGGTGGGTGGAGCGGTCGACGAGCCGGAGGCCCAGGTGCTTCTCCAGGGCCGCGAGGGTGCGGGAGACGGCCGGCTGGGTGAGATGGAGGCGGGCGGCGGCGCGGGTCACGTTGCCCTCGTCCGCGACGGCGAGGAAGGCGCGCAGGTGCCGGAGTTCGATGGTGTGGCCGACGGCGGGTCCCGGGTTCATGCGTGCGGAGCATAACCGGAGCGCAGACGGCATTTCACGCGAACCGCCCACCTCTCTACGGTGAAGAGATGAGCTCCCCCTCTTGAGTGCAGTATCTTGGATCGATCAGTGCAATGAAGTGCACTTGACCTCTCTTTCGGAAGGCCGGACCCAGTGGACGTCCCGCGCAGTGCCGCAGAACCGGCCGCAGCAGTCTCCGTACCCGAGGCGGTTTCCGCACTTCCCGGGCCCGGGAAGCGGGGCCCCGGCGGCCGTCGGGGCGTGGCCCTCGGCCCGGTCGCGCTGGTGGTCGCGGGCGGCCTCTCCGTCCAGTTCGGCGCTGCGGTCGCGGCCCTGCTGATGCCGAGGGCGGGCGCCCTCGGCGTCGTCACCCTGCGGCTCGTCGCCGCCGCCGTCGTGCTGCTGCTCGTGTGCCGGCCCAAGCTGCGCGGCCACTCGCGGGCCGACTGGGGCACGGTCCTCGCGTTCGGTGCCGCGATGGGCGGCATGAACGTCCTCTTCTACCAGGCACTCGAACGGATTCCGCTGGGCGTCGCGGTCACCCTGGAGGTCCTGGGGCCGCTCGCCCTCTCGGTGATCGTCTCCCGCCGCCTGGTCAACCTGGTCTGGGCGGCCCTCGCGGTCGCCGGTGTCTTCCTGCTCGGCGGCGGAGGGGGCCTCGGCGGCCTGGACCCGGTCGGCGCGGCGTGCGCCCTCGGCGCGGGCGTCCTCTGGGCGGTCTACATCGTCTTCAGTGCCCGCACCGGCCGCCGCTTCCCGCAGGCGGACGGCCTGGCCCTGGCGATGGTCGTGGCCGCCCTCCTCTCCCTGCCCCTGGGCATCCTGGACGCCGGCTCGAAACTCCTCGTCCCGTCCACGATCGCGCTGGGCGCCGCGGTCGCCCTGCTGAGCTCGGTCCTCCCGTACACCCTCGAACTCATCGCCCTGCGCCGCCTCCCCGCCTCCACCTTCGCGGTCCTGATGAGCCTGGAACCGGCCATCGCGGCAGCCGCGGGCTTCCTGATCCTCGACCAGGCCCTGTCGAGCACCGACGCCCTGGCCATCGCCCTGGTCATCGGCGCGAGCATGGGCGCGGTACGCAGTCAGACGGGCGGTGCGCGCCGCAAGGCGGACGTCTGAGCGTCGCACCCCGTCGCCGCGACGAGGCCGCCTCCGAGGAGCACGATGGGGAGGGGGCGAAGGAGGTCAGTCATGGAGTCCACCGAGCCCGACGGGCTGTACGCCCACACCCCCTCGCAGGCCGAGGGCGAACGCGACGACCCCACCGAGCGCAACCGCCCCGAAACGCACAAGGAGGTTCCGCGGACGGAACCGTCCCAGGCCGAGGGCGAACGGGGAGAGTAGTCCGCAGGCCCTGGCTCAGGCGTCTGTGGGCAGGATGCGGAACGCTGTGAGACCGGGCGTCAGGGGGTGATCGCCCGGAAGCCCCGTTGGCCGAGCGTGAAGATGCGGTTGGTCCCGTACCGGTCCGCGAGCGCCACGCCCACCGCGTCCGCGAGCCCGGCGAGCCGGTACGGGCCGTCTGTTGGGGAGCGCCTGAAAAATAATGCAAGCACGCTTGCTTGTTTATGCGCTCGCTGACATGCTCCTGGGCACACAGCCACGCCCCGAGGGAGTGCACCGTGTCCGATGCCGCAGCCGTGTCCGTGCTCGACGATCTGCGCGAGGAGAGTGAAGAACTCGACGCGCTGGTGGCCGGGCTGAGTGGTGAGGGGTGGTCCCTGCCCACGCCCGCCGAGCGGTGGACCGTTGCTCATCAGATCGCGCATCTCACCTGGACCGACGAGGTCACCGTCCTCTCCGTCACCGACGCGGACGCCTTCGCCGGTGAGGTCGGGACGGCGATGGCCGACCCCGACTCCTTCGTCGACCGGGCCGCCGGTGAGCTGGTGGGCACGCTGGCGCCGGACGCGCTGCTCGACCGCTGGCGGGACGGGCGGCGCCGGCTCCAGGAGGCGTTGCGGGCGGCCGCGCCCGGGAGCAGGTTCCCCTGGTACGGGCCGCCGATGGGGGTGGCTTCCATGGCGACCGCCCGGCTCATGGAGACCTGGGCGCACGGCCAGGACGTCGCCGACGCCCTCGGGGTCACCAGGGCGCCGACCAGCCGGTTGCGGCATGTGGCGCGGATCGGTGTGCGGGCCCGCGACTACGCCTACTTCGTGCGCGGGATGAAGGCGCCCGAAGAGGAGTTCCGGGTGGAACTCGCCGCGCCGGACGGGGAGTTGATCGCGTACGGGCCGGAGGGTGCCCCGCAGCGGGTCACCGGGCCGCTGTACGACTTCTGCCTCCTCGTCACCCAGCGCGCCCACCGCGCCGACCTCGCGGTCCGGGCCGTCGGGGCGGACGCCGGCCAATGGCTGGACATCGCGCAGGCGTTCGCCGGTCCGGCGGGGCCGGGACGCCCGGCGCGGGAGGACCGCTGATGGGCCCGCAGGCGCGACCGCTCAGGATCGGGAACGCCTCCGGCTTCTACGGCGACCGCTTCGACGCCGTACGCGACATGCTCACCGACGGCCCCCTCGACGTCCTGACCGGTGACTATCTCGCCGAACTCACGATGCTGATCCTGGCCCGCAGCCGCTTCAAGGACCCGCGGCGGGGGTACGCCACCACCTTCCTGCGGCAGCTGGAGGAAGGGCTCGGGCTCGCGCACGAGCGGGGAGTGAAGATCGTGGCCAACGCCGGGGGCCTCAACCCGGCCGGACTGGCCGACGCGGTCAGGGAACTGGCGGAGAAGGTGGGCGTGCCGGTGCGCGTCGCCCACGTCGAGGGCGACGGCCTCCCCGTACCGGACGGGTTCCTCGCCGCCAACGCCTACCTCGGCGGTGCCGGGATCGCCGCGTGTCTGCGGGCCGGGGCCGACATCGTCGTCACGGGGCGGGTCACCGACGCAGCCCTCGTCACCGGGCCAGCAGCCGCCCACTTCGGCTGGGGGCCCGAGGACTACGACGCGCTCGCGGGGGCCGTCGTCGCCGGGCACGTGCTGGAGTGCGGGACGCAGGCCACCGGGGGGAACTACGCGTTCTTCGGCGACCACGACGTCCGCAGGCCCGGCTTCCCGCTCGCCGAGATCCACGCCGACGGGTCGTCCGTCATCACCAAGCACGACGGTACGGGCGGTGTCGTCGATGTCGGCACGGTGACCGCGCAGTTGTTGTACGAGACCGGCGGAGCCCGGTACGCGGGCCCCGACGTGACCGCCCGGCTCGACACCGTACGGCTGACGCAGGACGGACCGGACCGGGTCAGGATCTCCGGGGTGCGCGGCGAGGCCCCGCCGCCCACCCTCAAGGCCGGGCTCGTCCGGCTCGGCGGCTGGCGCAACGAGGTCGTCTTCGTCCTCACCGGCCTCGACGTCGAGGCCAAGGCGCAGCTCGTACGGGACCAGTTCGACGACGCGTTCGCCCGGTCCGGCGCACGGCCCGCCGAGGTGCGGTGGGAACTGGCCCGCACGGACCACGCCGACGCCGGCAGTGAGGAGACGGCCAGCGCACTCCTCCGGCTCGTCGTCCGCGACCAGGACGCCGAGGCGGTCGGCCGTGCCGTGTCGGGCGCCGCCATCGAGCTGGCGCTTGGCTCCTACCCCGGATTCCACGTCACCGCCCCGCCCGGCAAGGGCGCGCCCTACGGGGTGTTCGAGGCCGACTTCGTACCCGCCGCCGAGGTGGAACACCTGGCCGTCCTGCCGGACGGCAGCCGGGTGAGGGTGGCCGGCCCCGCGGAGACGCGGGTGCTGGCCCCGGTCGCGGAGCCCGCGTTACCTCCCGCGCTCCCCGTGGAGGTGACACGACGCGTCCCGCTCGGCCGGATCGCCGGTGCCCGCAGCGGCGACAAGGGCGGCGACGCCAACGTCGGGGTGTGGGTGCGCGGTGACGACGCCTGGCGCTGGCTGGCCCACGAGCTGACCGTCGAGCGCTTCAAGGAGCTGCTGCCGGAGACCGGGCCGCTCACCGTCGTACGCCATGTCCTGCCGCGGCTCCGCGCGCTGAACTTCGTCGTCCACGGACTCCTGGGCGAAGGCGTCGCCGCGCAGGCCCGCTTCGACCCGCAGGCCAAGGCGGTGGGGGAGTGGCTGCGGTCCCGGTGCCTGCCCGTCCCCGTATCCCTGCTGGACACGTCATCGCTGGACACGTCATCCCTGCTGGACCCCACGGAGGTGAACGCATGACCGTCCTGCCCACCGCACTCGACACCACCGGTCCCGAGTACGCCGCGAACCGCGAGGCCATGCTCGCGAAGCTCGCCGAGCTCGACACCGAGCACGCCAAGGCCCTCGCGGGCGGTGGCGAGAAGTACGTGGCCCGTCACAGGAAGCGCGGCAAGCTCCTGGCCCGGGAGCGGATCGAGCTGCTGGTCGACCCGGACACCCCGTTCCTCGAGCTGTCGCCGCTCGCCGCCTGGGGCAGCGACTACGCCGTCGGCGCCTCGCTCGTCACCGGGATCGGGGTGGTGGAGGGCGTCGAGTGCCTGATCACCGCCAACGACCCGACCGTGCGCGGCGGGGCCTCCAACCCCTGGACGCTCAAGAAGGCCCTGCGGGCCAACGAGATCGCCTTCGCCAACCGGCTGCCCTGCGTCAGCCTCGTCGAGTCCGGAGGCGCGGACCTCCCCTCGCAGAAGGAGATCTTCATCCCCGGCGGGGCGCTGTTCCGCGACATCACCCGGCTGTCCGCCGCCGGCATCCCGACCGTCGCCGTCGTCTTCGGGAACTCGACCGCCGGTGGTGCGTACGTCCCCGGCATGTCCGACCACACCGTGATGATCAAAGAGCGGTCGAAGGTCTTCCTCGGTGGTCCACCGTTGGTGAAAATGGCGACCGGCGAGGAGAGCGACGACGAATCGCTGGGCGGCGCGGAGATGCACGCCCGTACGTCCGGCCTCGCCGACCACTACGCCGTCGACGAGCAGGACGCGGTCCGGCAGGCCCGGCGCATCGTCGCCCGTCTCAACTGGCGCAAGGCGCACGGCGATCCGGGACCGGCAGAGCCGCCCACGTACGACGAGGACGAGCTGATCGGGATCGTGCCGGGGGACCTGAAGGTCCCCTTCGACCCGCGCGAGGTCATCGCCCGGCTCGTCGACGGCTCCGACTTCGACGCGTTCAAGCCGCTGTACGGGAGCAGCCTGGTGACCGGGTGGGCGCGCCTGCACGGCTACCCCGTCGGCATCCTCGCCAACGCGCAGGGCGTGCTGTTCAGCGAGGAGTCGCAGAAGGCCGCCCAGTTCATCCAGCTCGCCAACCAGCGCGACATCCCGCTGATCTTCCTGCACAACACCACCGGCTACATGGTCGGCAAGGAGTACGAGCAGGGCGGCATCATCAAGCACGGCGCGATGATGATTAACGCGGTGTCGAACTCCCGGGTGCCTCATCTGTCGGTGCTCATGGGCGCCTCGTACGGCGCCGGGCACTACGGCATGTGCGGGCGCGCCTACGACCCCCGCTTCCTGTTCGCCTGGCCGAGCAGCAAGTCCGCCGTCATGGGACCCCAGCAGCTCGCGGGCGTGCTCTCGATCGTCGCCCGCGCCTCGTCCGCCGCCAAGGGACTGCCGTACGACGACGAGGCGGACGCGGGGCTGCGCGCCATGGTGGAACGGCAGATCGAGTCGGAGTCCCTGCCGATGTTCCTGTCCGGGCGGCTGTACGACGACGGGGTCATCGACCCGCGCGACACCAGGACCGTCCTTGGGATGTGCCTGTCCGCGATCCACACCGCACCGGTCGAGGGCGCCCGCGGCGGCTTCGGCATCTTCCGGATGTGAGGACGAACGTGATCACCACCCTCCTTGTCGCCAACCGGGGCGAGATCGCCTGCCGGATCTTCCGCACCTGTCGTGAGCTGGGCATCTCCACCGTCGCCGTGTACTCGGACGCGGACGCCGACGCCCTCCACGTACGGGAGGCGGACACCGCCGTACGCCTGCCGGGGGCCGCCCCGGCCGATACGTATCTGCGCGGCGACCTCGTCGTGGCCGCCGCACTCGCCGCGGGCGCCGACGCCGTGCACCCCGGGTACGGCTTCCTCTCCGAGAACGCCGGATTCGCCGCCGCCGTGCAGGACGCCGGGCTCGTCTGGGTGGGGCCGCCGGTCAAGGCCATCGAGCTGATGGCGTCCAAGACCCGCGCCAAGGAACTGATGGCGGCGGCCGGCGTGCCGCTCCTCGCCCCCGTGGACACGGCGGCCGCCACCGGCGACGATCTACCTCTGCTGCTCAAGGCGGCGGCGGGCGGCGGCGGGCGCGGCATGCGAATCGTACGGGAACTCGGGGCGCTGGAAGCCGAGTTGACCGCGGCTTCGGCGGAGGCCGCCGCCGCGTTCGGGGACGGCGAGGTCTTCGCCGAGCCGTACGTGGAACGCGGCCGGCACGTCGAGGTCCAGGTCATGGCCGACGGGCACGGCGCCGTCTGGGCGCTCGGCACACGTGACTGCTCGCTCCAGCGCCGCCACCAGAAGGTGATCGAGGAAGCGCCCGCGCCGGGACTCGACGACGCGCTCAGGACCCGGCTGCACGATGCCGCGGTCGCCGCCGCGCGGGCCGTCGGCTACCTCGGGGCCGGCACGGTCGAGTTCCTCGTATCGGCCGAAGGGCGCCCGTACTTCCTGGAGATGAACACCCGCCTCCAGGTCGAACACCCGGTGACGGAAGCCGTGTTCGGGCTCGACCTCGTCGCCCTGCAACTGCGCGTCGCCGAGGGCGAACCGCTGCCGGCCGACGGGCCCCCGCAGCCGCGCGGCCACGCGGTCGAGGCCCGGCTCTACGCCGAGGACCCGGCCCGTGACTGGCAGCCGCAGACCGGAGCACTGCTCACGCTCGACGTGCCCGAGGAACCCGGGCTGCGCCTCGACACCGGATACACCGGCGGCGACACGATCGGCGTGCACTACGACCCCATGCTCGCCAAGGTCATCGCCCACGCCCCTACCCGCGCCGAAGCCGTACGCCACCTCGCCCGCGCCCTGGAACGCGCCCGCATCCACGGTCCCGCCACCAACCGCCGGCTCCTCGTACGCTCCCTGCGCCACCCGGACTTCGCCGCCGCCCGCCTCGACACCGGCTTCTACGACCGCCACCTGGACGCCCTCACCCAGCCCTCCGAGGGCCTCGAACTCCCCGCCCTCGCCGCCGCGCTCGCGGACGCGGCGGCCCGCGGCTCCGAAGGCGCGAACCCCGGCCCCGCCCGCTTCGGCGGCTGGCGCAACGTCCCCTCGCAGCCCCGGTCGAAGCGCTACCGCAGCGAACCCGACGGCACCGAGACCGAAGCCGCCTACCGGACCACCCGCCACGGCCAGGTCCCGGCGGGGGAGGCCGAGGGCGTACGCGTCGTCGCCACTCGCCCCGACCGCGTCACGCTCGAAACCGGCGGGGTCACCCGGCACTTCACCGTCACCACCCACCAGGACCGCGTGTACGTCGACACCGCCACCGGCTCGTACACCTTCACCGCCCTGCCCCGCTTCACCGACCCCACCGAACGCACCGAACCCGGCTCGCTGCTCGCGCCCATGCCCGGCACCGTCGTCCGCCTCGCGGACGGGCTCGCGCCCGGCTCGGCCGTCGAGGCCGGGCAGCCCCTGATCTGGCTGGAGGCCATGAAGATGGAGCACCGCATCCTCGCTCCCGCCTCCGGCACCCTCACCGCGCTCCACGCCGCCCCCGGCCACCAGGTCGAGGTCGGTGCACTGCTCGCCGTCGTCACCGAACCCGCAGCACCGGAGGAGAACGTATGAGCGCCGCCCTCGAAACCGAAGAGCACCAGGCCCTGCGCGCCGCTGTCGCCGCCCTCGGCAAGCGCTACGGCCGCGCGTACATGACCTCCCTCGTCCGCGAGGGCGAGCACCCCCGCGAACTGTGGGCCGAGGCCGCCAAGCTCGGCTACCTCGGAGTGAACCTCCCCGAGGAGTACGGCGGCGGGGGCGGCGGCATGGCCGAACTGTCCATCGTGCTCGAAGAGCTGGGCGCGGCCGGCTCACCGCTGCTGATGATGATCGTCTCCCCGGCCATCTGCGGCACCGTCATCGCCCGCTTCGGCACCGACGCCCAGAAGCGGCGGTGGCTCCCCGGACTCGCCGACGGCAGCATCACCATGGCCTTCGGCATCACCGAACCCGACGCCGGGTCCAACTCCCACCGCATCACCACCACCGCCCGCAAGGACGGCGACACGTGGGTGCTCACCGGGCGCAAGGTCTTCGTCTCCGGCGTCGACATAGCCGAGGCGACCCTCATCGTCGGACGCACCGAGGACGCCCGCTCCGGCAAGCTCAAGCCCTGCCTCTTCATCGTGCCGCGCGACGCACCCGGATTCCAGCGCGCGCGGATCGACATGGAACTCCAGGCGCCGGAGAAGCAGTTCGAGCTGGTCCTCGACGACGTGAGGCTGCCCGCCGACGCACTCGTGGGCGACGAGGACGCGGGGCTGCTCCAGCTCTTCGCCGGACTCAACCCCGAGCGCATCATGACCGCCGCCTTCGCCCTCGGCATGGGCACGTACGCGATCGCCCGCGCCGTCGACTACGCCCGCACCCGGCAGGTGTGGAAGGACCCCATCGGCGCCCACCAGGCCATCGCCCACCCGCTCGCCCAGTCGCACATCGAGCTGGAACTGGCCCGGCTGATGATGCAGAAGGCCGCACGGCTCTACGACGAGGGCGACGACATGGGCGCGGGCGAGGCCGCGAACATGGCGAAGTACGCCGCCGCCGAAGCCTGTGTGAAGGCCGTCGACCAGGCCGTCCACACCCTCGGCGGCAACGGCCTCACCCGCGAGTACGGCCTCGCCTCGCTCGTCACGGCGGCCCGTGTCGCCCGGATCGCGCCCGTCAGCCGGGAGATGATCCTCAACTTCGTCTCGCACCAGTCGCTGGGGCTGCCCAAGTCGTACTGACCGTGACAGTCGCGTCCAGGGGTTCCCCAAGCCGTACGGCAGGCGCGATTCTGGCACTTCGCACCCGTAGAAACGCCCGTCGTAACATCGGTCGAAGGGAACTGCCATGGTGTTCAGTAGCGAGTACGCAGACGTTCCGGCCCTCGAAGTGCCCATCCACGAAGCCGTACTCGGCCAGGCCGCCGCATTCGGCGACACCGTCGCCCTGGTCGACGGGACGAACGGTCTGACGGTCACGTACGCCCAGCTCGACACGTTCCACCGGCGCATCGCGGCGGCCCTCGCCGAAGCGGGGCTGCGCAAGGGCGACGTCCTCGCCCTGCACAGCCCCAACACCATCGCCTACCCGGCCGTCTTCTACGGGGCGACCCGGGCCGGGGCCACCGTCACCACCGTCCACCCGCTCGCCACCGCCGAGGAGTTCGCCAGGCAGCTCGGCGACTCCGGGGCGCGCTGGATCGTCACCGTGTCCCCGCTCCTGGACACCGCGCGCAAGGCGGCGGCGCTCGCCGGTTCCGTCCGGGAGATCTTCGTCTGCGACCAGGCCGAGGGGCACACCTCCGTCCTCGACATGCTCGGCTCCACCGCCCCGGAACCACAGGTGGACATCGACCCCGTCGAGGACGTCGCCGCCCTCCCGTACTCCTCCGGCACCACCGGCGCCCCCAAGGGCGTCATGCTCACCCACCGCTCCATCGCCACCAACCTGGAACAGCTCCGCCCCTTCATACCCATGGGCCCCGGCGACAGCATCCTCGCCGTGCTGCCCTTCTTCCACATCTACGGTCTTACCGCCCTGATGAACGCCCCGCTGCGCTTCGGCGCCACCGTCGTGGTGCTGCCCCGCTTCGACCTCGCCCAGTTCCTCGGCGCCATCCAGAAGCACCGCATCAGCGGGCTGTACGTGGCCCCGCCGATCGTCCTGGCCCTCGCCAAGCACCCCTCCGTAGGGGAGTACGACCTGTCCTCGCTGGAGTACATCGTCAGCGGCGCCGCCCCGCTGGACGCCGGCCTCGCCACCGCCTGCTCCGCCCGCCTCGGACTGCCGCCCGTGCGCCAGGCGTACGGCATGACCGAGCTCTCGCCCGGCACCCACGTCGTCCCGCTGTCCGCCGAGAACCCGCCGCCCGGAGCGGTCGGGAAGCTGCTCCCCAGCACCGAGATGCGCATCGTGGCCCTCGACGATCCGGGCAAGGACGCCGGAACCGGCACCGACGGCGAAGTGCTCATCCGCGGCCCGCAGGTGATGAAGGGTTACCTCGGCCGCCCCGAAGCCACCGCCGACATGATCGACAGCGACGGCTGGGTGCACACCGGGGACATCGGACGCGTCGACGACGACGGCTGGCTGTTCGTCGTCGACCGGGTGAAGGAACTGATCAAGTACAAGGGCTACCAGGTCGCCCCCGCCGAACTGGAGGCACTGCTCCTGAGCCACGAACGGATCGCCGACGCCGCGGTCATCGGCGTGTACGACGCCGATGGCAACGAGGTCCCCAAGGCGTACCTGGTGCGCCGGCCCGGCGAGGAGACACTGACGGCGCAGGACGTCATGGAGTACGTCGCCGAGCGCGTCGCCCCGTACAAGAAGGTCCGGCGGGCCGAGTTCATCGACGCCGTACCGCGCGCCGCCTCCGGGAAGATCCTGCGGCGCGAACTGCGCGACCGCGAGAAGACCGCCACGGCAGACCCCGCCACCCCCGGCCCCGCCCCCGACAAGGAGAGCACCGCATGACCCTCGCCGATCCGACGCACGTCCAGGGCATCACCACCCTCACGCTCGACTCACCGGCGAACCGCAACGCGCTCTCCGCGCGGCTCGTCGGCGCGCTCGGCGAAGCCCTGGACGCGTGCGCGGCCGACGACACCGTACGGGCGGTCGTCCTCACCCACACCGGCACCACGTTCTGTGCCGGAGCGGACCTGACGGGACCCCCCGACCCGGCCGCGTTCGTCGCGCTGATGCGCCGGATCGTCGCCCTGCCCAAACCGGTCGTGGCCCGGGTCACCGGACATGTCAGGGCCGGCGGCCTCGGGCTGCTGAGCGCCTGCGACATCTCGGTGGCCGGGCCCGGCGCCTCGTTCGCCCTCACCGAATCCCGCCTCGGCCTCGCCCCCGCCGTGATCTCGATGCCGCTCCTGGCCCGCATGGACCCGGCATCCGCCACCCGCTACTTCCTCACCGGCGAACGCTTCGACGCGGCGGAGGCCGCCCGCACCGGCCTCGTCACCCTGGCGGCGGAGGACGTGGACAAGGCGCTCGAACCGGTACTGGACGGACTGCGCCGCGCCTCGCCGCAAGGGCTGCGGGCGTCCAAGGAGCTGGTCACGGCTACTGTGCTGAAGAATTTCGACCAGCACGCCGAAGACCTCATCGCCCGCTCGGCAGCCCTCTTCACCTCCGCCGAGGCACGGGAAGGGATGACGGCCTTCCTCGAACGACGGGACCCCGCATGGGTGTTGTGACACCCCCGAAGACGCCGAAGCAGGACCGGAGCCGCGCCACGCGCCTGCGCCTCCTCGAAGCCGCGGTCGCCTGCCTCGCCGAACACGGCTGGGCGGGCTCCACGGTCTCCGTCGTCGCCGAACGCGCCGGGGTGTCGCGCGGCGCGGCCCAGCACCACTTCCCGACCCGCGAGGACCTGTTCACAGCGGCCGTCGAGTACGTCGCCGAGGAACGCTCCGCCGCCCTGCGCGCCCTGCCCGTCCAGGGCCGCACGGAGGTCGTGGCCGCCCTCGTCGACCTCTACACCGGCCCGCTCTTCCGCGCCGCGCTCCAGCTCTGGGTCGCCGCGTCCAACGAGGAACAGCTCCGCCCCCGCGTCACCGAACTCGAAGCCCGCGTCGGCCGCGAGACCCATCGCATCGCCGTGGGACTCCTCGGCGCCGACGAGGAGAAGCCGGGCGTACGCGAGACGGTCCAGGGGCTCCTCGACATGGCCCGCGGCCTCGGCCTCGCCAACCTGCTCACCGACGACGCGGCACGCCGCCGCAGGGTCGTCACCCAGTGGGCGGCCCTGCTGGACGGCGTACTGGACTGAACAGTCCGCGTGCGGCGGGCCCGCTCAGTTCCCCAGGTCCGCGAGCTGTTCGTACCCCGGGATCTCCCGCGGGCTGCGCGAGCCCGGACCGATGTACGTGGCCGACGGACGCACCAGCCGGCCCGTGCGCTTCTGCTCCAGGATGTGCGCCGACCAGCCCGCCGTACGGGCACAGGTGAACATCGACGTGAACATGTGCGCCGGGACCTCCGCGAAGTCCAGCACGATCGCGGCCCAGAACTCCACGTTCGTCGCCAGGACCCGGTCGGGGCGCCGCGCGTGCAGCTCCTCCAGCGCGGCCTTCTCCAGCGCCTCGGCGACCTCGAAGCGCGGCGCGGCCAGCTCCCTCGCCGTACGCCGCAGGACGCGGGCCCGGGGGTCCTCCGCCCGGTACACGCGGTGCCCGAAGCCCATCAGCCGCTCACCCTTGTCCAGGGCCTGCTTCACGTACGCCGTGGCGTCGCCGGTCCGCTCGATCTCCTCGATCATGCCGAGGACCCGGGACGGGGCACCGCCGTGCAGCGGACCCGACATCGCGCCCACCGCGCCGGACAGCGCCGCCGCCACGTCGGCGCCGGTCGAGGCGATGACGCGGGCGGTGAAGGTGGAGGCGTTCATGCCGTGCTCGGCTGCCGAGGTCCAGTAGGCGTCGACGGCCTTGACGTGCTTGGGGTCCGGCTCACCGCGCCAGCGGATCATGAAGCGCTCGACGACGGACTCCGCCTTGTCGATCTCGCTCTGCGGCACCATCGCGCGCCCCTGCCCGCGCGCCGACTGGGCGACGTACGACAGGGCCATCACCGCGGCCCGCGCCAGATCGTCGCGCGCGGTCTGCTCGTCGATGTCCAGCAGCGGTTTCAGGCCCCACACGGGCGCGAGCATCGCCAGGGCCGACTGCACGTCGACCCGGATGTCACCGGAGTGCACGGGGATCGGGAACGGCTCGGCGGGCGGCAGGCCGGGGTTGAACGCCCCGTCCACCAGCAGACCCCACACATTGCCGAAGGAGACCTGACCGACGAGGTCCTCGATGTCGACACCGCGGTAGCGGAGCGAACCGCCTTCCTTGTCCGGTTCGGCGATCTCCGTTTCGAACGCGACGACTCCCTCGAGTCCGGGTACGAAGGCGGACATGGGGCGGCTCCCTCAGTTCGGCGGCTGGTTCGGCGGCTGTGCGGCGACGGGTTTCGAAAACGTCGGCTGTACGAAGGCCACAGGGGCCTGCCCCAAGATATTGGCGGGTTCCCACGATGCGGGGAAGCGTGACATCCGGCACAGGGCCCCATTTCCCCGGTGGACGGTTACGGCCCCTCCCCGCCGGGCACACTCCGCCCCTGCGGCAGGATGGCCCCGTGCCCACCCCAGACTCCTCACCCTCCTCCGCTCACACCCCTCGTCACGATTGCACCACCGATCCGGCCGTGATGCGCGAGCACTACCGTTCCGAGGACTTCGTCGAGAAGGACCTCGCCGCCGACCCGATGGACCAGTTCGCCCACTGGTTCAGCCAGGTCGCAGCGGGCGGTGTGCTCCACGAGCCGAACGCGATGGTGGTCTCCACGGCCACACCCGGGGGCCGCCCGTCCTCCCGCACCGTGCTGCTCAAGCAGTACGACGCCCGGGGCTTCGTCTTCTTCACGAACTACGGCTCCCGCAAGGGCCTTGAACTGGCCGCCAACCCGTACGTCTCGCTGCTCTTCCCCTGGCACCCCATGGCCCGCCAGGTCATCGTCACCGGCAGCGCGGCCCGTGTGAGCCGCGCGGAGACGGTCGCCTACTTCCGCACCCGCCCCCATGGCTCCCAGCTGGGCGCCTGGGCGAGCGAACAGTCCACGGTGATCGGCTCACGCACGGAACTCGTCGAGCGCTACGAGGAACTGGCCGCCCGCTACCCGGAGGGCGAGAAGGTCCCGGCGCCCCCGCACTGGGGCGGCTTCCGCGTCGTACCGGAGTCGATCGAGTTCTGGCAGGGCCACGCGAACCGCCTCCACGACCGCCTGCGCTACGTACGCTCCACCGAGAACCCGGCCGCCTGGCACGTGGAACGCCTCTGCCCGTAGGGCGCCCGCGTCCCCGCCCGGAAACGCAGGAACCCGCAGGCTCTGGTCCCTCCTCGCGGAGGAGCCGGCCGGACTTACCGGCGAGCCTGCGGGTCGGTGACTGCTTGGTTTTCGGCAGACAGCCTGCCGAGGTGCACAGTGTGCGACGACGGGCTGTCAGCCCGCAGCCACCTCACGAATCCGATAAGACTGCACTTTTCGGATCACCTCCTTTCGACGTGTACGTCCACCGTAGGAAACGCCCCCGGCTCCGCACAACCGAATTAGCGCGGCTTCCTGATTTCCCGAATTTCCGGGAAGGGGGTGTGCCGTGGGTCACGTTCGAGTTGAATGGTGTGACGTGCGGCAATGGCGAACGCCTCCTGCAGGGGGTACGTGATGAACGCTTCCAGCAGCAGTGAAACCACCGACGCCCTCGGGTCCGACGGCGCTCCGGAGCCCGGGTCGGAGCTGCTCGCGGCTCTGCTCGACGGTATGGACGCCGCGCTGTGCGCCTTCGACGCGGACGGCACGATCACCCACTGGAACCGTGAGGCCGAGCGGATTCTCGGCTGGACCGCCGACGAGGCCGTGGGCCGGAGCGGATTCGCCGGCTGGGCGGTGCGCAGCGCGGACGCGGGAGACGTGCAGGGGCGGCTGCTGGCCGCCATGGACGCCCCCGGCCGCCAGGTCCACGAGTTCGCTCTGCTGCGCAAGGACGGCGGGCGGGTGCTCGTGCGGACCCAGTCGGCCGGGGTGCGCGGCGCCGACGGCAAGCCCGCCGGGGTGTACTGCGCGTTCAGCGAGGTGCACGCGCAGATCGACCTGGAGCGGGCGATCGCGCTCAGCGAGGCCCTGTTCGACGACGCGTCGTGGGGTGTGGTCCTCGTCGACGTCGATCTGCGCCCGACCGTCGTCAACGCCCATGCGGCCCGCGCGCTCGGCGGAGGCCGCACCTCGCTGCTGGGGCGCCCGCTGGGCGAGCTGATCGTGCAGGGCGTGGAGGACCTGGAGGGTTCACTGCACCACGTCCTGGCCGAGGGGCCGCCGCCCACGCCCGCCGAGCTGTGGGTGACGCTGCGGACGCCGGAGGGGCAGCGGCGCCGCTGCTGGCGCAACGGCTTCCTGCGGCTCGCCTCACCGCTCGCGGAGGAGCCGGTTCCGCTCGGAGTCGGCTGGCTGTTCCAGGACGTGACGGAGGCGAAGCTGGCCGGACAGGAGGCGGACCGGCTGCGGTTCCGGTCGAACCAGCTGCACAGGGCCGCGAGTTCGGCGGCCGAGTGCGAGGACCCGATGGAGGCCGCGACGTCCACGCTGGACTACGCCCTGGCCGGATTCGCCGACCACGTGGTGGTGGACCTGCTGGCGGACGACGGCGCCCCCCGCCCCGTACGTACGCTCTCGACGCCCGCCGACGGCCCCGGCCCCTGCCTGCCGGTCTCCGGCGGATCGGTCCCGGTGCGGTACGCGACGGGGCACCCGGCCCTCCAGTCGCTGGACCGCGAGGGCTCGGTACGGGCGAGCGCGGGAGCCGGCGCCGAGGAGTGGGCGCGGGAGCGTCAGTGGCCCCGGGACTCCGTCCACGCCCTGTGCGCTGTGCTGCGCAGCCGGGGCCGGACGCTGGGAGTGGTCACGTTCCTGCGCACGGCTCACCGCACCGCCTTCGAGCGTCCGGACGCGACCTACGCGGAGACGGTGGCCGCGCGGGTCGCCTCGGCCGTGGACCTGGCCCGCCTGCTCCCCGGGGAAACCGACCCGCCGGGTGCCGGATCAGGCCCGTCCGGTGCTTGAGGACGGACCCGTGCACCTGGCCGCCGGCGCCCTTCCCGCCGAGCCCCCGCACCGCTCAGTGGCGGTAGAAGATCCGGTCCGCGTACTGCGTCATCACACGCCCGTTCCACTCGTGCCCGCCGTCGACGTTCCCCGACCGCAGCAGCGGCGGCTCGATCCCCCGGGCCACCAGCCCCTCCGCGGCGGCCGCCATCATCGCCTGCATCACCGCGCTGGTGACCACCGTCGACGCGGGTGCGAACGGTGCCTCGACGCCCGGCGCCGTCAGTTCCGCGTCACCGATCGGGATCTTGCTGTCGAGGACGATGTCGCAGTGGTCGCGCAGGAATCCGCCCGACGCGTGCCGGGACCTCGTCCCCTCGGCGTACGCCACCGACGTGACCCCGATGACCGTCAGCCCGAGCGCGCGCGCGTTCTGGGCCATCTCCACCGGCAGCGCGTTGCGCCCGGAGAGCGAGATGATCACGAGGAGGTCGCCCGAGCGCGCGGGACTGGAGTCCAGCACCGCTCCGGCCAGCCCGTCCACCCGTTCCAGCGCGGAGCCCAGCGTCGCCGGCATGACGTCGACGCCCACGGTGCCGGGCACGGCGAGCAGGTTCATCAGGGCGA
Source organism: Streptomyces sp. NPDC058620 (assembly GCF_042717135.1). Taxonomy (NCBI): domain Bacteria; kingdom Bacillati; phylum Actinomycetota; class Actinomycetes; order Kitasatosporales; family Streptomycetaceae; genus Streptomyces; species Streptomyces sp. NPDC058620. The sequence goes on from NZ_JBHXQO010000002.1 coordinate 238,547, forward strand.
GGCCACCCGCCCGGTACACGACGTCCTGCGCGGCGAGCGAGGAGTGTCCGGCACCGAAAGCGAAGAGCCGGCCGCCCGCGGCGACGGTGTCGGCGATCGCGGCACCGGCGGCGGCGATGCTCTTGGCCTCCTCGTCGCGCACGCGCTCCAGCAGGCCGATCGCTGCGTCGAAGAACTGACCGGCCAACGTGCTGTCGCTCATCGAGGGGGCCCTTTCAGCGGGATGGAATGTCCGTGCCGCCGATCACGTTGCGGTCTGGACCAGTGGCCTGTCAATACCGCACAGGGGCCCGCGACGCGGGCCGTTCGGCCGGCGCGGCACGGTTGTCAGCGGTATGCGTCAGAATTGGGTCAGGGCCATCGCACGACGACTTCATGTCACAGCATCGAGGGGCACGTATGTCCGGACTGATCGATACCACGGAGATGTATCTCCGCACCATCCTCGAGCTCGAAGAGGAAGGCGTGGTCCCCATGCGCGCCCGGATCGCGGAACGGCTGGACCAGAGCGGTCCGACGGTCAGCCAGACGGTGGCGCGCATGGAGCGCGACGGACTGGTCCAGGTCGCGGGCGACCGCCATCTGGAGCTGACCGAGGAGGGCCGCCGTCTCGCCACCCGCGTCATGCGCAAGCACCGGCTCGCCGAGTGTCTGCTCGTCGACGTGATCGGCCTGGAGTGGGAGCAGGTCCACGCGGAGGCGTGCCGCTGGGAGCACGTGATGAGTGAGGCGGTGGAGCGCCGGGTGCTGGAGCTGCTGCGGCACCCCACCGAGTCTCCGTACGGGAATCCGATCCCGGGTCTGGAGGAGCTGGGCGAGAAGGCCGAGGCCGATCCGTTCCTGGACGACAGCATGGTGAGCCTGTCCGAGCTGGACCCGGGCTCCGACGGGAAGACCGTGGTGGTGCGCCGGATCGGTGAGCCGATCCAGACCGACGCCCAGCTGATGTACACGCTGCGGCGCGCGGGCGTGCAGCCCGGCTCGGTGGTCAGTGTGACGGCGTCGCCCGGTGGCGTGCTGGTCGGTTCCAGCGGCGAGGCGGCCGAACTGGACGACGAGGTCGCTTCGCACGTGTTCGTCGCGAAGCGCTGACCAGGTGAGGAAGGGGCGCCGGGAGCGTCCCGAAAGCGGTGGCGTGGCGATACGGCGACGGTTTGCCGGAGGTTCGGTGACCGGACCGTAACGCCCGCTTTCTGTTTTCCGTCCGGAATTGCAGCGCCCGGACGAATCGCGTGCCAGGCTGTGGCCAGGCATATGACCTGAGGGTGTCGGCCGGATCGGATCGATCCGGGCCGCGCGGTCGGGGAGGGAGCAGGGAATGCGCCCGTCGTACTGGCATGTGCACCGAAAGGTGTCGGCCACGCCCATGGACGCCCGCGTTCTCGTACGAGCACGAGCACGAGTACGAACTGCGGCGCCGATGTCGGCATGCCGTCCCGCCCGGCCCCTGGAGAGCGCCCGGCCTCCGGTGAGCACCCCGGCCCCGGTGGGTCTCCCGGCCGCCCCCGTGCGTACCCGCGCCGTGGTGCGCGGCGCCGGAAGGATTCGCTCCGCAACAGGGGCGGGCCCCGGCGCTCGATGGCGCCGGGGCCCGTCCTCCCCTGTGCCGACCTGGAGCCCCGAGCTCTCGAGGTCGGCTTCGGCGGACCGTTTTCCCCGAGCGGCCCGCCCCCCGGAGAAGATCTCCCCAAGGCGGCCGACGCCAATCCTCGGGGGTGGTCACTCGAACGAGGGGTGTTGTGCGCCCGAACCCGGTTTTCGAATAAGAGTTCGATAGCCTGGCGTGACGCGACCACGCGGTGATCGGCAACGAGAAGAGGGGGTGCCAGGGCTATGGTGCGGCGCATCGATGTGACGGGATACGACGGTGTACGACTCGCGGCGTGGGAGTTCGCCGATCCGCCCAAGGAGAACGCGGAGGCGGCGCGAGCGCCCGGGATCTTAATGCTCCACGGGCTGATGGGCCGGGCCGCCCACTGGGCCTCCACGGCTCGCTGGCTGGCCGAGCGCCACCGGGCGTACGGGCTCGACCAGCGAGGGCACGGCCGCAGCGAGCAGCCGGCCGAAGGCCCGTACGACCGCGACGCCTACGTCGGGGACGCCGAGGCCGCGATCGAACAGCTCGGCCTCGCCCCCGTCACCCTCATCGGACATGCGATGGGCGCCCTCACCGCCTGGCAGCTCGCCGCTAAGCGCCCCGATCTCGTCCGGGCCCTCGTCATCTGCGACATGCGGGCCTCGGCCCTCGGGGCCGCCTCCCAGCGGGAGTGGGAGGACTGGTTCGACGCCTGGCCCGTCCCCTTCGCGACCCTCTCCGACGTACGCAAGTGGTTCGGCGAGGACGACCCCTGGGTGGAGCGGCCCAACCCCGCCCGCGGCGAGTTCTTCGCCGAGGTGATGACGGAGCGGGCCGACGGCTGGGGGCCCGTGTTCTCCCGCGAGCGGATGCTGGAGTCCCGGGCGACCTGGGTCTTCGAGGCGCACTGGGACGAGCTGGCCCAGGTCCGGTGCCCGACCCTGGTGCTGCGCGGCATCGACGGCGAGCTGGGGCGGGCGGAGGCCCAGGAGATGGTGCGCGTCCTGCCGCTCGGGCAGTACGCGGAGGTCGCGGACGCCGGTCATCTCGTCCACTACGACCGGCCGGAGGGCTGGCGGGCCGCCGTGGAACCCTTCCTCGAGCAGCTCGCCGAGGACACCCGCGACAACCGCGAACCGGTCTCGTCGTAACCCTCCCCGGAATTCCCCGTACGGCTGTCGTAACCCCCCACCGCTTCCGCGCGGCCTGCCGTACCGGACCCCCGCCGCCCCCGTACCCCCCGCCGCCGCCGAGACCCCGAACCCGGCTCGCCGGCCGTGGTCAGCCCTTGCTGACCGCGGCCAGGATCTCCGGGAGCCGGCGTGCCGTGCGAGGGGCGGCCAGTCGTACCCCTGTCCACGCGACGAGTGCCCCGTACGCCGCGCCCACCGGCAGCAGCAGCCACAGCCAGCCCCGCAGATCGCTCACGTGCAGGGTGATCGTGAGGGCGATCACCGGTGCGCAGAGCAGTGCGGACGCGACCATCCCGCCGAGGATCGAGATCCAGGCGAGCCCCGCCTGTCCCGGCGCCACGTTCTTGAACGCGCCGTCCTGCGGGATCGAGTACGGATACAGCGCGGAGGCCAGTGCACCGGTCGCCAGCATCGCGCCCAGTACGGCGAAGGACAGCCCCATCACTTCCGGCAGCGCCTCCCAGCCGCCGAGCACCGCAGACGTCAGCACGGTCACCAGGACCGTGTACGGCAGCGTGATCAGCAGCAACGCCAGGGCACGTGCCCGGAGTTCCTCGTAGGCGTCCCGCGTCGAGGAGATCGTCAGGGACACCATCCAGAACGCGGAGGTGTCCTGGCCGAACTGGTTGTACATCTGGATGCCGAGCATTCCGGCCGCGAAGCACGCGAGGTAGACCGAGCCGGTGCCCTGCAGGGCGTTGAGCAGCGGCACGATCAGGCCGACGGCCAGCGCCGTCACCCAGGTGGCCTTCGTCTTCGGGTCCCGTGCCACGTACCGCAGGCTGCGCTCCATCACCGTCCCCGTGCGCCCCTCCGGCAGCAGCGCGAAGAGTCCGGAGCGGCTCGTTCCGGACTTCGTGCGGGCCGGCTCGGCCGCCGCGAGCGTGGAGCCGTCCGGCGCCGTCATCAGCTTGCTGAGACTCCGCTCCCACAGCCACACCAGGACGACCAGCGCCAGCACGGAGATCAGCAGTTGCAGGGCGGCCCGTCCGTACGCCCCCTCCGACACGGAACCCACCGCGCCGATCGCCGAGGCGGGCGGCAGCCAGCCCACGACGTCCGCCGCCGGTTCCAGGGAGGAGAGACCCCCGGCCCGGCCGATGCGCTGCATACCGAAGTTGACGAACTGGAGGCCCACCGCGATCACCAGCCCGCTGAGGACCGCCAGGTCGCGGCCCTTGCGGGAGGTCAGCAGCCGGACATTGGCCGTGGCGACGGACCGCGCCAGCGCGACACAGACCAGCAGCGTCAGCGGGACCGCCACCACCCCGGTCACCGCGGCCGCCGCGCCGTGCGCCACGGCGATGACCGAGCCGAGGGCGAGGCAGAGCGTGAACAGCGGCCCGATGCCGACCAGCGAGGCCACCAGGAGTGCGCCGATCAGCGGGCGGGGCCGCAGCGGCAGCATCACCAGACGGCTCGGGTCGAGGGTCTCGTCGCCGCTCGGGAAGAACAGCGGCATCACGGCCCAGCCGAGCGCCAGCACTCCGGTCAGCAGCACCACGAGGGCGGTCGCATGGGCGTTGCCCCGCAGTGCGACCAGCCCTATGACCTGGGCGACGGCCAGCAGCAGCGCGAACACCATCGACGAGATGTACGCGGCCTTCCGGCCGGACGACTGGCGCAGTCCGTTGCGCAGCAGCGTCAGCTTGAGCCGTACGAAGACCGAGACGATCCCCTCGCTCGGGCCGGCCGGAGCGGCGGTCCCCGCAGGGGCGTCGAGCACGGTCATCGGGTGCCGCCCAGCCAGTCCAGGGAGTCCCCGGAGACACGGCCGCCCGCGCCGACCAGTTCGAGGAAGGCGCTCTGGAGGGAGGGCGCGTCGCCCCGTACCTCGGCGAGCGTGCCCTGGGCGCGGATGCGGCCCGCCACCATGACGGCGACCCAGTCGCACAGCGACTCGACCAGCTCCATCACATGGCTGGAGAAGACGACGGTCGCGCCGGACCGCGTGTACCGCTCCAGCACCCCGCGGATCGTCTGGGCGGACACCGGGTCGACACCCTCGAACGGCTCGTCGAGGAAGAGCACTTCCGGGTTGTGCAGCAGCGCGGCGGCGAGCCCGATCTTCTTCCGCATACCGGTCGAGTAGTCCACGACCAGCTTGTGCTGCGCGCCCGCCAGATCCAGTACGTCGAGCAGCTGGGTGGCGCGCTTGTCGACCTCGGCACCCGGCAGCCCGCGCAAACGGCCCATGTACGCCAGGAGTTCGCGTCCCGAGAGCCGTTCGAAGAGGCGCAGCCCCTCCGGGAGCACGCCGATCCGGGACTTCACCTCGACCGGGTCCAGCCACACGTCGTGGCCGCCGACCTCGATCTTCCCCATGTCGGGCCGGAGCAGGCCGGTCACCATCGAGAGCGTGGTGGTCTTCCCCGCGCCGTTGGGGCCCACGAGTCCGATGAACTTGCCCGCGGGCAGCTCCAGATCGATTCCGGCGACCGCGGTCTGTTCCCCGAACCGCTTCCACAGACCCTGAACGCGGACAGCGGGCGGCGCTGTCCGCGCGCCGCCCGCCCCATCCGCCCGGTCCGCCTCAACCGCCGTGTGGGCGGACGGCGTTCCGTCCGCCGTGGTCGTGCTCTCAGCTCTTGCGTCTGCCCGGTCAGGCATAGCACTGCCTTTCGATGTCCCCGATGGTGGGGACCACCCTACGAAAGGCGCGCCTTGGCGTCGGCCGCCTCACGCGCACAGGCGTAGGCGAGCGGGCTGATCAGCTCTTCCGCGTCCGGCAGCCACCGGTTTGCGGGTGTGGGGCGCCGGGCCCACTGCACCGCTCCCCGCCCGCCGAGACGGGTCGGCGGAGCGGCCACGTAATGGCCGTCGCCGCGGCCCACGAGATCGATGGTGTCGGCGTCCCACCCGAGGTTCCGTACGAGGTCGGGGGCCTTCGCGGCGGCCCCGGGCAGGACGAAGAACAGCATCCGGCGGTCGGGGGTGCAGGTGACGGGCCCCAGGGTCAGCGCCATCCGCTCCATCCGGGCCAGTGCCAGGAATCCGGCCGACTCCGGGACGTCGATCGCGTCGAAGGTCCGCCCGGTCGGCAGGAGGATCGAGGAGGTCGGCTGTTTGGACCACATCCGGCGGGCCGCCGCCGCGCTGCCCGTCGCCTGGCCCGCCCAGTCCGGACGGGTGGGGTGGGCTCCCGCCGCGGCGCAGCCGGTGTCCCCGCACGAACATCGCTCCATCCCCTCGACGGCTTCGAGCCAGGTGCCCGGGAACACGTCCCAGTGCCGCTCTTCCGCATACCGCACTGCGGCGTCGAGCAGCTGCTCACCTCGCTGTTGGGGGACCTGTGCGGTTTCCGTGACTCCGATGGGCTCTTCCACGAACAGCACAACTGCCGCCACCACCCGGGGTTACGGGCGTGGCGAACCCGGTCACGGTGCATCGATCCCGCATATGGGGCGCATCGAGGCATGGACGGGGGCGCGCGTGCGGCGGTGCATCGATGTGCGGGTAGCCACATACAGGACTGTGCGATGACCCGTGCCGAGAAACCGCGACAGCTCGTACCGAATGCCGATGAATATGCGCATTTCTTGTATATGTGCCGGGCAGTGATCCCTTCACCGATCACTGCGGTCTCAGGGGGAAACATGGCAGCCAGACCTCTCGTCGCCCGCCAGCCGAACGAACGGCTCCAGACGCTCATCCAGGAAGCGGCCTGCTCCAACGCGGGCCTCGCCCGCCGCGTCAACATGGTCGGAGCCGAGCGCGGGCTCGATCTCCGCTACGACAAGACGTCCGTCGCCCGGTGGCTGCGTGGGCAGCAACCACGGGGCAGGGCACCGGGAATCATCGCCGAGGCGCTCGGCCGCAAGCTCGGCCGTACGGTCACGATCGACGAGATCGGCATGGCCAACGGCAAGAACCTCGCCTCGGGCGTGGGCCTCCAGTTCGCCCCGACCGTGCTCGGCGCGGTCGAGCAGGTCTGCGAGCTGTGGCGCAGCGACGTGGGGCGGCGCGATCTGCTCGCCGGATCGGCGGTGGCCGCCTCCGCCCTCGTCGAACCCAGCCGCGACTGGCTGATCTCGGGCGCCGACCCGCAGGTCGCCCGGACCGCGGGTGCCCGCGTCGGTATGCCCGATGTGGAGGCGGTACGGGCGATGACGGCCGCGCTCGTCGACCTGGACCACCGGTTCGGCAGCGGACATGTGCGCCCGGTCCTGGTGCACTACCTCAACAGCGTGGTGTCCGGGCTGCTTTCGGGGGCGTACCGCGAATCGGTCGGCCGGGAACTGTTCGGCGCCGTGGCACGGCTGACCGAACTCGCCGGGTACATGGCGGTGGACACCGGTCAGCCGGGGCTCGCCCAGCGGTACTACATCCAGGCGCTGCGGCTGGCCCAGGCGGCGGGCGACCGGGCCTACGGAGGTTATGTGCTGGCCGCCTCGATGAGTCATCTCGCCGCGCAGCTCGGCAATCCGAGGGAGATCGCGCAGCTGGCACGGGCCGCACAGGAGGGCGCGCGGGGCCGGGTGACCCCGCGGGCCGAGGCGATGTTCCTCGCCGCGGAGGCGCGCGGGCACGCGCTGCTGGGCGACGCCCGCACCTGCCAGGCGGTGGCGGGCCGCGCGCTGACGGCGCTGGAGCACGCGGAGTCGGACAGCGGTGACGACCCGCCGTGGATCGCGCACTTCGACGCGGGGTACCTCGCGGACGAACTGGCGCACTGCCACCGCGATCTGGGGCAGGGCGAGGCGGCCGCCCGCCGGGCGGCGGAGGCGCTGGCCGCGCTGCCGGAGACCAGGGCGCGGCGCAGGGGCATCGGACTCGTGCTGCTGGCGACCGCGCAGGTGCAGATGAGGGAGGTGGAGCAGGCGTGTCACACGGGAAGCCGGGCGGTGGAGCTGCTGGCGACGGTGCGTTCCAGCCGGGGTGCGGAGTATCTCGATGATTTCCAGCAGCGGCTCGTGCCGTACGGGGACGAGCCCGCGGTCCGTGAATTCGGTGCCCGGCTGGAGCTCCAGGCGGCCTGAGCGGCGGGTGCGACGGGCCGTCCGCCGGGGCGATCCCGGACGGCGGGGTGCGGGCTCCCGTGTGAAGGGGTGGTGAGCGGCATCACGCGCTTGGCGGAGTGCGGCAACCACCCGATAGCGTGAGCCGACGATTCCGTAGGTTGACACGTAGGAGTCCCGGTGACGCAGAGCGGACAGGGCGACGAACAGCAGCCCCCTGCTGTACGGCCCACGCACGAAGGTGTCGTGCTGCCCGCGGAGGGTGGTGCCCCCTGGACCGTGGGCCCGCCCGCGCCAGGGCCGGCCGATCAGGCCGTCCCCGCGGGAGGGCAGCCGTGGGGATCGCCCTGGGGGCCCCATGACGGTCAGCCGCAGCTTCCGGGCGCCCAGGCGCCCGGGCAGTTGCCGCCGGCCCGGCAGGACGGGCAGCTGCCGCCCGCGCAGCAGTACGCGGTCGGGCAGCCCGGTCCGTACGGGAACGTGCCCTCGCAGCCCCAGCCGGGGGAGTACGCCCCGCAGCCGGGGCCGTACCAGCAGCAGGGCCCGTATCAGCAGCAGGGCCCGTACGCGCCGCAGCAGGGCCCGTACCAGGCCCAGCCCCAGCCCGGTGGTGCCTATCAGGCCCAGCCGCACGTCCAGAATCCGTCGCAGCCCCTGCCGTACGCCCAGCCGCTGCCGCCGGAGGCCGTGCCGGGTCTCGCACCGGGGTCCGGCGGGGACGCGGACGCCACGCAGTTCATCGCGCCCGTGCCCGGCGGTTCCGGGCCCGGCGGCCTGCCGCCGGAGCGCCCCGCCGAGTCCACGCAGTTCCTGGGGCAGGCGGCGCCGGGTGAGGCCGACGCGACCCAGCTCATACCCCCGGTGCCCGGTGGGGCACCGTACGGGATCAGGCCCGGGACGCCCGGTGAGCGGCCGCCGCCCGCCGAGTTCGACAACCTGTTCCGCAGCGAGGCGCCCTCGGGCGCGACGCAGCAGATGCCGCACTTCGATCCCTCGCAGCAGCAGCAGCAGCACCCGCAGCAGCACCAGCAACACCCGCCGCACGGCCCCCAGGGCTACCAGTCCGGCCTACAGGGCATCCAGGCCGCCCAGGGCATGCACGAACCGGAGCGGGACCACGAGCCGCGGCGCAAGCGGTCCGCGCACGTTCCGCTGATCGCCGCGGTCGTCGTGGGCTGCGCCGTCATCGGACTCGGGGCGGGTGCCCTGATGAGCGGCGGCGACGGCAAGCCGGACGACAAGCAGCCGGTGGCCTCGCAGAGCTCAGCGGCCGAGCAGCCCAGCGCGCAGCCGGCGGCGGACCCCGCCGAGCCGCAGGCGCAGGCGCTCGACAAGCTGCTCGCCGACAGCAACAACAGCCGGGCGGCCGTGATCAGCGCGGTCGAGAAGATCAAGTCGTGCCAGGCGCTTGACCAGGCCGCGAGCGATCTGAAGGGCGCGGCCCAGCAGCGCCGCGATCTGGTGACCCGGCTCAAGGACCTCTCCGTCGACAAGCTGCCGCAGCACACCGAGCTGTCGTCCTCGCTGACGAAGGCGTGGCAGGCGTCCGCTTCGGCCGACGACCACTACGCCGCCTGGGCCGTGCAGGCCAAGAACAACAAGAAGATCTGCAAGGGCGGCCACGCCAGGTCGACCGACGAGACGGCGCAGGCCACCGTGCGCAGCGGCGAGGCCACCACGGCCAAGCGGCAGGCGTCCGGACTGTGGAACTCCATCGCGACGAAGTACGGGCTGACGAAGCGCAGCCCGCAGGAACTCTGACGCCGTGACGGCAGGCCCGGCTCCGGACATCCGGAGCCGGGCCTGCCGGCGTGCCGAGGTACTTCTGTCCGGGTCAGCCGACGCTGCGGGCGTCCGACAGGGTCTCCGAGACGTCCACGAAGCCCTTCCTCTCGGCGACGAGGCGGCCGTCGCGCACCACCTGGAACGTCACCTGCCCGTTGATGATGCGCGGGTACGCGGACGTGCCGAGCATGTCCTTGAAGCGCCAGCGCAGCACCGGAGTGAGCCCGCCGGTGTCCACCTCGGTGCCCTGGTTGAGGCTGGCGGAGACCTTGCCGGCCGTGATGCGCCGCTCGTCGATCTCCTCGATGACCGCCCTCAGCACCGTGTACGCGATCCAGGTGGTCTGCACGCCGGTGTCCTCCGGGTCGACCCGGTTGTCGGCGAACGCGTACTCGCGGATCACCCGGCGCATCTCGGCCCAGCGGGAGTCGTTCGAGTCCGGGTACCAGCCGGTGACGTACGCGCCCTCGAACGGGCTGTTCCGCCCGCCCGTGCGGTCGATGAGCGGCTGGCCGACGCTGCCGAGGACGGAGGAGACGCGTACCCGGCTGCCCTCCGGTTCGAGCCGGCGGAAGGAGTCGAAGAACGTCTCCGTACGGTCGCCGAGCACCGCCGTCACACAGCCGTCGCCGGACTTCTCCAGCGCCTGGGCGGCCTGGTCGTCGTACGAAGTCGCCTCCTCCGGCGCCAGGATGTCGACGGACTTGGGCCGACGGGACTCGGCGAGGCTGGTGTTGAGGAGCGGGGGCATGCCGTCGCCGCTGATCGAGTCGGGCCGTACGAGGGAGACCTGCTCGCAACCGGCCGCCAGCTGCTTGCCGTTGCCGGCCAGCAGCGCCGACTGGCCGCCGTTGACCGGGTAGGAGTTGTAGCTCGTGAATTCCTCGGTGGAGGCCCCGTAGCCGCCGATGTACGGGATTCCGGCAGCCTCCAGCGGAGCCATGAACGCCTGCCCGTGACGGCTGTACGAGCCGACCACCGCCGCCGCGTCCCGCTTGACCGCCTCGCGGGCGCACCGTCCCGCGCCGAGCAGGGTGTCGCCCTCGTCGCAGGTGATCACGCGCAGTTCGTGCCCGTTGATGCCGCCCTCCTCGTTGACCGAGCGGGCGTACGCCGTCGCCATGGCCGAGACGCCCGCCATCGCCTGGGGCGAGCCGTCCGGCGAGCGGTCAGGGGCCCAGGTCATCACGGTCACGGGTTCTTTGGAGCCCCCGGAGGAGCCGGGGAGCACGCCGCAGCCGGAGGTGAGCAGCGCCCCGGCAGCGGCCGTGGCGGTGAGGAGTCGGAAGGGGCGGAGTGGGATGAGGCATCGCCGTCCGGTCATGGGCATGAACATTTCCGCGCCCGGGGTAACGCCGCAGTGTGCTGCGTGCAACGCTCGGTGACGTCCAGGTGAATTACGGGGGGCCGTACGCACACAGGCAAAGGGAACGTACGATCGACCACCGTGCAGCAAGGTTCGGAGAACACTTCCCGTCGCGGCCGTCGCTCCTCCACCATGGGCGGCATGCCGCTCAATGACATGCCATGGTGGCGCTGGCGCAGCAACGTGCGCTCGGCGCTGCACATGCTTTCCGACCCCGTCTTCCACCACGAGTGCTGGCTGGCCGGCCGGGAAGGGTACGGGGACGTCACCGACGCCGTGTACCGCCTGGTCGAGGACACCTGGCTGGACAACTGGTCCGCCGAGAAGTACATCGGCACGATCTTCCGCGACTCCGGCGAGGCCGCCCTCGTGGACGTAGCCGCGCTCCGGGTGCTGCGGATCATGCACCAGGTCGGCGCCGACGCCCCCGTGTCCGCCTATCTGGAGCACCACGGCTGGCCGGAGGCCGTACGAGCCGCCCGCGAGGCCCATGTGATGCTCGCCACGAACGACGGCGAGGACCCGGACACTCCGCCGCACTCGCTGGACGTGCTCCGCATCATGACCAGATCGGCCTGAGCCGGGGCGGGTGTGGCACCCTACGGGCATGACCGCGCCGCAGCCTGCCGACTCCGTTCCCGCCGCTGCCTCGGACGCCGAGTCCGAGCAGTACATCCTCACGCTTTCCTGTCCTGACAAAAAGGGCATCGTTCACGCCGTGTCGAGTTATCTCTTCATGACCGGCTGCAACATCGAGGACAGTCAGCAGTTCGGGGACCACGACACCGGTCTGTTCTTCATGCGCGTCCACTTCACGGCGGACGCCGGAGTGACGGCGGAGAAGCTGCGGGCCGGCTTCGCCGCGATCAGCGACGCGTTCCGGATGGACTGGCAGATCCACCGCTCCCCGGACCGGATGCGGATCGTGCTGATGGTCAGCAAGTTCGGGCACTGCCTCAACGACCTGCTGTTCCGCTCCAGCAGCGGCGCGCTGCCGGTCGAGATCGCGGCCGTCGTCTCCAACCACACGGACTTCGCGGAGCTCGTCTCCTCGTACGGCGTGCCCTTCCGGCACATCCCGGTGACGAGGGAGACCAAGGCGGACGCCGAGGCGCAGCTGCTGGAGCTGGTCCGCGAGGAGGGCGTCGAGCTGGTTGTGCTCGCCCGCTACATGCAGGTGCTCTCGGACGACCTCTGCAAGCAGCTGAGCGGCCGGATCATCAACATCCACCACTCGTTCCTGCCGAGCTTCAAGGGCGCGAAGCCGTACCACCAGGCGCATGCGCGCGGTGTGAAGCTGATCGGCGCGACCGCGCACTACGTGACGGCCGACCTCGACGAGGGGCCGATCATCGAGCAGGAGGTCGAGCGGGTCGGTCACGGTGTCACGCCGGACGAGCTGGTCGCCGTGGGCCGCGACGTGGAGTGCCAGGCGCTGGCGCGTGCCGTGAAGTGGCACGCGGAGCGGCGCATCCTGCTGAACGGCCGCCGCACGGTGGTCTTTCCGTAAACCGCCGGGTCGCTACAGGCGGCTGAGCGACGCCGCCGCGGAGAGCACGTCGCGGATCGCCTCGCGGTCCCCCTCCTGGCCCGCCGCCGCTTCCACCGGTGAGATGTGGCCCGCGACGAGCTGGCAGAACTCCACACCGTCGAGCGCCACCTGCGCGACCGTGTGGTCGGGGGAGCCGACCGCGGCCGGCGAGTCCAGCGCGATGTACCAGTCGCCGCCGCCGAGGCCCTCGACCTCCAGATGGAGCGAGCGGCCCGGGGAGCCGGCCGTGACGAGCTGGCGGGCCGGTCCCGCCAGGCCCGTGCGGCGGCGCTCGGCGAGAGTGGCCGGCAGCATCCGCGCGGACAGGTCGATCATCCGGTGGAGGTGCGTCGGGGACGGCGCCTCGTACGGATAGTCCACCGCCGCCGCGATGTCGCCGCCGTGCACCCAGCACTCGAAGGCCCGGTCGAGCATGGAGTCCTGGAGCGGGAGGGCGAAGTCCCCGTACGGGACGGAGCGCTCCGCGACGCCGCGGCCCGCGAAGGAGACGGTCCTGATGAGGGTGTGGCTCTGCTCGCGCCAGGGTCCGCGTACGGCCCTGGTCAGTGGCCGATAAGCGGCTGCCCAGTATGTTTCGGTCCGCTCGGCCGGCGACCGGGAGCGTTCACCGCTGCCGATCGGATCATCGAGGCCGAGAGCCGTGGAGACCAGGCCGTCGACGGTCATCAGATGCCCTATCACTCCGGCGACCGTCGTCTTGCGGTTGACGGCGCGCTCGCCCTCGAACCACCTCAGCCGGACCGGGGCGTGCCATTCCGAGTCGCCGATGTCGCTGAGCAGGGCGTCGAGCCGGGCGGTCTCCGCGTCGTACGGAGCGGCCCAGACGGGAACCGGGATCCTGGCCGGGCGGCGGCCCAGGCAGCCCTCGATGACCCGGGAGCGCAGCAGCGGGTCGAGGTCCAGGCTGCGGTCCGTGTGCAGGAGGCCCACCGCGTCGCGCAGCCGCAGGGCCTCGTCCGCGCAGGGCGCACACCCGGTGAGGTGCTCCTCGACGGCCGCGGTCTCCTCGGCGGAGCAGGCGGCCAGGGCCCAGGCGCCCAGCAGGGCCTTGAGGACCCGGTGGGAGAGGGCGGGCGCGGACGGTGGTGCCACGGGGGGTTCCGGTTCCGGTGTCGGAGCTGGTGCGTGCTCTTCGGCAGGCGAGGGAGGCGAGGGAGGCGAGGGAGGCGAGGGGGCGGAAGTGTCGGAGGCCGGTGTGACGGGCGGCTCGGGGAGCGGGGGCAGGGAGGGTGCGAGGTCGAAGTCGTCGGCGGCGGCCCGCGGGCCGGGTATGCGCCGGGCGCCCCGCACCTCCTCGTCCCGCCCCTCGCCCTCGCGGCCGCCGCCGTCGTGACCGTCGGATGCGTCGCCGCTCACAGGGACCGTCCGTATCCGGGCGGGGAGGACCCCTCCAGCGGGCGGGTGTTCGCCGTGGAGAGCAGCTGGAGGCCGAGCCGCAGCCGTCGTCTGGCCTCGTCCTCGGTGACTCCGAGGTCGGCGGCGGTCTGGCGGTAGTCCCTGCGCTGGATGTACGCGAGCTGCAGAGCGGCGCGCAGGGGTGCGGGCATCGACGCCACGATGTAGTCGGCGCGGGCCGCCGCCGTGGCCCTGCGGACCCGCTCCTCCAGGTCCTCGGGACCCGGTGCGTCCTCGTCGCCCCCGGCGGCCCCGTACGGGGAGAGCTCCGCGTTTCGCAGGCGCCGCACGGACTGGCGGTGGGTGAGACGGGCCACCCAGGACCTCATCGAGCCCTGCTTCGGGTCGTACGCGTCCGGGTTCTCCCAGACGTAGCCGAAGACCTCGCGGGTCACCAGGTCGGCGGCGTCCTCGTCGTCCAGCATCCGGTGGGCCTGACTGTGGACGAGTGAGGCGAAACGGTCGTAGAGCTCGCCGAGCGCCGCCGCCTCGCCACGTGCCAGCCGCTGCTGCATCCTGCGGTCCCAGCGGGGTGGTGCGTCCTTTGCCATGAATCCCCCAGCCCTTGTACCCCTCGTCACGTCGAATGTAGTCGCGCGCACCCTCCAGGACGGGCCTTTGCCTCAAGTAGGCCCAAGTACGCCCCCCGCGGCGGCAGCGGATGATAGGGAAACTGTGCCCGCTCGGCGTTTCGTGGTGGTAGAGATGGGCAGCCGCGATAAGGAACTGAAACTTCCGGATCGCCGGGCTCCCCTGAACGAGAGGTCCAGTCGCGTGACGCTGAAGGTGGACGAATCCGAACAGGGCACGTGGACGGTGCTGCGCATACGCGGCGAACTCGATCTCGTGAGCTCACCCGTCGTACGCCAGTCCGTCCACGGGGCCGTGGCCGAGGGGCAGCACGATGTGGTGCTGGATCTCACCGGTGTGTTCTTCTGCGACTCCAGCGGCGTCGGCGTGCTGATCGCCTCCCGCCGTCTGATGAAGTCCTGCGGAGGCCGGCTGCGCCTGGTCCTCCCGGCTCGCGGGGCGGAGGACGGCTCCCACGTCAACAAGGTGCTCGGGGCGCTGGGAGTGCGCAGGCTCTTCGAGGTCTACCCCGACGCGGCCGCGGCCGTCGTGGACGAAGCCCATCCGCTCTCGGCCTGACACCCCGATTCAAGACCATGTTGTAACACCGGTAGCCCGCGTTAGTGACACGGCACGCCTGTGGGCGTCGTACGCTCCCCGCATGGACAGCGCAGAGTACGAGCGCAAGATCGCGCACCGTTTCGCCGCCTTCGACCAGGACGGCAATGGCTATATCGATCGCGCCGATTTCAACGCCGCAGCGGCACGGCTGCTCAAGGAGTTCGGTACGACGGCCCGCTGCGACAAGGGCCAGTCGCTCTACACCGGGGCCGAGGCGTTCTGGCAGGGCATGGCGGGCATCGCGGACGTGGACGGGGACCAGCGCGTCACCCGTGAGGAGTTCGTCGGCGGGGCGGTGAAGCGGCTGCGTGACAACCCCGAGCGCTTCGCGGAGATCGCCCGCCCCTTCCTGCGCGCGGCGATCGCCGTCGCCGACAACGAGAACGACGGGGCGGCCTCGGTGGCGGCCGTCGAGCGGGCGCTGCGGGTGCTGGGTGCCGACGCCGAGACCGCGCGTGTCGCCGCGCAGCAGCTGGACACCGACCAGGACGGGCGGGTGGCGGAGGCCGAGGCGGTCGGCGCGTTCGCCACGTACTTCACGGTGATCCTTCCGGACGGGTAGCCGCAGGCGACAGGGGCGGGGCACGTCCGGTCCCGCCCCTGGGCGCCGGCCGCCCCCGGGCGGATGCTCACCCGAACCTTTCGCGCAGCCTGTACTTGAGCACCTTGCGCAGGGCCTCGCTGCGGGGGAGCTCCTCCAGCACTTCCAGCTGCTCCGGCAGCTTGTGGACCGACAGACCCCGGGCGCGCAGAAAGCCGGTGAGCTCCGGCAGGGTCAGCGGCGCGGCCCCGGCCGGCTGCTCGACGACGGCGCAGACGCGTTCCCCGCGCTCCGGGTCCGGCAGGCCGATCACCGCCGCGTCGCCCACCCCGGGGTGGGCGTGCAGGAGGTCCTCGATCTCCTTGGCGGAGATGTTCTCGCCCTTGCGGATGATGACGTCCTTGATCCTTCCGGTCAGCGCGAGATGTCCGCTCTCCCGGAGGTGGCCGATGTCACCGGTGAGCAGGAATCCCTCGGCGTCGAAGGCCGGTGCGGCGGCCCCCGGGTTCAGATACCCCTGGCAGACCGCCTCGCCCCGCAGCCGTACCTCGCCGTCCGTGCCGGGCGGCAGGGGCTTGCCCTCCTCGTCCGTGATCCGTATCTCCATGCCCGCGGGCGGACGGCCCTCCGTCGTGGCGAGGTTCTCCGCCGTGTCGTCCGGGGCACCCATGGTGATCATGGGGACCTCGGTCATGCCGTAGCCGTGGGTCAGCTGGACCCCCATCTCCCGGACGACCGCGTGGTAGAGCTCCGGCGGCTTGGGCGCCCCGCCACCCGCGAGCAGACGCAGGCTGGGGACGAGCGGGCGGCCCGGGGTCCTGCGCTGCTCGGTCAGGAACATCGAGTAGAACGCGGTCGAGCCACCGGCCACGGTCACTCCGCGGCGCCGGTACTCCGCCAGCGCGCCGGGCAGTGCGAACTGCTCGAAGAGCACGGCGGGGAAGCCGTAGAGCAGCAGCATCACGGCGTAGTCGGGTCCGCCGATATGGGCGAAGGGGAACGCGACCGAGCCGATGTCCTCCGCCGTCAGCCGCAGCGCGTGGGCCAGGCAGGAGCCGCCCGCGATGAGGCTGCGGTCGGTGTGCAGCACTCCCTTGGGGTCGGACGTCGTGCCCGAGGTCCAGTAGATCCAGCGCGGCACCGTGCCGTCGGCGGGCGGGGGCGGCAGTACGGCGGGGTCGCCGTCCGGCAGTGACGCGTACGCCTCGAAGATCCGCGGGGGCCGTTCGAGCTCCGCCGCCAGCCGGTGGGCCATCGCGGTGTGGTCGAAGCCGCGCCAGGTGCCGGGTACGGCGAAGAACCCGGCCTTCGACTCGCGCAGCGCGAAGCCCACCTCGCGGTCCCGGTAGAAGGGGATCACCGGGGTCTGTACGGCTCCGATGCGGGTGAGCGCGAAGGAGAGCAGCACCGTTTCGAGCCGGGTCGGCAGCTGCCAGGCGACGACGCTGGCGGGCCGCACCCCAAGCCCGTGGAGACCGGCGGCGACGCGTTCGCACCGCTCCCGGAGCTCGCCGAAGGTCAGGGTGCGGTCGTCCTGGAGGAGGACGGGGCGGTCCGGGGTCAGGGCGGCCCGGCGCTCGATCAGTTCCCAGAAGGTGCGGGAGGCGCCCAGGGCGTGTGCGGTATCGGTCACGACGGTCCCCTCGTAGCTGACGGATAGTCAGATAGTGCGGAGAGCGTAGGACTCCGCGCCTTGTCGGTCCAGGGGTGCGGGGCTAGCCTGAGAGCCGTATCTGAATCTGACGGACCATCAGATACGTGCCGAGTGCGCCGAAGGGAACGCCATGACGGAACTGCCTCGGATCGTCAGCGTCGACGACCACGTGATCGAACCGCCACACCTCTTCTCGACCTGGCTGCCCGCCAGGTACCGCGAACGCGGGCCGCAACCGCTCACCGCCGGCATCGGCGAGCTGGCGTACACGGGAGGCAGGTACGTCATCACGATGGACCCGGACGGACCCCCCACCGACTGGTGGATCTACGAGGACCTCAAGTTCCCGTACAAGCGCAATATCGCGGCCGTCGGCTTCGACCGCGACGACATGACGCTGGAGGGCATCACCCGGGCGGAGATGCGGCGCGGCTGCTGGGACCCGGCCGAACGGCTCAAGGACATGGATCTCAACCACGTCGAGGCGAGCCTCTGCTTCCCGACCTTCCCGCGCTTCTGCGGCCAGACCTTCGCCGAGGCGCACGACAAGGAGGTCGCGCTCGCCTGCGTCCGCGCCTACAACGACTGGATGGTCGAGGAGTGGTGCGGCGACAGCGGAGGCCGGCTGATCCCGCTGTGCATCATCCCGCTCTGGGACATCGGCCTTGCGGTGGCGGAGATCAGGCGCAACGCCGCGCGCGGGGTGCGGGCGGTGACCTTCTCCGAGATCCCCACCCACCTGGGGCTGCCGTCGATCCACACCGGCTACTGGGACCCGTTCTTCGCGGTCTGCCAGGAGACCGGCACGGTCGTGAACATGCACATCGGGTCCAGCTCGCAGATGCCCGCCGCCTCCCCCGACGCCCCGCCCGCCGTGCAGGCCGCGCTCTCCTTCAACAACGCGATGGCCTCGATGATGGACTTCCTGTTCAGCGGGGTGCTGGTGAAGTTCCCGACGCTGAAACTCGCCTACAGCGAGGGCCAGATGGGCTGGATCCCGTACGCGCTCGAACGCGCCGACGACGTGTGGGAGGAGCACCGGGCCTGGGGCGGGGTACGCGACCTGATCCCCGAGCCGCCCTCCACGTACTACTACCGGCAGATGTTCTGCTGCTTCTTCCGCGACAAGCACGGAGTGGCGTCCCTCGACGTCGTGGGGCGGGACAACGCGACCTTCGAGACGGACTACCCGCACGTCGACTCGACGTTCCCGCACACCAAGGAGGTCGCGCTCGACCACGTCAAGGGACTGGACGACGAGACCGTCCACAAACTGATGCGCGGAAACGCCATCCGCATGCTCGGTCTGGACCTCGACCGGTGACCGATCTGTCGTACAGCGAGGAGGAGCGGGACTTCCGTGCGCGGCTGCGCGCCTGGCTCGCCGGTGCGCTCCCCGGGCTGCCGCCGAAGCCCTCGCCCGACGACTGGCCGGCGCGAAGGGCGTACGACACGACCTGGCAGCGGATGCTGTACGACGCCGGGTACGCGGGTCTGCACTGGCCCGTCGACGCGGGCGGGCAGGGGGCGACGCCGACCCGGCAGCTGATCTTCCTGGAGGAGACGGAGAAGGCCGGGGCCCCCTATGTCGGGGCGAACTTCGTCGGGCTGCTGCACGCGGGGCCGACCGTCGCGGCGGAGGGGACCGCGGGGCAGCGGGCCCGCTGGCTGCCGCCGGTCCTGCGGGGCGAGGAGATCTGGTGCCAGGGCTTCTCGGAACCGGAAGCCGGCTCCGACCTGGCGGCGTTGCGGACCCGCGCGGTGCGCGACGGCGACCACTACGTCGTGAGCGGCCAGAAGATCTGGACGTCGCACGCGGAGGTCGCCGACTGGTGCGAACTGCTGGTGCGTACGGACCCGGACGCGCCGAAGCACCGGGGGATCAGCTGGCTCGCGATGCCCATGGACGCTCCCGGCGTCACCGTCCGCCCGCTGCGGACGCTCGCCGGGTCCACCGAATTCGCCGAGATGTTCCTGGACGAGGTCCGGGTGCCCGTCTCCCATCGGGTCGGCGAGGAGAACGACGGATGGCGGGTCACCATGGTCACCCTCTCCTTCGAGCGGGGTACGGCCTTCGCCGGCGAGGTCGTCGCCTGCCGGCGCACGCTGGCGGCCCTGGCCGCCGAGGCCCGTGCGGCGGGGCGGTGGGACGACGCCGTACTGCGCCGGAGGCTCGGCAGGCTGAACGCCGAATTCCGGGCCCTGTGGCGGCTCACCCAGTGGAACGTCAGCGAGGCGCAGCGCGGCGGAGGTGTGCCGGGCGCCGGGGGCTCCGTCTTCAAGCTGCGCTACTCGCAGGCGCGCCAGGAGCTGTACGAGGCGGCGGCCGAGGTGCTCGGTGCGGACGCCGGTGACCTGGACCGGGAATGGGTGCTGGACCGGCTCTCCTCGCTCTCGTACACGATCGCCGCGGGCACCTCGCAGATCCAGCGGAACATCGTCGCCGAGCGGATACTCGGCCTGCCGAAGGGGCGCTGATCGCTTGTGGACTTCTCGCTGTCGAAGGACCAGCGGGCCCTGCGCTCGGGCGTGCGGGAGCTGCTCACCGGCCGGTTCGGCAGGGAGCGGATGCGGGCCGCCGTGGAGGGCGGGGAAGGTGTCGACCGGGGGCTGTGGGCGGAGCTCGGCGCGGCCGGGTTCTTCGCGCTGCGGCTGCCGGAGGCCGAGGGCGGGGTGGGGCTCGGGCTGCCCGAATCCGTACTGCTGTTCGAGGAAGTGGGGAGGGCGCTGCTGCCGGGGCCCCTCGTCGCCACGCATCTGGCCGCCGGGGTGGTGAAGGGCGCCGCGGAGGGGCGGGCCGTGGTCACGGTCGTGGACCGGAGCGGTCCGGTCGCGGACCTCGCGGGCGCGGACGCGCTCCTGGTGCTGGGGGAGGTGGTCTCCCTGGCGGCAGGGGAGTCCTTGCGGGACGTCGTGCGGACGGCCGTAGCCGTGCGGTCCCTCGACCCGCTCACGGCGCTGTACCGGCCGGCCGGGACCGTCACCGGCACGGTGCCGCTGCCCGCGCTGTCGCCGCGCACCCTGCGGCACGAAGGCGCCCTGCTCACCGCCGCCGAACAGCTCGGAAGCGCCGCCCGGACCACGGAAATGGCGGTTCAACACGCCCGTGCACGTGAACAGTTCGGTGCGGCGATCGGCTCCTTCCAGGCGGTCAAACATCTCTGCGCCCAGATGCTGGTCCGTACCGAACTGGCCCGCGCCGCCGTGTACGCGGCGGCCGTGACCGGGGACCCGGTCGAGGTGGCGGGCGCCAAGCTCCTGGCCGACGAGGCCGCCGTGGGCAATGCCCGGGACTGCCTCCAGGTGCACGGCGGCATGGGCTTCACCTGGGAGGCAGACGTCCACCTCCATCTGAAGCGGGCCTGGCTGCGCTCCGGAAGGTGGCTGACGGCGGCGGAAGCGGAAGAGGCTCTGGCGCACGATCTGGGCGCCGCGCAGCAGGCGGGGCGGGGCTGAGGGGCGCCCGGTGGATCTTGGCCGGGCTATGGGGTGCGCTGTCACGCAGTGCAGCCGGTCTGCGTCGATACCGGGTTGTGTCCTTTGCGTGATTCGTCACCGGCCGGAGTCGGCGCCGGGCTCGGGTACGCTCCGTTGGATGCGAGTGGTTCTGGAACCGGACGATCCGGGTGTTGCCTTTGCGGCGACTCCGGTTCGGGTGCGGTGCCCTGCTCGCGGTCCGAGGAGCTGTGCCGGGCCTGGCCGGGAAGCGATTCCCGCGGTGCCGGCGCGCTCCTGTTCGACTCCCCGCAATGCGCGTCGCACAGTATGCAGCACGCGTACTCCTTCGCGCTGGAATATGCCCGAAGCGCTTGTTGCGGTGACTGTACGTCAACCATGCTGTCTCGCAAGGGAATCACGTTCCGTGACCCTGAGGAGGCGCGAGGCGATGTGTCCGCCGGTTCGGATGGTGTGAGCGGTGCAGGTGCTTCAGGTTCAGCTGGAGGTCGGGCCGGATCCCGCGGAAGTGGGGCGGGCCCGCAGATGGGCGCGGTCGAGGCTGGTCGGGTCCGGAATAGGAGACGACGAGCCGCTCGCGGAGACGCTCATTCTGCTGATCTCGGAGCTGGTCACCAACGCGGTCGTCCACACCGGCTGTCCGGCCGTGCTGCGGATGCTGTTCGGCTCGGCCGGAGCGGTCGGGACGGTCCGCGTCGAGGTCGCCGACGCCAGCGGTTGTCCGCCGCAGCCGCGCCACGCGGAAGGCGATGACACCAACGGCCGCGGCCTGGAGCTGGTGGACGGCCTCGCGGACCGCTGGGGCTGGCAGCCGGAGGGCGCCGGGAAGCAGATCTGGTGCGAGGTCGACAGCGGCATGCCCCTGCCGGCCCGCGCGGCTTCCGTGGTCCCGGCCGTGCCCGTGGTGGTCCCCGCAGCGCCGTTCGGCGTTCAGAGGACGGCGACCGGCGCGACGGGAGTGCCGGTGGCACCGGTGAACGGTTCGGGCATCGCACAGAGCAGGAACGCGTAACGCTCGTCCTCCGCACAGGCTGTGGACAAGGGTTCGAGATTCCAGTTCTGACCCTGGAGCATGCCCATGTCGACGAGATGGAGGGCGTGCACCGGCATCCACAGATCCTCGATCTCCGGCGGGAAGATCTCGAAGGTCAGGGTGTCGTTGGCCACCGCGGCCACATCCCGCGCGTGGAACCACTCGGGCGTACGCACCGAGAGACCGGGTGACGGATAGGCGTACGCGTGCTTGTCGCCCGCCAGGTACACCTGGATCTGCCCCGTCCGTACGAGCACGATGTCACCGGCCCGGACCTGGACGCCCGCGAACTCCTCCGCCGCGTCCAGGTCCTCCGGCGTCACGGCGTGGTCGCCGGGCAGCAGGTCGACGCCGTGGGCGCGGGCCACGTCCAGCAGGACCCCGCGCGAGACGAGCGGCGGTGCGGAGGCGATCGAGCTGAACCGCGCTCCGCCGTGCGCGGTGACGGTGTCGGCAGGACGCCCGTTGTAGATCTTCCCGCCGTACGAGGCGTGGGTGAGCGCGTCCCAGTGGGTGGCAGCCTGGAGGCCCATGGTCACGGCGTCGTCGCTGGTGGCGACGGTTCCCGGGCCGAAGAGCTCCTGGTTGATCTGGACCATCGTATGGAGCGGGTTGACCCGTCCCGGGATCAGTCCGCTCTGCACCCCGTCCTGCTGGAGCGGGAGCGCGAGCGGTACCCGGCGGCCCGTGCGGACGGTGGCCGCGGCCTCCCTGACGACCCCGGCGGTGATCAGGTTGAGTGTCCCGGTCTCGTCGTCGGCGCCCCAGCGGCCCCAGTTGTTCACCCGATTCGCGAGGGCGTGGAACTCGGGTGGCAAGGACATGGGGGCCTCCTGGGGCTTGTGCCGGGGTATCCGCCTGCCCATAAAATCTAACGGTCCGTCAGAAACCGCGGGAAGGGGCCGGGCATGGGGAACTTCTTGGCAGGCAAGGTGGTCGCCGTCACGGGCGCCGGACGCGGCATCGGGCGGGCGGTCGCACGGGCGGCCGCCGCCGACGGGGCGAGGGTCGTCGTCAACGACTACGGGGTCTCCGTCGAGGGCGGCGAACCCACGAGCGAGATCGCCGAATCCGTCGTCGAGGAGATCGAGGCGGCGGGCGGGGAAGCCGTCGCGGTCGCCGACGACATCTCCACGATGGCGGGCGGCCAGCGGATCGTGGACACGGCACTCGCGCGGTACGGGCGCATCGACGGGGTCGTGTGCGTGGCCGGGATCCTGCGGGAACGGATGCTGTTCAACATGTCCGAGGAGGAGTGGGACCCGGTGGTCGCCACGCACCTCAAGGGGACGTTCACGGTCTTCCGCGCCGCGTCGGCGGTGATGCGGAAGCAGGAGGGCGGCGGCACGCTGATCGGCTTCACCAGCGGAAACCACCAGGGCAGCGTGGCGCAGGCCAACTACAGCGCGGCGAAGGGCGGGATCATCTCGCTGGTACGGAGCGCGGCGCTCGGCCTGCACAGGTACGGGGTCACGGCGAACGCCGTCGCGCCGGTCGCGCGGACCCGGATGTCCGCGAACGTCCCCATGGAGCTCAAGGAGATCGGGGAGCCGGAGGATGTGGCCGCGCTCGTCGTCTACCTGCTGAGCGAGCGGGCGCGCGCGGAGGGGATCACGGGCCAGGTGTACACCGTGGCCGGTCCGAAGATCGCGGTGTGGGCCCAGCCGAGGGAGTTGCGGGCCGGGTACGCGGAGGGGGCGTGGACGCCCGAGCGCATCGCGGACTTCCTGCCGGGGACGGTGGGGGTCGACCCGATGCCGATGCTGGCGCGGCTGGAGGAGATGGCGGCGGCCGCGGCCGCGGGCACCCGGCCGAACACCTGACCCGGGGCGCTGCCCCGGAGTCCGCACCCGCGCACGATGACGACAGGAGGCGCACCGTGGACTTCCGCTTCGGGCCCGAGGACGACGCGTTCCGGGCGCAGGCCCGCACCTGGCTGGAGGCCCACAAGGGGCCGGGCACCGGCCGGGCGTGGGAGCGCGAGCTGGGGCGGGACGGGTGGATCGGGCTCGGGTGGGAGGAGACCGGGCCCGGTTACGGCAACCGGCGCGCGAGCCCGGCCCAGCAGGTCGTCTGGGCCGAGGAGTACGCCCGCGCCGCCGCCCCCGCCCGCGTCGGCCACATCGGCGAGAACCTGCTCGCCCCCACGCTGATCGCGTACGGCACCGAGGAGCAGCGCCACCGCCACCTGCCCCCCGTGGCCCGGGGCGAGGCGCTCTGGTGCCAGGGGTACAGCGAACCCGGCGCCGGATCGGACCTGGCCGCCGTACGGACGGCGGCCGTGCGGGACACCCGGCGCGGCGGGTACGCCGTCACCGGTCAGAAGACCTGGACCTCGCTCGCCGTGGACGCCGACTGGTGCTTCGTCCTCGCGCGGACGGAACGCGGTTCGGACCGCCACCACGGGCTGTCGTTCCTCCTGGTCGAGATGGACCAGCCGGGCCGCGTGGAGGTGCGGCCGATCCGCCAGATGTCGGGGACCAGTGAGTTCAACGAGGTCTTCTTCGACGGGGCGCGGGCCGTGGAGGCCGTGGGCGGCGAGGGCAACGGCTGGAAGGTCGCCATGGGCCTGCTGGCCCTGGAGCGCGGTGTCTCCACCCTCGTCCAGCAGATCGGATTCGCCGCCGAGCTCGACCGTGTGCTCCGGGCCGCCGTCGACGGCGGCGCCGTCACCGATCCCGTCCTGCGCGCTCGTCTCGTCGCGCAGTGGGCCGAGCTGAGGACCATGCGCTGGAACGCCCTGCGCACCCTCTGCGGCGCGGGCGGCCCCGGCGCCCCCAGCGTGGCCAAGCTGCTCTGGGGCGGCTGGCACAAGCGGCTCGGCGAACTGGCCGTGGAGGTCAGGGGAGCGGCCGGCGCCGTCGGCCCCCGTACCTGGTCGGCGGAGTCCCCGTACGAACTCGACGACGTACAGCGCCTGTTCCTGTTCACCCGGTCCGACACCATCTACGGCGGCTCGGACGAGATCCAGCGGAACATCATCGCCGAGCGGGTGCTCGGCCTACCGAGGGAGACCGGATGAGGGGCGTCGTCTTCGACGGCACGCGGACCGAGGTCGTCGACGATCTGGAGATACGTGACCCGGCGCCCGGAGAGGTGCTGGTGGCCGTGGCCGCCGCGGGGCTGTGCCACAGCGACCTGTCGGTGATCGACGGGACGATTCCGTTCCCGGTGCCGGTGGTCCTGGGGCACGAGGGCGCGGGTGTGGTCGATGCGGTCGGCGCGGGAGTCACCCATGTGAAGCCCGGTGACCATGTGGCGCTGTCGACCCTGGCCAGCTGCGGGGCGTGCGCGCAGTGCGACCGGGGCAGGCCCACGATGTGCCGGAAGGCGATCGGGATGCCGGGCCGGCCGTTCTCCCGGGGCGGCAAGCCGCTCTTCCAGTTCGCCTCCAACTCGGCTTTCGCGGAACGTACGCTGGTCCGCGCCGTCCAGGCGGTGAAGATCCCGGACAGCCTGCCGCTCACCTCCGCGGCCCTGATCGGCTGCGGGGTGCTGACGGGAGTCGGAGCCGTACTCAACCGGGCGAAGGTCGACCGCGGGGAGACGGTCCTCGTGATCGGCACCGGGGGGATCGGACTCAATGTGATCCAGGGCGCCCGGATCGCCGGCGCGCTGACGGTCGTCGCGGTCGACGCCAACCCGGCGAAGGAGGCGGTCGCCCGGCAGTTCGGCGCGACGCACTTCCTGACCTCGACGGACGGCGTGCGCGACATCCTGCCGGCCGGCGCCGACCACGCCTTCGAGTGCGTGGGCCGTACCGAGCTGATCCGCCAGGCGATCGACCTCCTGGACCGGCACGGGCAGGCGGTCCTGCTGGGGGTCCCGGCGGCGACGGCGGAGGCGTCGTTCCTGGTCTCGTCCATGTACCTGGACAAGTCGATCCTGGGCTGCCGGTACGGCTCGTCGCGCCCGCAGCGCGACATCGCGCTCTACGCGGACCTGTACCGCGAGGGCCGGCTGCTGCTCGACGAACTGGTGACGGAGACGTACCCGGTGGAGGACTTCGCCAAGGCGGCGGACGACGCGCACCACGGGCGGGTGGCGCGCGGGGTGCTGGTGTTCTAGGGGGCGGCCCGGGGCTCGGCCCGCGGTTCTCCCGCTGCCGGGGAACCGGCCGTCGAGCGGAACGTCCTGCGGTAGACCGTCGGCGGCACACCCAGCGTCGCCTGCAGATGCTGGCGCAGCGAGGTCGCCGTGCCGAAGCCGGAGTCCCGGGCCACCTGGTCGATGGACAGGTCCGTCGACTCCAGGAGACCGCGGGCCCGTTCCACCCGTTGCAGGGTCAGCCACTGGCCGGGGCTGACGCCGACCTCCTCGCGGAAGCGGCGGGTGAACGTCCGCACGCTCATGGACTCCTGCTGCGCCATGTCGCGCAGCAGGATGGGCCGCTCCAGCCGGTCGAGGGCCCAGGCGCGCGCGGCGGTCGTGGTCGCGAACTGCGGTTCGGGGACGGGGCGGTGGATGTACTGCGCCTGTCCGCCGTCCCGGTGCGGAGGTACGACGGTGCGGCGGGCGATCTCGGTGGCTACGGCGGCGCCGTGGTCGCGGCGCACGATGTGCAGGCAGAGGTCGATTCCGGCGGCGACCCCGGCGGAGGTGAGGACGTCCCCGTCGTCGATGAACAGGACGTCCGGGTCGACCTTGACCTGCGGGAACAGCCTCTGGAAGTGGTCGGCGGACGACCAGTGCGTGGTGGCGGGCCGGCCGTCGAGGTATCCGGCGGCGGCGAGGACGTAGCCGCCGGTGCAGATGGAGACCATGCGGGTCCCGGGCCTGATGTACGCGAACGCGGCGGCCAGCTCCTCGGTGAGCCTGCCCTCCGTGAAGACGGGGCCGAGCCCGTACGACGTCGGGACGATCACCGTGTCGGCGTCCGCGAGGGCTTCCGGTCCGTGTTCGACGGTGATCGTGAAGTCCGCGTCCGTGCGGACGATGCCGGGCGGGCGGACGGAACAGGTCACCACCTCGTAGAGCTTCCGGGGGCCGCCGTCGGGTCCGCCGGACAGGGTGCGGCCGAATATCCTCTGGGGGATGCCCAGTTCGAACGGGAGCAGCCCGTCGAGAGCCAGGACGACGATGCGGTGCGGCATGCGAACTCCCTCCCTGCTAGCTGGTATAGACCAAAAGCTGATACATGTCACCGCTGTGATGGAGAAGCCCGCAGACAGCGTCTGCATTCCCGCCGTGCCGCTGGTGGCACGGCGGGCCGGACGGCTGGAGCGGATCGGGTGACGGGGGCGGATCGGTGACTGGAGTGGACCGGGTGACCGGGGTGGGACGTTCGCGGCTCGTGTCTGCGGGGGCGGCGGCGCTGACCGTGGCCGCCGGGCTCGGTGTACGGGCGGTGGCGGGCGGGGACGGGACGAAGTACGCCGGGGACGCGCTGTACACGGTCCTGATCTACGCACTCGTGGTGCTGATAGCGCCCCGGGTGGGACCGCTGGTGGCGGCCGGGACGGCTCTGGCCTTCAGCTGGGCCGTGGAGTTCGCGCAGCTGACCCACGTGCCGGCGGAGCTGTCGGCCCGGAGTACGGCCGCCCGCCTGGTGCTCGGCTCGACCTTCAACGCCCCGGACCTGTTCTGGTACGGAGTGGGGGCGGCCGGCGCCGGGTGCGTGCACGCGTGGGCGGCGCGCCGTCGTACGGCCGGGTGAGCGCCGGGCCCTTCAGGTCTTGTTGCGCCGCCCGCGCCCGCCTCCCCCACACCGGTCATGGCCCGATCCCTGCGAACCGTGTCCGCCGGGCCACTCGTAAGCCTGCGGGCCCGGCCCGATGCTGGGTGACGTGACCCAGACAACCGACCCCACGGCCCCCGTAGCCGACGCGGTGAAGCCCGCCCGCGACTCCCGTCGGCGTATCCACCGCGCCTGGATCGTCGCCGCCGTCACCTTCGTGACGATCATCGGCGGCGCGGCCTTCAACTCCCTTCCCGGTCTGCTGATCGACCCGCTCCACACGGAGTTCGGCTGGTCGCGCGGGGAGATCGGTTTCGCGGTCTCCATCGACATGGCGCTGTACGGGCTCACCGCACCGTTCGCCGCCGCGCTGATGGACCGGTTCGGAATCCGCCGGGTGGTCGTGGTGGCGCTGAGCGCGGTCGCCGCGGGGGCACTGGCCTCGGTCTGGATGACGGCGTCCTGGCAGCTGATGATCTATTGGGGGCTGCTGGTCGGACTGGGCACGGGCTCCATGGCGATGGCGTTCTCCGCGACGGTCACCAACCGCTGGTTCGTGGCCAGGCGCGGGCTGGTCACCGGCATCCTCACCGCGGCCGGCGCCTCGGGCCAGCTCGTCTTCCTGCCGCTGTGCGCCTGGATCGTCGACGAGCACGGCTGGCGGCCCGCCTCGGTGACCGTCGCCCTCGCCGCGCTGGTCGTCGTCCCGTTCGTCTGGCTCCTGATGCGTGACCACCCGGCCGACGTGGGCCTCGCCCCGTACGGCGGCACGTACGTGGAGAAGCCCGCGCCCGCCCGCGGGGCGGCGGCCCGGACCGTGCGGGTCCTCTTCGACGCCGCGCGCACGGGCCCGTTCTGGCTGCTCGCGGGCACGTTCGCGGTCTGCGGGGCGTCGACGAACGGCCTGATCCGCACCCACTTCGTGCCCTCGGCCCACGATCACGGCATGCCGATCACCGCCGCCGCCTCGCTCCTGGCCGTCATCGGGATCTTCGACGTGATCGGCACGATCTTCTCCGGCTGGCTCACCGACCGCTTCGACGCCCGCCGCCTGCTGGCCGTCTACTACGCGCTGCGCGGTGTCTCGCTGCTGTTCCTGCCGATGCTGATGGCGCCGTCGGTGCACCCGCCGATGATCTTCTTCATCGTCTTCTACGGTCTGGACTGGGTCGCCACGGTGCCGCCGACGCTGGCCCTGTGCCGTGAGCAGTACGGCGAGGACAGCGCGATCGTCTTCGGCTGGGTCCTCGCCTCGCACCAGGTCGGAGCGGCGGCGGTGGCCTTCCTCGGTGGTGTGGCCCGCGATGCGTTCGGCTCGTACGACGTGGTCTGGTACGCGGCGGGGGCGCTGTGCGCGACGGCGGCCATGATGGCGCTGATGATCCGGCGGCGACAGGGCTCCTCGGTGCCGGTCGGCGTCAGCCCCTGAATCCGCCGAACTTCCCCTGGTGGAACAGCAGTGGACCGGCGCTCTCCCCGGACGTGCCGAGCGCTTCCACTCGCCCCACGACGATGAGGTGGTCGCCGCCCGTGTGGACGGCGTGGATGCGGCAGTCGATCCAGGCGGGTACGGAGTCCAGGAGCGGTGATCCGGTCGCGGGCGCCGCCCGGTACGCGACCCCGGCGAACTTGTCCGCCCCGCTCACCGCGAACCCCCGGCACAGGGAGCCCTGGTCCGCGCCGAGGATGTTGACGCAGAAGGCCCCGGCGCGGGCGATGCGCGGCCAGGTCGTCGACGTACGGGCCACCATGAACGTGACGAGCGGCGGGTCGAGGGAGAGGGACGCGAACGACTGGCAGGCGAAGCCGGCGGGGCCGTCCGGATCGTCGGGTCCGTGCGCGGTGACGACCGTGACCCCGCTCGCGAAGTGCCCCAGCACCCGCCGGAATTCGCCCGCCCCGACGGGCGGACGCTCGTCGGCGCCGATGGCTCTGAGGTCGGGCCGGGGCAGTGGCTCGACGGGCGCCGCCGGTCCGGCGACCGTGGCGGCGCCGACGGAGCGGAGGTACCGGACTGCGGTTGCGGCCATGCCTGCGTGTCCCATCACCTCCCCATTGAAACTGACGCATCGTCAGTTGGGAAGGTGCCGGCCGGGATCGCGGATGCGGGCTCTGAGCGGCAGCCGCGTTCCTGGATGCCGATTCCTGGATGTCGGGATTTCGGGGCCATCTGCCGCCCGGGGAGTGGGATTGTGCGCCGCGTGCGCGGTGTCGGCCCGCGGGGTCAGAGGGCGGCGACCAGCAGGGTGAAGGCGGCGATGATGACGGCGACGCGGACGTAGTGGAAGCGGTCCCAGCGGTTCATCTGCTCCTTCCAGTCCTCGGGCCGGTTGTCGGGGGTCCACGTCTTGTTCCGGTTGTTGATCGGGACGAGCAGCAGGATCGACATGATCACGCTGAGGAGCAGCAGCCCGCCGGCGGTGACGACGAGGCCGGTGCCGTGGTGGTGCCATCCGGTGGTGGCCCAGACCGCGACGAGGATGAGCGAGCCGATGTACCAGACCGGCATCACGGCGCCGAGCATCCGCCCTCCGTGGGCGCGGCCGAGTTGGCCGCTGTCCTCGGGGAGTGCGTTGAGGATCGGGTTGATGACGAAGGCGACGGAGAATTCCACCCCCACCATCACGCCGACGACCACGGTGGTGATGACTTCGAGTGCGTTGAGCATGATGACCCCTCCTGGGATCTAGCGCCGCTAGGTGACGAGGCAACGCTAGTACTGCTGTAGCTCGCTTGTCTAGCGATGCTAGGATCGAGTCATGTCGGTACAGGAACGCAAGCAGCGCGAACGGGTGGAGCGCGAGCGCCTCATCGTGGCGACGGCCCGCGAACTCGCCGAGCAGCAGGGCTGGGACGCGGTCACCACCCGCAGGCTCGCCGAGCGCATCGAGTACAGCCAGCCCGTCCTCTACAGCCACTTCCGCGGTAAGCGGGAGATCATCGGCGCCGTCGCCCTCGAAGGCGCCGCCGAGATGGCCGCGGCGCTGAGAGCCGCGACCCGCGCCGCGGACGGCCCGCGCGCCCGGGTCACCGCCCTGGCCCGCGCCTACCTCGACTTCGCGATACGCAACCCGGCGGTCTACGACGCCATGTTCCAGCTCGACGGCGGCCTGGCCTTCGCGAACGAGGACACCCCACAACCTCTGAAGGACGCCTTCGCCGCCCTGCTGGAGAGCCTCGGCGAGGTCGCCGGGGACGGCGTCCACCCGGGACTGTTCACCGAGGTGTTCTGGGCGGCCCTGCACGGGCTGGCCACCCTGACCCGAGCGGGACGGCTGCCACCGGAGGACGCCGAGCCGAGGGTGGAGCTGCTGGTGGACCGGCTCGCCGTGGTCTGACACACCATCCCGGCGGGTACAAAGCCGGGGCCCTCGGGCCCCGCCGCTGCCTGCGCCCGGTCGGCCTGGGCGGGGTGTGGGGGCGGGTCTACCGCCCCAGGTACGTGGGCGGGCGGCGTTCCACGAAGCTGCGCACTCCCTCCTGCGCGTCGTGCGTGGTCATGTTGACCTCCTGGGCCATCGCTTCCGCGGCGAACGCCGTTGCCCGGTCGGTGTCCTGGGAGGCGTTCACCAGTTGCTTGGTGAGGGCCAGGGCGCGGGTCGGGCCTGCGGCCAGGCGCTGCGCCCACTCCTGGGCCGTTGCCGTCAGTTCGGCGTCCGGGAGGACCCGGTTGACCAGGCCCAGGCGCTCCGCGTCCAGGGCCGGGAGCGCGTCGCCGAAGAAGAGGAGTTCCTTGGCGCGGTGGGGGCCGATCAGGCGGGGGAGCAGGTAGGCGCCGCCGCCGTCCGGGACGAGGCCGCGGCGTACGAAGACCTCGATGAACTTCGCCGATTCGGCGGCCAGCACCAGATCGCAGGCGAACGCGAGGTGCGCGCCGAGCCCGGCCGCCGTGCCGTTCACGGCGGCGATCACCGGCTTCTCGCAGTCCAGCACCGCCGCGATCAGCCGCTGCGCGCCGAGCCGGATCGTACGGGCGACATCACCCGCGACCCGCTCCCCGCCCGTCGCCGGGCCGGAGCGCAGGTCCGCGCCCGCGCAGAAGCCTCGGCCGGTGGCGGTGAGGACGACGGCCCGCACCCCCGGGTCGGCGGAGGCGCCGGCGAGCAGCGAGATGACGCGTTCGCGCTGGTCCCAGGTGACGGCGTTCATCGCCTCCGGGCGGTTGAGGGTGATCCACGAGACCCCGCTGCCGGTGCGGTGGAGTACCGAGCCCACGGGATCGGATGCTTGGGACGCGTCGGGGGAGGGCGGCATGGGGGAGCTCCTTCACGGGGGTGGGCGCCGGCTCAGCGGCAGAGGGCGAGCGCGTCCAGCGCCACCGCGCCCTGGCCGCGCCCGAGGACCACCAGGGGGTTGATGTCGAGCTCCACGAGGTCGTCGCCCAGTTCCAGGGCCATGCGCTGCACCCGCAGGATCACTTCGACGAGCGCGTCGGCATCGAGGGGCGGGCCGCCGCGTACGCCGTCCAGGAGGGCCCGGCCGCGGAGTTCGCCGAGCATCGTCCGCGCCTGGTCCTCGCCGAAGGGCGGCACCCGGACCGCCGTGTCGTGCAGGACCTCCACGAGGACACCGCCGAGCCCGACCGTGACGGTCGGCCCGAACAGGGCGTCCTGGGTGACGCCGACCATCATCTCGACGCCCCGCTCGACCATCTGGCAGACCAGGATGCCGTCCAGGCCGACGGACTCGAAGCGGGCGATGTCGGTGAGCTCGCGATAGGCGTCGCGGACCTGGCTCGCGGAGGTGAGCTTGACCTTGACCAGGCCGAGTTCGGTCTTGTGCGCGAGCCGGGTGCCGGACGCCTTCATGACGACCGGGTAGCCGACGAGCGCCGCCGCCCGGACCGCCGCCGCCGCGCTGGTCACCAGCTGCTCGCGCGGTACGCGGATGCCGTACGCCCGGAGGAGCTGCTTCGCGGCGTGCTCGCTCAACTGGTGGCCGGGGCGCAGCAGGGCCTGCGCCTTGCGGAACGAGGGCGACGGCGTGCGTGGCGCGTCGTCGAAGGGCGAGCGGTAGGAGGCGGTGAAGCGGTGGTGGTCCAGGTACGCCTTCACGGCCCCGATGCAGTTGCGGAAGGTGCGGAAGGTGGCGACCCGGGACGAGCCGAGGAGGGTGGTGCGGTACGCCTCCTCCGTACCGACGGGCGAGCCCCA
Organism: Streptomyces sp. NPDC058620; assembly: GCF_042717135.1. Lineage (NCBI taxonomy): Bacteria > Bacillati > Actinomycetota > Actinomycetes > Kitasatosporales > Streptomycetaceae > Streptomyces > Streptomyces sp. NPDC058620. Next base: position 271,077 of record NZ_JBHXQO010000002.1, read on the forward strand.
CACCACGCAGATCAGCTTGTCCGTGGCCTCCGCCGCGTCCACCAGGTCCTGGGCGAGCCGGTCGCTCATCGGGGGGAACGGGCCGGTGATCGGACAGATCAGCACGCCGACGTCCGGGTCGGCGAGGATCGCGTCGATGATCTTCCGGCCGCGCCAGTCGCCGACGGGGTGACCGCCGTTGTCGACCGGGTTCGCCACATTCAGGTAGCCGGGTATCCAGGTGTGCAGTTCGCGCTGCTTCTCCTCGGACAGGGTGGGCAGGGAGAGTCCGGCGCCGGTCGCCAGGTCCGAGAAGTGCGCCCCCGTGCCGCCCGAGATCGAGTACACGACGACACCGTCGGCGCGCGGCGGGCGCGCCCGGGCCAGCAGGGCCGCGGTGTCCTGGAGTTCGTCGAGCCCGTCCACCCGGATCACACCGAACTGGCGCATCGCCGCGTCCACCACCACGTCGGTGCCGGTCAGCTTGCCGGTGTGGGAGGCGGCGGTCCTGGCCCCCGTCTCCGTACGCCCCACCTTGACCGCCACGACCGGCACACCGGCGCGCGCGGCCCGGTCGGCGGCGAGCAGGAAGGAGCGGCCGTCCTTGAGCCCCTCGACATAGCAGGCGATGGCCCCGACCTCCGGGCGCCCGGCGAAGTACGAGATGAAGTCGGCGGTCTCCAGGTCGGCCTCGTTGCCGGTGGGCGCCCAGTGGGAGAGCCGGATGCCCAGCTCCTGAAGCGTGTGGACGGGGCGGCCCTGGTGCCCGGACTGGGTGATCAGCGCGATCGCGGGGCCTTCCAGGTCCTCCCGGAACGACTCGAAGGCGTTGAGGTTCGTGTTCGGCCCCAGCAGCCGCAGGCCCGACCGCTCGACCGCGGCCGACAGTCGCGCCTGGGCGGCCGTCCCCTCCGCGCCCGTCTCGGCGAAGCCGGAGGCGAAGGCGACGGCGAACTTCACCTTGGACGCGGCCAGTTCATCGATCAGGGGCAGTGGGTCGGCGACGAGCAGCACGGCCAGATCGACCCGTTCCGGCAGGTCGGCGACGGAGGGGGAGCAGGCCATTCCGAAGACGGACTCCCGCGTGGGATGCACCGGATGGAGCCGCGCCCCGACCCGCCCGGCCCAGGCGACGAGCTGGCGGGTGATCCCGGTATTGGGCCGCCCCTCGGTGTCGGACGCGCCGACGACGGCGACGGACTCGGGCCGGAAGAACCGGTCCAGGTCGGGCACGGGCGCGTGCAGCGGCCGTCCGCTGACGTCGAGACCGCCCTCCGCCGTCGCTGTCGCCGTGCTGTGGACGGCCGCGTGCGGCTCTTCGCCGCAGGCGTCCACCCTGGCGCGGAAGTGTGTGGTGAGGGTGCCGTGAGTCGATCCAAGCATCGTTCCGCCCACTCCTGCTCGACGTGTCCGACCGGGAGCCACGGAGGTGTCCGAGCCCCACGTTCCATAGCTGACGCCTTGTCAGGTTACTGAACTGACGGCCCGTCAGGAATGGGTGTGCAGGCAAAGGCTGCGGGAGACGGGCGGCAGCGCGGGGTGTGGGCGGGCGTCCGGGCCGTCCCGTCCGGAGGGCGGGAGAGATCCATTCCCCCTACAACCTCACGCGGTCCTTGCTCGTCCAACGGGTGCCGGCTTTCGGCACTGCCCGTCAGAGCACTACCCATGGGGGATCTCATGAGACCTGTCCCGACCCGACGTTCCGTCTACCTCGGCACCTGCGCCGCCGCGGCCGCCGCGCTCCTGGTGGGCGGCCTCGCCACCCCCGCGGCCGCCGCCAGTGACACGCTGTGGATCAACGCTCCGAGCGAACTGAGCCTGCCGCTCGGAACGGCCGGCGGTGCGCCGGAGGAGCGACGGCTCGACATCGGACTCACCCACGACAACGAGAACTACACCGTCACCGACGGCCGTCTCACCGTCGACATCACGGGCATCGCCGGGATCGCCGAAGTGACCTGGCCCGAGAACTGCGTGCCGAGCGGCACCACGGCCCTGTGCAGCGTTCCCCAGGTCCCCGTCGGCTGGGGCGACTACACCCCGCAGGTGCACCTGACGGTCCGCGCCGCGGACGGCGCCGCCGCCGGAGCCCGGGGCCGGATCGTCTACTCCGCCGTCGCGACCGGCCCGGAGGGCGAGATGCGGGCCCCGCTGGACTCGTTCGACACGACCCTGTCGGTCGCGTCCGGCCCGGACCTCGCCCTCGGCGGGCTCGCCCCGGTCACGGACACCCTCCCGGGCGCCGTCCACGATGTCCCGCTGTCGGTGACGAACAAGGGCAACGAGAGGTCGGACGGCTTCTCCCTCCGCATGTCCGCCTCGTACGGGCTCGGCTTCGCCGCACGGCACCCCGAGTGCGCCTACCGGGAAACGGGCGGGGACTACGCGCCCATGACTCACGTGGACTGCACGTTCGGCCAGGTCATCGAGCCGGGTGAGTCGTTCGCGCTCCCCGAGGGGCTGGATCTGGCACTCGCCTCGCACGCGATGAACGAGCGGCTGGACATCAGCGTCGAGCCCGGCGCCGGCGCCACGGACCTCTCGGGCGAGGACAACTACGGCATCGTCGCCTTCGAGGCGGCCAGTACGGCGGACTTCGCCGTACGCGGTGCACGGGTCGCGGGCGCCGCGGGTGAGACGGTCGCTGCCACGCTCACCTTCCGTAACAGGGGTCCGGCCTGGGTCGGCAACCTGGGCTCCGGCGACTCCGCCGCGGTCGTCGACTTCACCGTCCCGAAGGGCGTGACCGTCACCGGCGCACCCGAGGGCTGCGAGGCCCGGACGCTGTCCGGCGGACACCACCCGCAGCGCCTGGGCGCCCCGCGCTACTCCTGCGCGATGCCGTACTGGGTGTCGGAGACCGCGAAGCGTTCCTTCGCCTTCCAGCTGCGCATCGACGAGGTCGTCCCGGACGCCAAGGGCCGCGTCCACCTGCGCCCCGAGAGCCCGGGCCTGCCCGTGTTCCCGTTCGACCCGAACACCCGTAACAACACCGCCAAGGTCGTCGTGAACCCGACGCCCAAGGCGTAGGCCGCCGCGGCGCAGCGGGCGGCGCCGGACGTCCGGACATCCATCCCGGACGGTGGGACATGGGCGCGGGCCGGTGCCCCGATGCACGCTCGGATCATGACAAACGAATCCGTAGTGGTGATCGGCGGCACCGGCAAGACCGGGCGCCGCGTCGTGGCCCGGCTCCGTGCACAGGGGGTGGAGACGCGGGCGGCCTCGCGCTCCGGGGAGACCCCGTTCGACTGGGCGGACCGTGCCAGCTGGCGGCCCGCCCTCGCCGGGGCCACGGCCGCCTACATCGTCCCGCTCGACGCCTCGCCCTCCCCGGTGCCCGCCCTGGTGGAGGAGGCCGTGGCGAGCGGGGTGCGGCGACTGGTGCTGCTCTCCGCCCGCGGCGTGGACGTCCCCGGTTACTTCGGGGCCTCCTACGACGGCAACGGGCCGCACATGGAGGCGGAGGCCGCGGTACGGGCCGCGGACGTGGCCTGGACGATCCTGCGGCCCGGCTGGTTCGCCCAGAACTTCAGCGAGGGCGTCTTCCTGGACGACGTGAACGCCGGTGAACTCGCGCTGCCCACCGGGGACGGCGCCGCCGCCTTCGTCGACGCCGAGGACATCGCGGAGGTGGCCGTCGCCGCACTGACCGAGGACGGCCACGCGGGCGAGGTGTACGAACTGTCCGGCCCCCGGGCGCTCGGCATCGGCGAAGCGCTCGCCGAGATCGAGAAGGCGACCGGCATCCGGTCCACGTACGTGCCGGCCGGCGAGGAGGAGTTCCTGGCGGGCCTGGTCGCCCAGGGGATGCCGGAAGCCGAGGCGGGGCTGTGGACCGACGCGCTGAAGCCGATCCGTACGCACCGGGAGGCCGCGGTCGCGGACGGGGTGCGCCGCGCACTGGGCCGCGAGCCCCGCGACTTCACCGACTTCGTCCGGGACGCGGCGGCGGGCGGGGCCTGGCAGCGCTGACGGGCCGTACCGAAGGCAGGCGGGCGGGGGCGCGGGCGGCGCCCCCGCCTTTCGGGTCCGGCCCTGGGGATCAGCCCGCCGGAGCCTCCCGGTTCCGGGGCAGCGGGGTCGCGGCCGTCTGCTGCCGGTACGCGCTCGGGCTCTCGCCCCGCAGCCGCTTGAAGGCCGCGCTGAAGCCGAACGCGTCCGCGTACCCCACGCGCCGCGCCACCGACGCCACGGTCAGTTCGGGACGGGCCAGCAGATCCGCGGCCAGCGTCATCCGCCACTCCGTCAGATACGCCACCGGGCCCTCCCCGACGAGTTCCGTGAACCGCTTGGCCAGGGTCGTGCGCGACACCCCCGCCCGGTCGGCCAGCTCCGCCGTCGTCCACGGGTGGGCCGGGTCCTCGTGCATCGCACGCAGCGCCGGCCCCGCCACCTCGTCACCGAGCGCCCCGTACCACCTGGGCGGCTCGGCCTCCGGGCGGTCGAACCAGTCGCGCAGCGTGCACACCAGCATCCAGTCCAGCAGCCGGTCGAGCACGATCTGCCGCCCCGGTCCCGGCCCGGCGATCTGCGCCTCCAGGTAGTCCCGCATCGGCGTGCAGTCGTGCTCGTCCGCGACCACCAGAGCCGGCGGCAGAACGCGCAGCAGCCGCTGCGGCACAGCGGCCTGTACGTCGTAGGCGGCCGCCATCAGGACGGTGGGCGCGTCGATCTCCCCCAGGGGGACCTGCTCACCGCCCAGGCCCCCGGACCAGCGCACGTCCCGTACCGCGGCACCCGCCGCGGGTTCCGGGTCGTCGGTGAAGACGAACGGCGCCGGCCCCCGTACGATCGCGGCCTCCCCGACCTCCACCCGCAGCGGTGCTCCGCCCTCCGGAACGATCCACCCGGCTCCCCGCAGCGGCACGCACAGGGTCAGATACGCGCCGTCCGTGAAGCGCAGCGACCACGGCGCCCACAGCACCGAGCGGCCGAACACCGCGCCCCTGCCCCGGACACCGCCCAGCAGTTCATCGAACACATCCATGGCGCAACGATAGGCAGACGAACGGGCGACGCGGACGATCTCCTATGCACGGCGGACGGACGGCCATGGTTCCGGGCCCCGCGGCGCGATGGACTCGGCCCATGACGACGAAGGCGACGAAGCCCCCGCGGAGCACGCGATCCCTCACCTCCGACATCCTCGTCCTGGGCGGGACCGGGAAGACCGGCCGCCGGGTCGTCAGGAAGCTGCGCGAGACCGGTACGGCCCGCGTCCGGGCGGCTTCGCGCTCCGGTGAGGTGACCTTCGACTGGACGGTCCCTGCGACCTGGGAGCCCGCGGTGAGCGGCGCGTCCGCCGTCTACCTGGTGGCCCCCGAGGACCCGGTCGCCGTCCGGGAGTTCGTCGCGGAGGCCGCGCGCGCGGGCGTCCGCCGCTTCGTGGCGCTGTCCGGGCACGGCACCGAGGCGGCCGGGGACGATTTCGGGCAGGGCATGCTGGCGGGCGAGGCGGCGGTACGGGGGTCCGGCGCCGAGTGGACGGTCATCAGGCCGAGCAACTTCTTCCAGAACTTCGACGAGGACCTGTGGCTCGCGCCGCTCAAGGCGGGCCGCCTGGCCCTGCCGATCGGTGCGATGCCCGAGCCCTTCGTCGACGCCGAGGACGTGGCCGGGGTCGCGGCGGCCGTCCTCACCGGCGACGGTCACGCGGGCCGGACCTACGAGCTCACGGGCCCCCGCGCGCTGACGTTCGCGGAGGCCACGGAGACGATCGCCCGGGCGGCGGGACGCCCGATCCGTTACGAGGAGCTGACCCCGGACGCGTACCGCGCCGAACTCCTGGGCCAGGGCTGGCCGGAGGCCATGGTGGACCTCCTGAGCGGGATGTTCGCCGTGCACCGGGCGGGTCATACGGCGGCCCTGGGTGACGGAGTCCGGCAGGTGCTCGGCCGCGAACCGGCGGACCTGGCCCCGTGGGCGCGACGCGTCGCGGCGAAGGGGACGTGGGCGTAGGCGTAGGCGAGACCCTGCCGGGTGTTCCGCGGCTTCCCGCCGTCAGCCCGAGCCGGCCACGCTCCTGGCGATCTTGCGGGCGTCCAGGGCCATTTCGCGGAACATGCCGCTGATCGGGTTGGTGAACCCCGTGAAGTACAGGCCCGGCGCGTCCTTCGGCGTACGCCCCCCGTGCACCACCGGCCGTCCCCGCTCGTCCAGAACGCCGAGGTGGCCGACCAGGTGCTCCAGGGCCCGCAGGTACCCGGTCGCGGCGATCACGGTGTCCGGGGTGATCCGGGTGCCGTCGGCCAGGACCACCGTGTCCCCGTCGAAGGACGCCACGGTGGCCACCGGCACCACCCGGCCCGTCTTCACCGCGTCGATCAGGCCCACGTCCTGGACCGGGATCGCGCCGTCCTTGACGCGGGAGTACAGGCCCGTAGCGGGCCGTGGCAGTCCCTGGGCGGACAGGTCGGGTACGGCGAGTTTCGCCATGACCCCGCCGGCCCGGTCCACGAGCCGTACGGGCAGCCGCCGTACGAGGATGCCGGTCGCCTGCGCGGGCCAGCCGGCGGTGGAACGGCGGACGATGTGCGGAACGGTGCGCACCGCGATCCGTACCCGGGAAGCGCCGCCCTCCACCAGGTCCACGGCGATCTCCGCCCCGGTGTTGCCGATCCCGACGACGAGGACGTCCTGGCCTGCGTACGGGGTGGGGTTGCGGTACTCCGAGGCATGCAGCAGCTCGCCGGTGAACGTGTCGCGCCCGGACCAGTCCGGGACGCGCGGCGTGTGGTTGTAGCCGGTGGCGACGACGACGGCCCGCCCGGTCAGGACCCGGCCGCCGCTCGCTGTCAGCTGCCAGCCGGTACCGTCGGCGGCCCGTTCGATACGGGAGACCTCGACGCCGGTGACCACTTCGAGCGCGTGGTGCTCTGCGTACTTCTCCAGGTAGCGCACCACGTCCGCGCGGGACACCCAGCGCCCGAACCGGCGGGGCATCGCCAGGCCCGGCAGCGCGGACCAGCGCCGGGTGGTGTGCAGACGCAGCCGGTCGTAGTGGCGGCGCCAGGAGGCCCCGACGCTGTCGGACTTCTCCAGCACGACGGCCCGTACGCCCTGTTCGCGCAGGGCGGCCGCGACGGCGAGACCGCCTGGACCACCGCCGACGACGTAGACGGGCCGGTCGTCGGTGCGGTCGGTCGGACCGGCCTGGGCGGCGGCGGATACGGAGGCGGATGCGGGGCTGCGGGGGGTGGACGGGCTGTCGGGCATGGTTATGGAGCGTAATCGCGCGCTCACTTGATGGGTCTCGGTCAAGGCCGGAATCGGTTGCGAATTGATCACGGGGCCACCTCTTGCGCGAGACGGTCCTGATCAGGTGAACTGACGTACCGTCAGATTGCCTGGCCGTGACCGGAAGGAGCGCCGATGCGGACGATCATGCTCGGTGGGGCCGAGTGGCTCGCCGTCCTGCGCATAGGGCTCGGCCTGTGGTGGCTGGAGAGCTGGCGCCACAAGGACAGGAAGGGCTGGTTCGAGCGCGGCACGGGCATCGCCTGGGCGGCGGACGTCGCAGGGAAGCACCGCTGGCCGGTGGTCCGCACCGGATTCCGGCGCGTGGTCGAACCCCGCCCCCGGCTCGTGGCGTATGTCGTCGTCTACGCCGAACTCGCCCTGGGGATCGGGCTGATCGCCGGATTCCTCACACCGGTCGCCCTGGTCGGGGGGCTGCTCCTGAACCTCCTCTATCTGGTGCTGATGATCCATGACTGGGCCGAGCAGGGGCAGAACGCGATGATGGCGCTGATCTCGCTCGTCGCGCTTTTCGCCATGTCCTGGCAGACCTGGTCCCTCGACGAGGCGATCGGACTCTTCCTGTGACTCCCGCCACTCCTCCGTCTCCCGCGAATCCTCCGTCTCCCGCCACTCCCGCCACTCCTGGCGCTCCTGCGAGGCCCGGGGTGGAAGCGGCGCGCTACGACCTCCCGGAGCCGGACGCCTTCACCCGCCCCTACTGGGGCGCCGCGGCGGAGGGTCGCCTGCTGCTGCGCCGCTGCGGCGCCTGTGGCCGGGCCCACCACTACCCGCGCGAGTTCTGCCCCCGCTGCTGGAGCGAGGACGTCACCTGGGAACGCGCGAGCGGCCACGCGACGCTCTACACCTGGTCCGTGGTCCACCGCAACGACCTGCCGCCGTTCGGCGCCCGGGTCCCGTACACCGCGGCGGTCGTCGACCTAGCCGAGGGCCCGCGGATGATGACGGAGCTCGTGGACTGCGAGGCGTCGGCCCTGACGATCGGCATGCCGCTGGTGGTCGCCTTCCGCCACGAGGAGGGCAGGGAATCGGTCCCGGTCTTCACGGTCCCCGCGCCCGGTCCCAGGGCCACGGCCTGACCGTCGGCCACCACCGGCCGGCCGGTCAGAGGCCCGGGGCTCCCCAGACCGGGAACCAGCGGGCCAGGTCCTTCTCCACTCTCAGGTCGTCGCCCAGGACCGCTCTCGCCTGGAGCTCCAGTTGGTTGTCGCGCTTCTCGGCCGCGCCGGGCAGGGGCGCGAACGGGTAGAACGTGCCGCGTTTGTAGAGGTAGACCAGGGCGAGCCCGCGTCCGTCCGGGTGGTGGAAGCCGATCAGCGAGCACAGCAGGTGCGGGCCGAAGCCGCCGTCCTGGAGCAGGGTGTTGACCGCGTGCAGGTCGTTGACCAGGGCCGCCGTGTCGTCGGGCGGCTGACGGGCGAGCAGCCAGGTGTAGCCGTACGCGTCCCGGCTGAACTCCACCGGGATTCCGCCCCGGCCGGTGTCCGCGTCGAGCAGTTCCCGTACGTCCTCCTGGAGGCGGGCGAAGCCGCCGCCCTCCACGCCCGCGAAACAGACGGAGCCGAGGCCTGTGGGGGCGAAGCCCGTGCCCGCCTGGAGGGTCAGCGCGGCGGAGGGGACGGCGAAGAGCTGGTCGAGGTCGGGGCGGACCGGCTTGCTGCGGCCCAGGAGGGTGTCGAGGATGCCCATGGACGTTCCTTAAGGCCGGGACAGGTCGGCGGAGATGCGGGCGAGCTGGTCGAGGCGCTGTTCGAGCGTCGGGTGGGAGGAGATGAGCCGCCCGAGGCTCTCCTTCGAGGCGAACGCGGGGACGAAGTAGAAGGCGTTGTACGGCTCCGCCTTCCGCAGGTCCTCCGTCGGTATCCGGGCCATCTGGCCGCTGATCTTCGTCAGGGCCGAGGCGAGTGCCGAGGGGCGGCCCGTGAGGAGGGCGGCGGTGCGGTCGGCGGAGAGTTCGCGGTAGCGGGAGAGCAGTCGGGTCAGCAGGAAGCTCAGGGCGTAGACGACGGCGCTGATCAGCGGGATGAGCAGCACGATGATGCCCGCCGGGTCGCTGCCGCGGCTGTTGCGCGCGAAGCCGCCCCAGAGCGCGATCCGGGTGATGACGCCCGCGAGGACGCCGAGGAACGAGGCGATCGTCATCACCGCGACGTCCCGGTGCGCGACGTGCGACATCTCGTGGGCGAGGACGCCCTCCAGCTCCTCCGGTTCGAGCCTGCGCAGGAGCCCGGTCGTGGCGCAGACCAGGGCCGTCTTCTCGTTGCGGCCGGTGGCGAAGGCGTTCGGCACGTCGCTCTGCGCGATCGCCACCCGGGGCTTCGGCATATCGGCCAGGGCGCAGATCCGGTCGATGGTGCCGTGCAGCTCGGGCGCCTCCTCGGGGGTGACCTCCCGTGCTCCCATCCCGTACGCGGCGATGCGGTCGCTGAACCAGAACTGGGCGACGAAGAGACCACCCGTGATGATCAGGATGAGCGGCCAGGAGCCGCGCAGGGCCGCCAGGAGCACGCCGACGAAGACCACGTACAGCAGGCCGATGAAGAACATCGTCGTCACCATGCGCGTGGTCAGGCCGCGGTCCGGGGCGTAGCGGGAACGGGCTCGTGCCATGGGTGCCTCCCTCGGCTCACCTGCCTCCTATACTGCCCCTTTTATGTTTAATTCGAATAAATGATCCGAGGTCGCCGAGGGTGCGCGGCTCAGGGCCAGAGAAGCTCCCGTACCCATGCCCCGCCGTCCGGACGCCCGTCCCGGCGGTAGCGCAGCCGCACGTGCCGGCGCCGCGCGTCGCCCTGGAAGAACTCGGCCTCCTGCGGCTCGACCACGTACCGGGTCCAGCTCGGCACCTCCGCGTCCGGGACGGACCGGGCATGCTGCCAGGCGGACTCGGAGGCCCGGACCAGCTCGTCCCGCGTCTCCAGGACCTCGCTCTGCCGTCCCACCAGCGCCGACGCCAGTGCCCCCGTCGAGCGGGCGTGCAGATCGGCCAGGCTCTCCGCCGGGCTCGCCGTGGCGACCGGTCCCCGCACCCGTACGTGACGCCCCCGCGCCGGCCAGTAGAAGCCGAGCGCGGCATACGGGCGGGCGGCGAGCTGGTGGCCCTTCGTGCTGGTGGCGTGCGAGGCGAAGTGCCAGCCGCGCTCGTCCGCGTCGTGCAGCATCAGCGTCCGGACGTCGGGGCGGCCCTCCTCGTCGACGGTGGCGAGGGACATGGTGTGCGGCTCCGGCTGCCCGGCGGCCACCGCGTCGGCGAACCAGGTGTGGAAGAGGGCGACGGGGTCGGCGGGCGCGGTGGCCGGGTCGAAGGAGGGGAGGTCGATGTCCCACACGCGCTGGGTGTGGAGCAGGTCGAGGAAGGTGCTGTGCGAATCGGGCATGGGGTCATTCCACCGCAGGGGGACCCCGCCGGGCCGCGCGTCCCCCTCCCCGCATCCTCGTCCCCGCCCTCGCCCTCCTCATCCCCGCCCCAGCACCACCGTCCCCGAGGAGCAGAACCAGCCGCCCGTCCCCGAGGCCACGGCCAGTTCCGGCAGCCGTCCGCCCGCGCGGCGCACCTGCCGCTCGCCCGCCTCACCCCGTAGCTGCCGTACCGCCTCCACCAGCAGGAACAGGCCCCGCATCCCCGGATGGCAGGCCGAAAGGCCGCCGCCGTCCGTGTTCACCGGGAGCTCTCCGGTCAGACCCGTCCGGCCCCTCTCCACGAACGCCCCGCCCTCGCCCTTCGCGCAGAAACCCAGATCCTCCAGCGTCACCAGCGTCATATAGGTGAACGCGTCGTAGATCTCGGCGAGGTCGATGTCGGCGGGCCGCACCCCGGCCCGCTCGAAGGCCAGCCGGCCCGAGACCGCCGCGGGGGAGACCGTGAAGTCCTCCCACTCGGACATCGTGGAGTGCGAGGCGTACTCACCCGTTCCGAGAATCCACACCGGGGCCTTCGCCGTGTCCGGTACGTACTCCTCGGCGGCCAGCAGGACCGCGCATCCGCCGTCGCTGCGGATGCAGCAGTGCAGTTTGGTGAACGGGTCCGCGATCATCGGCCCCGATAGGACCTCGTCCACCGTGATCGGGTCCCGGAACATCGCGTCCGGGTTGGCCGCGGCGTTCGCACGCGCCTGGACCGCCACCTCGGCCAGCTGCTCCGGTGTCGTCCCGTACTCGTGCATATGGCGGCGTGCGGCCATCGCGTACTTGGCGATCAGTGAGTGCCCGTACGGCACCTCGAACTGGAGGGGGCCGCGTGCCCCGAACGACAGACTGGAGGTCCGGCGCCCAGCCCTGATGTCGGCGCGCGCCGTCGATCCGTAGACCAGCAGGACGGCGTTGGCGTGGCCGGCGGCGATGGCGTCCGCCGCGTGGGCCGCCATGACCTCCCAGGTCGCACCTCCGACCGCCGTGGAGTCCACCCAGGTGGGAGTGAGGCCGAGATACTCGGCGACCTCGACGGGTGCGAGCATCCCGAGCCCCGCGGAGGCGAAACCGTCGATGACGGACCGGTCCAGGCCCGAGTCGGCGAGTGCCCGGCGGGCGGCCTGGGCGTGCAGGGCGTACGGGGTGGCCTCGTCGGCGCGTCCGCAGTCCGCCAGCGCTATTCCGACTGCGGCGACCCGGCGCGGGGCGGTGGAGAGGGAGGGTGACATGAATCTGACGGTACATCAGATGAGGTGCGTGGCAAGGGGTTTGCGTGCGCGACGGGCGCGCGCGGCTCTGTGTTTTTCGGACCTTCACGCCTAGCATGACGGCCCGTCAGGTCGGGGCGCAGGTCCCTGACCGAGGGGAAGGAGCCCGACGATGGACGCCGCCTTCACCGCGGAACAGGACGAGATCCGCCGCACGCTGCGCGAACTGCTGGCCAGACACTGCGGCCCCGACGAGGTCAGGGCCGCCGTACGGACCGCCGAGGGGTACGACGCGGTCCTGTGGCGCCGGCTCGCCCGCGAGCTCGGACTGCCGGGGCTCGCGACCCCCGAGGCGTATGGCGGTGTCGGCTGCGGGACCGCCGAGCTCGCCCTCGCCTGCGAGGAGACCGGCCGGGCCCTCCTGCCCTCACCGCTCCTCGCCACCGCCGCCCTCGCCGCCCCCCTGATCACCGCACTCGGCACCGAGGCCCAGCGCACCGCCCTGCTGCCGGCCATCGCCGCGGGAGAGCTGACCGCCACCCTCGCCGTCCCCGGCACCGGCCTCTCCACTGGCCTCGGCCTCACCGGCGACGAAGCCGGAGGCGACACGGGCGGCGAATGGGCGGGCGGCGGCCGGGCCGGCGGCGTCCAGGCGAGACCGGCCAGCGGCGAGGAGGGCTGGCGGCTGTACGGCGAGGCGGCACAGGTCCTGGACGGCCACAGCGCCGGACTGCTCGTGGTCGCCGCGCACACGGGCGGCTTCCCGCGCAGCCGTACGCTCCTCTTCCTCGTGCGTACGGACACGGCGTCCGGACTCGTCCGCACCAGGCAGACCTCGATGGACGAGACACGGCCGCTCGGGCGTATCGAACTGCGGGACACCGAGGCCGAACTCCTCGGCGTGGACAGCGCCGACGAGACGTCCGCGGCCCTGGCGGCGGCGGGGCGCACGGCCGCGGCGGTGCTCGCGGCGGAAGCGGCGGGGGCGGCGGCGAGCGCGCTGGAACGCACCGTCGAGTACGTGAAGGCCCGGGAGCAGTTCGGCCGGGCGATCGGCTCCTTCCAGGCGGTGAAGCACCGCCTCGCGGACGGGTACGTACGGGTGCAGGCGGCCCGCTCGGCCGCGTACTACGCGACCTGGGACCCGACGGCCGCGGGTCTGGCGCTCGCGCAGGCACTTGAGGCGCTGCGGATCACCGCCGGGGAGGCCATTCAGCTGCACGGCGGCATCGGGTTCACGTGGGAACACGAGGCGCACCTCTACTTCAAGCGGGCCACCGCCGACGAACTGCTCTTCGGACCCGTCCACCGGCTGCGCGACCGCGCGGCGCACCAGGCCGGGCTGTTCCTGGCCGGGGGCGCCGGGGCAGAGGTGGCCGTCTGATGGCGCCCGGGGTCCGGCTGGTCCAGAGGGTCTCCTCGACCCGCGCCTTCGCGAGGATCGCCCCGCACGTCATCCCCGTCATGGACCGCACGGTGCACCGGCTCACCCGGGGCAGGGTGCTGCTCAGCGCGCAGATGCTGCCGGGCCTCGTCCTCACCGTGCGGGGGGCGAGGAGCGGGCAGCTCAGGACGGTTCCGCTGGCCTGCATGCCGCAGGAGGGGCCGCCCGAGAGCTGGATCCTGGTGGGCAGCAACTTCGGCCGTGCGGGGCATCCGGCCTGGACCGCCAATCTGCTCGGCTGCCCCGACGCGGTCGTCAGCTGGAAGGGCCGGGACGTCCCGGTGCGCGCACGACTGCTCCAGGGGGCGGAGCGGGCCGAGGTGTGGGAGGCCGCACTGAGGTTCTGGCCGCCGTACGCGACGTACCAGGCGAGGATCGAGCGGGAGATCCGGCTGTTCCGGCTGGAGGGCCGGAGCTGAGGGCCGGGACTGAACGCCGGAACTGAGGGCCGGGGCTGAACGCCGGGGCTGAGCGATGGGGATCTGGAGCGCCGGGGCCTGGTCCGGTCAGCCGGGGCCTCGCGCGGTGCGTCGTCGAGGCCGCAGGCGCCGACGGCGGACCACAGGCCCAGCTGTGGTCCGCCGTCGGTGAGACAGGACGACGTGGGTGCCCGGGTTGCGGCTGAGCGCCCAGCGTGTGAGGGAGATCCGGCGCCGCGCCTACTTCGTCGGCTTCTTGCCGGTGATGCCCAGATGCACCAACAGGGCCAGATTGGGGCGGAGTTCGGCCTGCTTGACGCCCCAGGTGGTGAAGCCCTTCTGGTGCGAGGCCACTGCGGCCAGCATCGCGACCAGAGAGCCCGCCATCGCCGCGGGACTGACGTCCTTGTCGACCTTGCCCTTGGCCTGGAGCTCCTTCACCGAGTCCGTAAGGGAGTTGGTGACCGAGTTCAGGATCTTCATGCGGATCTTGTAGAACCGCTTGTCGCCTTCGGCCGCGCCGAGGTCGACCACCCGGAGGATGGCGTCGTGACGGCGCCAGAAGTCGAGGAATCCCTCGACCAGTTCCTCGGAGGTGTGCCAGCCGGCCTTGCCGACCCAGGAGCGGCCGGCGACCAGTTGGGTCAGCCCGGCACCCTCCTTGGCCATTTCCTCGGCGATTTCGAGGACGGCGCCCTCGACGTCGGGGAAGTACTGGTAGAAGGTCGCGGGTGAAGTCCCCGCCTTCCGGGCGACGTCGATGACTTTGACGTCCCGGTACGGCGAGGAGCTGAGCATCTCGCTGAGGCAGTCGAGCAGCTTCTGCCGCGTCGCCTGACCGCGTCGACCGGCCACGCGGCCGTCGACGGTGCGTACTTGTCCTGTCATGCAGTCAGCTTACCGAGGGGTGATCGGAGCGCGATTCGGCCGACTGCAAATGGGGAACGCCGCAGGACCGGAGGGGTGCGTGGTGGATTTTCGGCCAGGCGCGAGGCCGCGGGTCACCGCACCGTCGTGTGCGCGGCATAAGTGTTATCAACAGCCTGTGGACAACTTCGGTGGACAACTTCGTCCACGCCGGGCACAGGGCCTTCACGATTAGGGCAAATGTTCTATATGGGTGCGTCAGGGCGCGCTGCGCCGCGCCCGCCGTTACGTTGACTGTGACGGGCGTCACCGCTACGGAAGGACCCGGGCCCATGGCCGCATTCGCGCACTCCGTGCCGTGCTGGGTGGATGTGCAGCTCTCCGACCTCGAAGCGGGCAAGCGCTTCTACGGCGGGCTCTTCGGCTGGACCTTCCGCGCGGGCGACGGCATGCCCTTCGCCGACGCCTTCAGCGACGGCAGACTCGTCGCCGCGCTCGCGGCCAAACAGGACGGCCGGATGCCGACGGCCTGGGGCATCTACTTCTCCACCGACGACATCACCGCCACGGTGGCCCTCATCAGGGAAGCGGGCGGCCAGGTGATCACCGACCCCGTGCGGGCGGGCCGGGCCGGAGTCCTCGCCCAGGCCGCCGACCCGGGTGGCGCGGTCTTCGGGCTGTGGCAGGCGGGCGACCGGGCGGGCTTCGAGAAGCAGAACGAGCCGGGTGCCTTCTGCTGGACCGAGGTCTACACCCGTCGGCCGGAAGCCGTGGATGCCTTCTACGAGCGGGTCTTCGGCTTCCTGGGGACGGATCTGGAGGAGTCCGCCGGGGGCGCGGCCGGCACCGCCGAGCCGGGCATCGACTACCGGATGTGGTCGCCCGCGGGCAGCGAGGCGGGGCCCGATACGGCGGTCGGCGGGCGCAGTGTCATCACGGACGCCTTCCCCGCCGTGATGCCCAGCTACTTCCTCAGCTACTTCGCCGTCGCCGACTGCGACCGGGCCGCCGGGACCGTCGTCCAGCTGGGCGGCCGGGTCACCACACCGCCGTTCGACATCCCGTACGGGCGGATGGCGGTCGTCCAGGACGACCAGGGCGCCGCCTTCGCCGTACTCCAGCCGACCGAACTCCTGCCCTGAGTGGTCCGACACGCCCCGCCCCGCATCCCCCGTGTCCCGGTACCGGATGAAGTGACATAGGACACCCCGATCCGCTCCCGGGTTCGCAACCGGGGCCTGGGACAGGAAGAATCGGGGTGCGCACCGCCAGGTGGTGCCCAGTGGTGAGACGCTGCACATGGCGGGATTTCGCGGGCTTCTGTTCTTGAGGTCCGTACGGGGAGGTGGCAGGCAAGTGGTGGAGCAGCTGACGCAGCACGACCCGAGGCGGATCGGCCCGTTCGAGGTGCTGGGACGACTCGGCGCCGGCGGCATGGGGCTGGTCTATCTCGCGCGCTCGGCGTCGGGCCGGCGGGTGGCGATCAAGACGGTGCGCACGGAGCTCGCCGAGGACCAGCTGTTCCGGGTCCGGTTCACGCGTGAGGTGGAGGCCGCCCGGGCGGTCAGCGGGTTCTACACGGCCGCCGTGGTGGACGCCGACCCGCGAGCGGCGGTGCCGTGGCTGGCCACCGCCTACGTCCCCGCCCCCTCGCTCGAAGAGATAGTGAATGAGTGCGGGCCGATGCCGACCCAGGCGGTGCGGTGGCTGGCGGCCGGGATCGCCGAGGCGCTCCAGTCCATCCACGGCGCAGGCCTCGTCCACCGTGACCTGAAGCCGTCCAACGTGCTGGTCGTCGAGGACGGCCCCCGTGTGATCGACTTCGGGATCGCGTCCGGTGTCTCCAACACCCGGCTGACCATGACGAACGTGGCGGTCGGCACCCCCGCCTACATGTCCCCCGAGCAGGCACGGGACTCCCGGAGCGTGACCGGGGCCAGCGATGTCTTCTCGCTCGGCTCGACGCTGGTGTTCGCGGCGACCGGGCATGCGCCGTTCCACGGCGCCAACCCCGTCGAGACGGTGTTCATGCTGCTCAGGGAGGGCCCCGACACGGAGGGCCTGCCCGACGATCTGCGGCCGCTGATCGAGTCCTGCATGCAGATGGACGCCACCCGGCGGCCCAGCCCGGCCGATCTGCAGGCCCAGCTCGCCCCGCACCTCTTCGCCTCCGGCAGTGACGACAGCGGTACGGCGTCGGCGTGGCTGCCGCACCGGGCCACCGCGATGATCGAGCAGCGGCGCGGCGGTGGCCGCACGATCGCCCCGGCGGCCCCGGTCCCCGCGCACGCTCCGGCGCACGCCGCGCCGGTGGCCGCGCCACCGCCGCCGCCGAATCCGCCGCAGCCGGCGCACGGCGCGGACTGGGACACGGCCTGGCGCAGCGGCGCCGACCTCCGTTCCCCGTCGCCCGGCCAGGCCCCCGCCTCGTCGCCCGGCGGCGGTCCCGTACAGCTGGCCGGTGCGAAGGTGCCGATCGGCCCTGGGCTGCGGCCCGGCGAGGTCCGCGGCGCGGCCGCGGCGCACGCCGATCCGGCCACCGGCTGGGTGCGCCCGCCGGCCGGGCTGAACGGTGCCACCCCGCCGACCGCCCCGGTGCCCGCCCCCGCGCCCCCGCCGGATGCGGCACCCGCCGCGCCGGACCGCTGGCGGCCCTGGCGTTTCCGCATGTCGAACGATGTGTGGGGCACGCCGGTCGTCTCCGGTGACCTGCTGTACGTGACGTCGTTCGAGGTCCACGCGCTGGATGTGGGCAACGGGAGACGCCAGTTCAAGACCCGGGACGTGGCCTGGGCGATGGCGGTCGACGGCGGCCGCATACACGGTTCGGACGGACCGTCCCTGTACGCGCTCGACGCGGCCACCGGTGCCGAGCGGTGGCGCCTGCAGACGGATGCCTGGGTGTACTCCCTGAAGGCGGACCGGGGCACGGTGGTGACCGGGACGCGGGGCGGCGGGGTCCAGGCGTGGGAGGCGTCCAGCGGCGAGAAGCTGTGGGCGACCTCGGGCGTCCAGACGGACTTCGAGACGCCGGAGGCCGGGCCCGCGATACACGACGGCACGGTGTATCTGTGGCAGGACGCCCGGCTGCGGGCCCTCGACGCCCGTACCGGTGGTGAGCGGTGGTCGTACCCGATCGGTGACGCGGCGTCCTGCGGCGGTGTGCCGGTACGGGTGGCGCCCGCGGCGGACGGCTGTGTGTACGTGTCGGCGGGGACCCGGGTGCTGGCGGTGGACTCGGTCTCCGGCCATGTGCGGTGGCACTTCGAGTCGCCTGCCGTCTTCCTCTCCCCGCCCGCGTTCGCCCCGGGGCCCGCGGTGACCGGGGGAGGGGTGTACCTCGCGGACTACCTCGGCACGGTGTACGCGCTCGACGCCTCGACGGGCAAGGACCGCTGGCGGATCGCGACGGAGGCCCGCCAGTCCATCGAGCCGGTGCTGGTGGCGGCGGGGAACGTCCACGTCGGCAGTGGCAGCGCGCTGTACACGCTGGACGCGGTGACGGGCACGCCGAAGTGGCGGTTCGCGGCCGGCGGCGACGTGGTGGGCGCGCCGGTGGTCGCGGACGGACGCGTGCACTTCGGCTCCGCGGACCACGTGCTCTACACGCTGGACGCGGCGGGCGGCCAGCTCCGCTGGAAGCTCGCCACGGGCGGCGAGATCACGGGGTCGCCGGTGGCGCAGGCGGGTGTCGTGTACGCGTGCAGCAAGGACCGCTGCGTATACGCGCTGGACGCCCTGAAGGGAACGGGTACGGGCAACCGGGCACGGGCCTAGGGGCCCGCCCCGGCCCGGCCGGGGGCCGGGGACGGAAGCGTCGAGGGGCGGGCGTCAAGGGTTCGGGGGGCGTCGCCGGTCGGGCCCCTCACCCTGCGTGGGATACGAGCGGGTCTCCTGGTCGTCGCGCGAATCCGGTCCCACGTACGGGTCCGCCTCCCGCTCCGGCCAGGGCGACGTCTGTGCGGCCGGCCCCGGCTCCTGCGTGGGCGGCCAGGTGTCCGGATGGTCCGACCCCGGCGGAGGATAGGGCGCCGTGCGGTCGGTACGCGGCCGGGCCCGCCGCCCCGACATCAACGCCGCACCCAGCAGCAGCAGCAGTCCGCCCGCCCCCGCGATCGCCACTCCCGTCTGGACGCCGGAACCCTCCCCGCCCACCGTCAGGCCGCCCGCCGCCTGCCCCTGGCGGACCATCCACAGCACGGTGAAGCCCAGCACCACCACACCCGCGAACGCCACCGCGAGCCGCGACCGGAGCACCACTCCGACCAGGGCCACCACCGCGGCGAAGAGGAACGGCAACAGGATCGAGCCCATGACCGCGGCCCCGGTATCGGTGATGCCCTCGAAGAGGTCCTGGATGCGGTAGTGGCGCCCCAGCCGGCCCTCGTACCAGGCACGGAAGGGGCTCACGACAGCTGCCGCCGCCCCGACGAGAGCGACGACGGAGCCGATGACGTTGCGGATCATGAGGGGCCTCCCGCGGAGCTTGCGGCCTGCGCGGGCTGCGCGAGATGCGGGCGCGCGCGGCGCACGCCGAACGGCGTACGCACCTCCCCGAAAACCGACGCTACGCCGGGCCGAACCCACCCGCGACCGGAGCCGATCACCGCGCCGGGGGCCCGGCGGCGCACACGATGACAAGACCGTGACAGGGTCATGACCGGCCTGCCGGTCCTGTCCGGAATGCTGTGCGTCATGGCGTCGCGCGGTCCGCTCGACGGCCGAAGGACGTGTCACCAACCCAAGGGGGGCTGCATCGATGATGCGGCGACGTATGAGGTTCGCGGCGGTACTGGTCGTGGTGGTGCTCGCGCTCACCGGCTTCTCGACCTCCAGCAGCGGAGGCAAGGGCAGTGGCGGCAAGAGCCGCAGCGGCAAGAGCAGCGGATCGGGCGGTGGGGGCTGCTCCAGCTCGAAGAAGAGCAACGACGACTACGACTACGACGACAGCTCCTACGACGACTCCTCCAGCAGTTCCTCGGGCGGCGGCTACGGCACGCCCACCCCGGTCTCCACTGCCTCGGGCGCTCCCGAGGTGCGGGTCATCCGCTGCGCCCAGGCCCGCAAGGGCAAGCGCAAGGCCGTCACCTCGTCCGTCATCCAGCTCAGGTCCACGGCGTCCGGCACGGCGAAGACGTACGACGTCGAGGTGACCTTCCTGGACGCGCTCGGCAACACCGTCGACACGGGTGAGACCACCGCGGAGCTGGCGTACGGCGACGTCACGAGCCTCACCGTGCGCATGGACAGCCCCCGCAAGGTGTCCAAGGTGAAGAAGTGCAAGGTCACGGCGGAAGCCCGCCCCTGACCGGGGCGCCCGCTCACCGCAGTCGATACGTCCCGCCCCCGGGCCCACCTCCGCCCCGCTTCTCGAACAGCTCCGTCTGCCGCTCAGGCGCCAGATTCCCGAGGGCGATCAGATGCGGGGCGTGGGCCAGCGCCTGCGTCCGCGCCGCCTCCCTCGCCGACCACACCGCCCGTACCGTGCCCTGGACGGCGGCCGTCGGGTACGAGGCGATGACGGCCGCCGCCCGCAGCGCCGCGTCCACCGCCCCGCCGGCCGGTGTGACCTCACTGACCAGCCCGGTCTCGTACGCACGCCGGGCCGTGACCCGTTCGGCGGTCCCCATCAGTGACATCCGGGCGACCTCACCGAACGGCATCCGCTGCGCCATCGAGATCGCCTCGTAGGCGCTGACCATGCCGTAGGTCGTGTGCGGGTCGAAGAACGTCGCCTCCTCGGACGCGATCACGAAGTCCGCCTCGCCCAGCAGATAGAACGCCCCGCCGCAGGCCATCCCCTCCACCGCCGCGATCACGGGCTTCCACAGATCGTTCGCCTTCGGCCCGATCGCGATCAGCGGATCGTCGATCGCGTACGGGGAAGGGGGCTGCGAAACCTCCGCCCCCCGGTCGATCCCCGTACAGAAGGCGCGCCCGCCCGCCCCGGTGAGGACGACGGCCCGTACGCCCTCGTCGTAGCGGAACGCCCTCCAGAGCGCGGGGAGTTCGTCCGCCGTCGCGAGGTCGATCGCGTTGAGCTTCTCCGGCCGGTCGAGGGTGACCAGCGCGACCCCGGTCCCGTGATCCGTCTCCGTACGCAGCACCGCCGCTCACCGCTCCAGCAGCCAGCGGACCACGGTCACGCCGGGGGCATCGGGTCCGGCCGGGCAGAAGACCGCCTTCACCGCCGCCCCGATCCGCAGTCTCCCCGGATCGACCGAGTTCAGCGCCGCGTCCGGGCCGCTCACCACGTTCCCGGCCAGCCGGATCTTCGGGGCCTCGGCCAGCTCGACGACGACGGCGTTGTACGGGGCCTGCTCGGCGTACGCGGGCAGCAGGGGCGGATGGGGGACCACGTACGACCAGATGCGGCCGCGCCCGCTCATCGGCCGCCACTCGCTGTCGAAGGACTGGCAGCGCGGGCAGCAGGGCCGGGGCGGGAAGCGGAGCTCGCCGCAGCCGGGGGCGGCGCACGCCTGGACCCGGAGTTCACCGAGGGCGGCGTACTCCCAGAAGGGCGCCCCGTCCTCGTCGACGACGGGCGACAGCAGGCTGTCCGACATGTCAGCTCCTCAGCAGGACGGCGGAGGTGGGGACGCCTTCCCCGGCGGTGACCAGGCAGGTCGCGGCGTCGGGGACCTGGGCGGTGGAGACGCCGCGCAGTTGCTTCACGCCCTCGTTGATGAGGTTGAAGCCGTGCACGTACGCCTCGCTCAGTCCGCCGCCGCCCGTGTTGATGGGCAGCCGCCCGCCGCTCTCCAGCGCGCCGCCCTCCGTGAACGCGGCACCCTCACCGCGCCCGCAGAAGCCGTAACCCTCCAGGGAGAGCGGGATGAGCGGGGTGAACGCGTCGTAGATCTGGGCGACATCGACATCACCGGGGCCGAAGTCGGCCTGCTTCCACAGCTGTCGGGCCGCCGTCCAGGCGGGCCCGGTGAGCGGGTCGTCGTTCCAGTAGTTGACCATCCCGTGGTGCTGGGCGGGGAGCCCCTGGGCGACGGAGTGGATGTAGACGGGCTGCTGCTGGCAGTCGCGGGCGCGTTCGGCGGAGACGATGACGCAGGCGAGCGCCCCGTCCGTCTCCAGACAGTTGTCGAAGAGGCAGAGCGGTTCGCTGATCCAGCGGGAGGTCATATACATGTCGCGGGTCAGCGGCCGTTCGTACATCACCGCGTCCGGGTTCTGGTTGGCGCGGTTGCGGCAGGCGAGGGCGACGTTGAACAGGTGGTCGCGGGTGGCCCCGTACTCGTGCATGTAGCGCCGCGCGAGCATCCCGATCTCGTCCGAGGGCCGCAGCAGCCCGTACGGCCGGGTCCACTGGGCCGGGGCCGGCAACTGGACGGCGGTGTTCTTCCAGGGCCTGGGCCCCGAGCCGCGCTTCCGTGACCGCCAGGCGACCCCCACGCTCGCCTGCCCGGTGGCGACGGCGGCTGCGAGGTGCGCGATGGTCGCGCACGAGCCGCCGCCCCCGAAGCCCACCTTGCTGAAGAAGGTCACGTCACCTGCGCCGATGGCCTTGGCGATCTCGACCTCGTCGGTCTCCTCCATCGTGTACGAGGCGAAGGCGTCGACCTCCGAGGCCGCGATCCCCGCGTCGTCGAGGGCGGCGACGATGGCCCGGCAGGCCAGCACCTTCTCGCTCTCGGGGAGTTGTTTCGCGAAGGCCGTCTGCCCTATGCCGGCTATCGCTGTCACGTCTTTGAGCGTCGCCACCGCCACCTCCGGGACCGTCATGACTGCTGACAGCGCCAGAGGCTACAGCTAATCTGACGGATAGTCAGCTACTGTGCGGTTCGGCGGGGAGGACAGGCGATGCGCGGCGACGAGGAATGGTCCACCATCCCGCAGCTGGTACGGGCGGCGGCCGAGCGGTACGGGGACCGCGAGGCGGTCGTCGAGGGCCGCGCCCGCGTCTCGTACACGGAACTCGGCGAACGCGTGGAACGGGCCGCCGCCGCGTGCATGGCCTCCGGCGTGGAGCCGGGCGACCGGGTCGCGATCTGGGCGCCGAACACCCTGGACTGGATCGTCTCTGCGCTCGGGGCGGTCACCGCGGGCGCCGTCCTCGTCCCGCTCAACACCCGCTTCAAGGGCACGGAGGCGGCGCACATCCTGCGACGGAGCCGGGCGAAGCTGCTGTTCGTCACCGGCACGTTCCTGGGCACGTCGTACGTGGCGTCCCTGCGCCGGGCGGATGTCGGACTCCCGGACCTGGCCGGGGTGGTGGTGCTGGCGGACAGCGCCCCGGACGACTACCTGACCTGGAAGGACTTCCTGGCCGCGGGGGAGGGGATATCACCGGAGGCGGTACGGGAGCGGGCGGCCGCGATCACGCCCGCCGCCCCCTCCGACATCATCTACACCTCGGGCACGACGGGCCTCCCCAAGGGCGCGGTCATCACCCACGCCCAGACGCTGCGGTGCTACGCGATCTGGAGCGAGCTGGCCGGTCTCCGCGAGGGCGACCGCTACCTCATCGTGAATCCGTTCTTCCACACCTTCGGCTACAAGGCGGGGATCATCGCCTGCCTCATGCGCGGGGCGACGATGGTCCCGCAGCCGGTCTTCAACGTGGACACGGTCCTCGCGAACATCGTCGCCGAACGCATCTCGGTGCTGCCGGGTCCGCCCACCCTCCACCAGTCCCTCCTGGACCACCCGTCCCGCACCACCCACGACCTCTCGACCCTCCGCCTGGTCGTCACGGGCGCGGCGGTGGTCCCCCTCCAACTGGTCGAACGCCTGCGAGCCGAGCTCGGCACGGCGACGGTCCTCACCGCGTACGGCCTCTCCGAGGCGAGCGGCATCGTCACGATGTGCCGCACCGGCGACCCGGCGGACGTCATCGCCTCCACGTCCGGCCGCGCGATCCCCGGCACGGAGGTCCGCGTCCTGGCGGCCCCGGGCGCCCCCGGCGAGGTGCTGGTCCGGGGCTTCAACGTCATGGCGGGCTACTTCGAGGACCCGGACACGACGGCCGCCACGATCACCCCTGACGGCTGGCTCCGCACGGGCGACATCGGCGTCCTGGACGACTCGGGAAACCTCCGCATCACGGACCGCGTCAAGGACATGTTCATCGTCGGCGGCTTCAACGCGTACCCGGCCGAGATCGAGCAACTCCTGGGCCTGCACCCGGATGTGGCGGACGTGGCGGTGATCGGAGTCCCGGACCCGAGACTGGGCGAGGTCGGCAAGGCGTACGCGGTCCGCCGCCCGGACACCACGCTCACGGCGGACGACCTGATCGCCTGGTCGAGGCGCGAGATGGCGAACTACAAGGTCCCGAGGACGGTGGAGTTCGTGGCCGAGCTCCCGAGGAACGCGAGCGGCAAGGTCCTGAAGGGGGAACTGCGGGGGAGGGGGTAGGCGCGGGTCGGGAGACCGCGCGGTCCCGGGTGGCCGGACCGACCGGCCGTACGGTGGCGCGCGTGCGTGAACCGCAGGGAGACACGCAGCGGCCGCGACGGCTCCCCCTCCGCGCCGCCGCGGCCGCTCCCCCGTACCCCCGCCGGAAAGAAGCTACTTCGCGGGCTCGGACGTGGCGTGCATGTCGTTGGTCGTCGCCTCGCCGCCCGTCGCGTGCATGTCCAGAGGCTTGATCGTCCCGCCTGTGGCGTGCATGTCCATGGTGGTGATCTGGTCGGCGTCGCCGCCCGTGGCGTGCATGTCCGTCGGCTTGACTACCGGGTCCTTCTTCGTCGCATCAGCCATGATGATCTGCTCCCGTTGGCGTACTTCGTATTGGTTGGGCGAGGCCCGCCCGGCTGTTCCCCCGTGGACTGCCGGACGGGCCTCCCAGGGCCGTTCACCATAGTGCTACGGCCTTTCGGCCACCCCGTCTGCCCCCCGACGCGACGGACTGACATGCATGAGAGTGGCGGTTCGCGATAAACGAACGATGAACGCCGTCCGTTGCGGCCCTACGCGGGTGCTACCGAGGCCACGGACGAGAGCAGGGCGCGGACATCGCCGGCCTCGTTCGAACCGAGTCCGTCGTAGATCCCCAGAGCCTCGCGCCAGCAGACCTGAGCGCGTCCGAACTGCCCGATGTTGTCAAGGGCGCGCCCGAGCACGGTGAGTACGTTCCCCCGGCGCCATTCGCCACCGATACCCCGCAGCGCGGTCAGAGCCTGCTCGGCCATGGTGGCGGCGTCGGCCGACCTGCCGGCGGCCAGGTCGACCTCGGCCAGCCGGAAGAGCGTCATCCCCTCCCAGAGGCGCTGGCGGCTTTCCCTGAAGACGTCCAGGGCTTCCAGAAGCCGGTCCGTGGCGTCGGTGAACTGTTTGCTCTGCGTGAGCGCCATGCCCAGCGCATAGCGACCGTTCGCGCTCCGGAGGGCGTGGCCCATGCTGTCGTAGATGTCTATGCCCTGCTGGGCGAGGGACACCGCGCTGCTCGTCCGCCCGGTTGCCAGATGGATGCGCGAGAGGTTGCACAGGGCGCTGGCTTCGCCGGGACGGTCCTGGATGCGACGGAAGCTCTCGATGGCCTGGGTCAGATAGGTCTCGCCGTCATCGTGGCGGCTCTGGTAGAGCGCCATGATTCCACGGGCGTTGGGAGCCCAGCAACCGGGCAGCGGATCGCGCTCGGCTTCGACGAGTCGCGTGATTTCCTCCGCTTCCTGCTCGGCCTGGTCGAAACGCCCCGACGTGTGGTGCACATCGGTCAGGGTGACCAGTGCCCGGACTTCGGTGCGCCGGTCCGTACAGGCCCGAGCGGCGTCCCGCACGGCGAAGGCGGTGGACTCGTACTGCTTCGAGTTGGCCCCGGACTCTCCGAGATCGAGTGCCGCCCAGAGGAGATCGACCGCCCGGCGCAGGGTGCCCGGCCCGGTCGACTGGCGGACGCAGGCGAGGAGCGGACCGGCCTCGGCGTAGAGCCAGTCCAGGGCCGCGTGCCGGTTCGCGAACGACAGGCCCTCGTACTCCGTCGATTCCAGGTGGTCCACGAGCCGGTCCCCCGGCCGCTCCAGCGCGTACACCCCCGCCGCCGTCGCCAGATAGAAGTCCAGCAGTCGCGAAAGCGCCAACTCCCGCTCGACCGGCGGCTGCTCGTCCCGTTCCGCGCATGCACGCGCGTAGAGCCGTACCAGGTCGTGGTACCGGTAGCGGCCCGGGGCCGCCGACTCCAGCAGGCTCGTGTCGACCAGGGACTCCAGCAGGTCCTCCGCCGTGTGCACCTCAAGGTTCAGCAGGGCCGCTGCCGCGGCCAGGGAGATGTCCGGGCCGTCCGCCAGGCCCAGGAGGCGGAACGCGCGGGCCTGGACCGGTTCCAGCTGGCCGTAGCCGAGTTCGAAGGTGGCCTTCACCGCGAGGTCGCCCGCCTGGAGTTCGTCCAGGCGCCGGCGCTCGTCGGCGAGCTTGGCGGCGAGGACCGAGACCGTCCAGGTGCGGCGGGCGGCCAGGCGGGAGGCGGCGATGCGGATGGCCAGGGGGAGGAAGCCGCAGGCGGCGACCACGTCCAGGGCCGCCTCGCGCTCGGAGTTGACGCGTTCGTCGCCGACGATGCGGGTGAAGAGCTGCAGGGCCTCCTCGGGGGACATGACGTCCAGGTCCACCAGATGAGCGCCCGCCAGGTCGACCATGCGGACGCGGCTCGTCACGAGGGCCGCGCAGCCCGCCGTGCCGGGGAGCAGGGGGCGGATCTGGGCCGCGTCGTGGGCGTTGTCCAGGAGGACCAGGATGCGGCGGCCGTCCAGGGTGGAGCGGTACAGCGCGGCCCGTTCGTCGAGGGAGTCCGGGATCGAGGAGTCCGGGGTGCCCAGCGCCCGCAGGAACGCGCCGAGGACCGTCTCCGGCTCGGCGGCCCGCCCACCGGCGCCCTGGAGGTCCACGTACAGCTGTCCGTCCGGGAAGTGCGGGCGGGCCTCGTGGGCGACGTGCACGGCGAGGGTCGTCTTGCCGACGCCCCCGATACCGGCCAGCGCGGAGACGGCCATGACGGACGCCTCGGCGGTGGCGAGGCGGTCGCCCAGTTCCCGTACGAAGGAGGCGCGGCCCGTGAAGTCCGGGACGGTGGCCGGGAGCTGGGCGGGGCGGACCGCGGCGGGCGCCGGGGCCGGATCATCGGCGGGGCGGGCCAGCTCCTCGTCCGCCGTGAGGATGCGCTGCTGGAGCTGGGCCAGCTCGGGGCGCGGGTCGACGCCCAGCTCCTCGGCGAGCAGCCGGCGCGTGTCGGCGTACACCGCAAGCGCCTCGGCCTGCCGGCCGCTGCGGTACAGGGCGACCATCAGCAGCTCGCGCAGCCGCTCCCGCAGCGGGTGCGCGGCCGTGAGGGCGGTCAGCTCGGAGACGGCCTCCGCGTGACAGCCGAGCTCCAGGTCCAGATCGAGCCGCGTCTCGGTGAGCTGGAGGCGCCACTCCTCCAGCCGGGTGCGCTGGTTCTCGGCGTATGGGCCGGGTACGGAGGCGAGCGCCTCGCCGTCCCACAGGCCCAGGAGTTTGTTGATCAGCGCGCGGGCCCGGTGCCGGTCCCCGGCGGTCCGGGCCTTCTCCGCATCGGCGGCCAGATCCTGGGCGAGCGTGACGTCGAGGGCGTCGCGGCCGATCCGGATCGCGTACCCGCCGGACTCGCTGATCAGGGTGTCCTGGCCGAGGATCTTGCGGAGCCTGGAGGCGTACGTCCGGATGGTGGCCAGCGCCTGGGAGGGCGGGTCCTCGCCCCAGAACGCGTCGATGAGTTCCGCCGCGGTGGCCGTCCGGCCGTCGCGCAGGAGCAGTGCCGTCAGGAGGGCGCGCTGCTGGGGCGAACCGGAGGGCAGCGCCTCCCCGCCGCGCCAGGCGCGTACGGGTCCGAGTACGGCGAAGCGCAGTGCGGTGCCGGATTCCCCGCCCTGCGGTGCACGCTGCTCCGGAACGCGCACGCGTGGCCCGTGATCACGGTCCATTGATGCCCCCTGTCCTGCTTGCCCGCCGGTCCTGCCCGATCGCGCCTGTTCGGTTATGCCCGCCCGTGTGCTGATCTGCGGCGTGCATCCGGATCGCTCCTTACCACTGGTATCGCGGTCAACAGTCTGCCTTGTTCTGGGCCGAGTCGTCAGCAATGGGTGACGCTCTGCACAACCCCTCGACAACGATTGGGAACCGGAGTGCCGTAGAAAAAGCTGACGGTTCGTCAGATCGGCGCTACCGTGGAGCACATGGAGACCTTCCCGAAGATCATCTCGGTGGACGACCACACAGTGGAGCCCGCTCATGTCTGGCGGGACCGGCTCCCGTCCAGGTACGCGGACTCCGGTCCGCGGATCGTCCGGGCGCCGCTCAGGGAAATGACCTTCCTGGGCGGCAAGTTCGCGCCCGTCATGGGTGAGAAGGGGGACGACGGGCCGGTCGGTGACTGGTGGGTGTACGAGGACCTGCGCCGCCCGCTCACCCGGCTGGACACCGCCGTCGGCTACGACCGCGACGAGATCAGGCTCGAAGTCATCACGTACGAACAGATGCGTCCGGGCTCGTTCTCGGTGCCCGAGCGGCTGGCCGACATGGACGTCAACCACGTCCAGTCCGCGCTCTGTTTCCCGACGTTCCCGCGCTTCTGCGGCCAGACCTTCACCGAGGCCAAGGACCGTGAACTGGGGCTGCTGGGCGTGCGGGCGTACAACGACTGGATGGTCGAGGAGTGGTGCGGCCCCGACGCGCGTGGCCGGCTCATCCCGCTCACCCTCGTACCGCTCTGGGACGCCCGGCTCGCGGCGGACGAGGTCCGGCGCAACGCCGCGCGGGGCGTGCGCGCGGTCGCGTTCTCCGAGATACCCCCGCACCTCGGGCTGCCGTCCATCCACACGGACGAGTGGGACCCGTTCCTGCGGGCCTGCGACGAGACGGGGACGGTGATCGCCATGCACATCGGCTCGTCGTCGAGGATGCCGTCCACCTCGGCCGACGCCCCGCCCGCCGTCGGGTCCACCATCACCTTCGCCAACTGCTGCTTCTCGATGGTCGACTGGCTGATGAGCGGCAAGTTCGAACGCTTCCCCAACCTCCGGATCATGTACGCGGAGGGCCAGATCGGATGGATTCCGTACATCCTGGAACGCGCCGACGTGGTCTGGGAGGAGAACCGGGCCTGGGGCGGCGTCGCCGACAAGGTGCACAGGCCGCCGTCCGAGCTGTTCACGGAGCACGTCTTCGGCTGCTTCTTCGACGACCCCTTCGGGCTGAAGAACCTCGACGCGATCGGCGTCGGCAACGTCCTGTACGAGACGGACTACCCGCACTCCGACTCGACCTGGCCCCGCTCCCGCGAGGTGGGGGAGTCGCAGATGGCGCACCTGGACGCGGACGTGGTGGACCGGATCGTGCGCCGCAACGCGATCGATCTGCTGGGGCTGACCGACGAAGGGCTGTGGGCGGGGGCGTGAGGGGGAGCGGACGGGGGCCTCCCGAACGGAGAAGGCCCCCGTCCGCCCGCGTCAGGCCCTCGCCACCGGTTCCTGGAGTTCCGTCACCCACGCGTCCCGGTCCGCTGGGCACTCCAGGTTGACCTCCCGGGTGTAGCCCAGCGAGCGGTATCCGTTGCTGTCCAGCCAGCGGGCCAGTGTCTGCTCGGCGGTGAGGATCTCGTCCATCGCGCCGCGGTGGACGATGGTCGCCGCCTCGAACGCGGGCAGGTCGACCACCGTGACGCCCGTGTCACCGACCGGACCGGCCGGTGCGGAGACCGTCACCCCCGCGTGCACGGTGATCGCGCCCTCACCCGCCGGGTCGTCCTCGTAGCGTGCGACACCCGGCCCCGTCGGGCTGATCCCGGCCGCCTCCAGCAGCGGGAACAACCGGTCGTACAGCGGGCCGATCACCGGGGTGATGGCCTGTGGCTCATAGCTCGCCGCGGTCCCGGTCAGCTCCGCGACCCGTACCGCCGGCACGTGCTTGATGACGACATCGTCTCCGGACATGTGTCCCTCGCTCTCGATAGACCGGAGCCTCGCCTCGACCTGTGCCAGCCGGGCCGCCGCGGCGGCCACGGCCGCCTCCAGCTCCGCGTGCCGCAGCCGCAGCATCCCGCGCAGCTCCTCGGGGCCGACCTGCTCGTCGAGGATGGACCGCACCTGCTGGAGCGTGAAGCCGAGGTCCTTGAGAGCGATGACCCGGTTGAGGCGGGCGAGCTGGGCGGCGCCGTAGAAGCGGTACCCGGTGACGGGGTCGGTGCGGTCGGGGCGCAGGAGCCCGATGGCGTCGTAATGACGCAGCATCCGGGCCGACACCCGCCCGTACCTGGCGAAGTCTCCGATGGTGAACATGATGTCTCCCAGTGCAGGGCCTCACACGGTGTGAAGGTCAAGAGGGCCCCCGGCCTGGCACGGCGAGGGCGGCCATGGCGGTCCGGGGCGCCTGAGCCGGGGAACGCGCCTGAGCCGGGGAACGCGCCTGAGCCGGAGAACGCGTCTGAGCCGAGAAGGCGCCCGAGCCGGAGAAAGGGGGCGCCCGACCCCCGTGCAGGAGAAAAGGCAGGAGCCCCGTTCCCCGCCGAGGCGGAGGAGCGGGGCTCCTTGGGTACTGCTATGCCGGCCGCGATCGACCGACCCGGGCAACTAGGCCGGGGTGACGTTCTCAGCCTGCGGACCCTTGGGTCCCTGAGTGACGTCGAAGTTCACGACCTGGTTCTCCTCGAGGGAGCGGAACCCGGACGCATTGATCGCGGAGTAGTGAACGAAGACATCCGGGCCGCCGCCGTCCTGGGCGATGAAGCCGAAGCCCTTTTCAGCGTTGAACCACTTGACGGTTCCGGTAGCCATAAGCCCTCCTTGGGCCAAAGGGTTGCCCTGCTCCAGAACCTGCAAACAAGTCTGAAAACTACAAAAGCCTGCGGGTTACATGCTCCGCAGGCTCTGTACTGCAAGGGAAACCAAACTGCAACTTGCGGCGAGCCTAGCACGCACTCTGCGGGGAGCGGTAGGGGCAAAGATCACTTCACCCGGATGTTTGATTAGAGGCACGGACGGGCTTGCGGAGAGGGACTCCGGGAGGGGGCTGCGGCCGTCTCGGGGCAGTGCCCGGGATGCCCCGCCGGTGCCGCCCGGCCGGCACGGGTCTAGCCTCGCGATGTGGACAATTCAACCGTCTCTCCCGTCGAAGGCGACGACCGTCGCAGCCGGCCGCGCGTCGGCCACATCCAGTTCCTCAACTGCCTCCCGCTGTACTGGGGACTGGCACGGACCGGGACCCTGCTCGACCTGGAGCTCTCGAAGGACACCCCGGAGAGGCTCAGCGAGCAACTGATCAGGGGCGAGCTCGACATCGGCCCCGTCACGCTGGTCGAGTTCCTGCGCAACGCCGACGACCTGGTCGCCTTCCCCGACATCGCGGTCGGCTGCGACGGCCCCGTCATGTCGTGCGTGATCGTGTCCCAGCTCCCGCTGGAACAGCTCGACCGGGCCCGGGTGGCCCTCGGTTCGACCTCGCGCACCTCCGTACGCCTGGCGCAGCTGCTGCTCTCCGAGCGGCACGGGGTCGAGCCCGACTACTACACCTGCCCGCCCGACCTCGGCCTGATGATGCAGGAGGCGGACGCCGCCGTCCTCATCGGGGACGCCGCGCTCCGCGCCAATCTGCACGACGCCCCCCGCCTCGGCCTCCAGGTCCACGACCTCGGGCAGATGTGGAAGGAGTGGACCGGGCTGCCGTTCGTCTTCGCCGTCTGGGCGGCCCGCAAGGACTATCTGGCCGCCCATCCCGAGTACGTGACCAAGGTCCACGAGGCGTTCCTGGCCTCGCGGGACGTCTCCCTGGAGGAGGTCACCAAGGTGGCGGAGCAGGCGGCGCGCTGGGAGGCGTTCGACGCCGAGCTCCTGGAGCGGTACTTCACGACGCTCGACTTCCGCTTCGGACCTGACCAGTTGAAGGGTGTGCGGGAGTTCGCCCGGCGGACCGGCGCGACGACCGGCTTCCCCGCCGACGTGAAGGTCGAACTGCTCGGCGGCTGACGGTGCGGCCCTCCCCGTACGACGGGACGGTACGGGGGTAATGGCCCGGGCCGGGAATGGGGGAATCCCGGACCCTCCGGATGTTTATCGCCTTAGCGCCCGGGGCGGGCCGGGGCATTCCCTTCCGGTGAATGGAACGAAAGCGATACGCGTCCGTGGGGTGTACCGGGACGCCGAATAGGGGGCGGCCTCCGGCGGGAGTCCCGCGCGCGCCCCGGTATCGACCGGATCAACGACACATTCACGCCTTTCGCGGTGGCGAAAACCGCCGTTCGTTCCCTATAGGGGTGAAATCGGCAGAACGTTTCCCTGTGACCGGGTGACCCATGCGCCTAGGCTTCGGTTCGCAGGTCGGGACGGTCCACAGGGGGAGTCCATATGCAGCCGCTGGAAGCCGGCGAACCGCGCACCATCGGCGCCTACCGGCTCCTCGGCAGGCTCGGTGCGGGCGGGATGGGCCGGGTCTATCTGGGGCGCAGCGCGGGCGGACGCACCGTCGCCGTCAAGGTCGTGCATCCGCACTTCGCGCTCGACGAGCAGTTCCGCGCCCGCTTCCGCCGCGAGGTCGAGGCGGCCCGGCGGATCGGTGCGCAGTGGACGGCCCCGGTCCTGGACGCCGACCCGGACGCCCCCGTGCCGTGGGTGGCGACCGGCTATGTGGCGGGCCCCCCGCTGTCGCAGGCCGTCACCACGCACGGGCCTCTGCCCGAGTACGCCGTGCGGACCCTGGGCGCCGGCCTCGCCGAGGCGCTGGCCGCCGTCCATGCCGAGGGCCTCATCCACCGGGACGTGAAACCGTCCAACGTGCTGCTCGCCCTCGACGGTCCCCGGCTGATCGACTTCGGCATCGCCCGCGCCACCGGCGCCACCGTCTCGCTCACCTCCACCGGAGTCTCGGTCGGCTCGCCGGGCTACATGGCGCCCGAGCAGATCCGCGGCCTGGACATCTCGGGTGCGGCCGACGTCTTCTCGCTCGGCGCGGTCCTCGCGTACGCGGCGACGGGCAGCGCCCCCTTCCCCGGTGACTCCTCCGCCGTACTCCTCTACAAGGTGGTGCACGAGGAACCGGAGCTGGGTGATCTGGAGGGCGAGCTGCGTGAGGTGGTGGCCGGCTGTCTGGCGAAGGACCCCGCCGGCCGGCCCGGTCCGGCGGACCTGGCCCGGCAGCTCGCGCCGGGTGGCGCCGCCGCGATGGTGGCTTCGGGCTGGCTGCCGAACTCGCTGGTGCGTGAGGTCAGCCGGGCGGCCGTGGCGCTGCTGGACCTGGAGCCGCAGGACGACCCGGAGCAGTCCGGTCCGGTGCCGTTCAGTAACGCCTCGCTGGGAAATCCGGTGCTCGGTGTGTTCGGGCCGCCGATCGCCGCCGTGCCGCCCCGGCCGACCGTCCCGCCGTCGACCGGTGGCCCGGGCGGTCCGGGTGGTCCCGGTGGTGGCGTGCCCGGGCCGCGTACCCCCGACCCCCGGCTCTCCGTAACCGTGAACGCCGACTCCTCGCCCGGTGCCCGCCGTGGCCGGCGGGTGAGCTGCACCGTGGCGCTTGCCGTGGCCGGCGCCCTCGCCGCCGTGACCGTGGGCAGCGGGGTGCTGTCGGGCCTGCTGCCGGACGGCGACGACGCGAAGAAGAACGAGAACGCGGCGGGGACACCGCCCGGACCCACCCGTTCGGGGAGGCCCTCGCCGGGTGCGACGGCGGGTCAGGGGGGCGCGCTCCCGGCGGCGTTCACCGGCACCTGGAAGGGCCCGGTGACCGAACGGAGCGGTGCCCCGCACGGCACGCTGACCGCGGTGTTCACCCAGGGCCGCAAGGGATCGGACGTGGCCCGGATGCAGGTGTCGCTGACCGTCCTCGGCACCACCGTCACCTGCCACAGCATCGGTGAACTCGCCTCCGCCACCGGCCGGGTGGCGAAGATCCGCGAGCGCCTCGACCCGGACAGGGCGAGCAGCACGGGCCTGTGCACGGGCGAACCCGCCGACCTCACCTTCACCCTGACACCGGAAGGCACCCTCGCCTACCAGTCGGACGAGGAGGCCGCCGGAAAGCCCCACGGCACGCTCACCCGGTCCGGCGACTGAGCCCGACGGGGGCTGGCGTAGGCTGGATCGGTCCGTGGATTCGTTGTAAAACCACCGAAAGGTGACAGCCCGGTGACCGAGAAGGCCGACCTTCAGACCGTCCTCGAACGCGCCGCCGAGGGTGGGCGGATCTCCCCGGAGGAGGCGCTCGACCTCTACCGGTCGGCACCGCTGCACGCGCTGGGAGCTGCGGCCGACGCCGTACGCCGCCGCCGTTACGCGGGTACGGAGCACATCGCCACGTACATCATCGAGCGCAACATCAACTACACCAACGTATGTGTCACCGCGTGCAAGTTCTGCGCGTTCTACGCGGCGCCGAAGGACACGGCCAAGGGCTGGTCCCGCGACCTCGACGACATCCTGCGCCGCTGCGCGGAGACCGTCGAACTGGGCGGCACCCAGATCATGTTCCAGGGCGGCCATCACCCGGACTACGGCGTCGAGTACTACGAGACGCACTTCTCCGCGATCAAGAAGGCGTTCCCGCAGCTGGTCATCCACTCGCTGGGCGCCTCCGAGATCGAGCACATGGCCCGGATCTCCAAGGTCTCGGCCGAGGAGGCCATCCAGCGGATCCACGCCGCCGGCCTCGACTCCTTCGCGGGCGCCGGCGCCGAACTGCTGCCCGCCCGGCCGCGCACCGCGATCGCCCCGCTCAAGGAGTCCGGCGAGCGCTGGCTGGAGATCATGGAGATCGCGCACGGCCTCGGTGTCGAGTCGACCTCCACCATGCTGATGGGCACCGGCGAGACCAACGCCGAGCGCATCGAGCACCTGCGCATGATCCGTGACGTACAGGACCGCTCGGGCGGCTTCCGCGCGTTCATCCCGTACACGTACCAGCCGGAGAACAACAAGCTGAAGGGCCAGACGCAGGCCACGCTCTTCGAGTACCTGCGGATGATCGCCATCGCCCGGCTCTTCCTCGACAACGTCGCCCACATCCAGGGCTCCTGGCTGACCACCGGCAAGGAGGTCGGCCAGCTCTCCCTGCACTACGGCGCCGACGACCTCGGCTCGATCATGCTGGAGGAGAACGTCGTCTCCTCCGCCGGTGCCAGGCACCGTTCCAACCGCATGGAGATCATCGACCTGATCCGCAAGGCGGACCGGGTCCCCGCCCAGCGCGCCACGACGTACGAACACCTCCTCGTGCACGACGACCCGGCGAACGACCCGGTCGACGAGCGCGTCGCCTCGCACATCTCGTCCACCGCCATCAAGGGCGGCACGGCCCACCCGGAGCTCAAGCTCCTCAGCGCCAACTAGGTCCGTCTTGCTGACGATCCACGCCGCCGACGCCGTACTCGGCGCCCCGGAAGGGGCGGACGCCGTGGCCGTGGACGGCGGGGTGGTCGTCGCGGTCGGCCCGTACGCGGAACTGGCCGCGGCCCGCCCGCAGGCCAGGGTGCGGCGCTGGTCCGGCCTGATCACCCCGGGCCTGGTCAACGTCACCGCCACGGCACTGCTGGAGACGGCCTACCACCCGGACCCCCGGGAGGCGGACGTCCTCGGCACCGAACCGCTGACCGGCGACGCGGTCACCGCACTCGGCATGGACGACGCCCGCTGGGGTGCCAGCGCCCGCCGAGGACTGCAACGGATGCTGCGCCACGGCACGACCGCCGTCGCCGGAACCTTCACCCGCCCCGCCGTGCGTACCGTGGTCGTCCGCTCGGGCCTGCGCGTCCACGCCCCGCGTACGGGCGCCATGGACGTCCCCGTCTCCCTGGACCCGCTGGCGGGGGTACGGGCCCCGGCGGACGCGTTCGCCGGGGCACCGGCCGTCGGCGCCCCCGCCGACCTCGCGGTCTTCGCGGTCCGGGACGCGGAGCAGCTCGTCGCCGCGGGCGCGGGCAGCTGCGTCGCGACCGTCCTCGGCGGGCGGCTGGTGTTCCGCTCCTCCTGATGTCGACCCCCGGTACAGGGGTCGCTGGTCGGCCCGGGCGAAATCCCCGAAGCCGGCATCACGAGCCGGGTCCCGGCCGCGTGTGACGGACATCCGCGCCCCTCTCCGTTGTCCGGCCGTCTCACCCCGGTACTGAGTGACGACGGACCCAAAAGGTCGAAGCCGTCGTACGCCGCTGCGGAACGAGGGGTGCCGGGCTGCTTGAATGGGCGGGTGACCCGAGCATCCCTGGACAAGCAGCCGCACGAAGTCGCCTCGATGTTCGACGACGTGGCGGCGAAGTACGACCTCACCAACGACGTGCTCTCGCTCGGCCAGGCCCGGCTGTGGCGCAAGGAGGTCGCGAAGGCGGTGCACGCGCGGCCCGCCGAGAAGATCCTCGACCTCGCGGCGGGCACGGCGACCTCCTCGCTGCCGTTCGCCGCGACCGGCGCGTACGTCGTGCCGTGCGACTTCTCGATCGGCATGCTCCGCGAGGGCAAGAAGCGCAACTCCTGGCTGCCCTTCACCGCGGGCGACGCCACGAAGCTGCCGTTCCGCGACGAGACCTTCGACGCGGTGACTATCTCCTTCGGGCTGCGCAACGTCCAGGCGACGGAGGAGGCGCTGCGCGAGCTGTACCGGGTGACCAGGCCCGGCGGACGCGTCGTGATCTGCGAGTTCTCCCAGCCGACGTGGGCGCCGTTCCGCACGGTCTACACCGAGTACCTGATGCGCGCCCTGCCGCCGGTCGCCCGCGCGGTGTCCTCCAACCCCGACGCGTACGTCTACCTCGCCGAGTCGATCCGCGCCTGGCCCGACCAGGCGGGCCTCGCCGGCCTGCTGCAGAAGGCCGGCTGGTCCGACGTCGCCTGGCGCAACCTCACTGGTGGAGTCGTGGCACTGCACCGGGGCGTACGCCGCTGACGCGGGGGCCGCGGCCCGCGCGGAACCCCCCCGCGGGGCCCCCCCAACCGACAACCCCAAGCACATCCCCCGC
>NZ_JBHXQO010000002.1:307566-429322 GCF_042717135.1 Streptomyces sp. NPDC058620
CGTACGCCCCCGGCGCGGCCCCTCACAGCTCCAGCCGGAAGCAGTGCGCCCGCTGCCCCGGAACCGGAGTCGTGAAGGTCTCCGCCTGCCGCATCCCGAGCCGGCGGGCGACCGCCAGCGAGCGCGTGTTCCGCGAGTCGACCATCGCGACGACGTCCGTCACCCCCGCCGCACGTACCCGCTCCAGCGAGGTGCGGGCGGCGGCGGTCGCGTAACCCCGGCCCCAGGCCGCCCGCCCCAGCCGCCAGCCGATCTCGATCTCGCCCACCGGCCCGTACGCGGTGTGCGGCCACGGCTGCGCGCCGGTGAAGCCGAGCACCTGGTCCGTTTCGTCCAGCACGGTCCACAGACAGTGGCCGAGCTCCGCGTCGTGGCGCCGCTGGCGTGCGGTCAGCTCCTCGTACACCGAGAACTCCGCGGGCCTGCCGCCCAGGAACTCCATCACCTCGGGGTCGGCGAAGACCCGGTGCCAGGCGAGCGCGTCCTCGTCGGTCGGGACACGCAGACGTACGGCGGGGGTCGGACCAGGCGCGATCGGCATCGGGGAGCCCTTCGGAAAGTTGACCGGCATGCCCCCATAGACTGCACGGGACCTGTGCCGAGCGGCACGCTATTTCGAGTCTTCGGGAGATCCGACCGTGACCGAGCCCCTCTCCGAACACAGCGCGGATGTGATCGTCGTCGGGGCGGGCCCAGCCGGCTCCACGACCGCGTACTACCTGGCCAAGGCCGGGCTGAACGTACTCCTCCTGGAGAAGACGGCCTTCCCGCGCGAGAAGGTCTGCGGCGACGGCCTCACGCCCCGTGCGACCAAGCAGCTCGTCTCCATGGGCATCGACATCTCCGAAGAGGCCGGCTGGCTCCGCAACAAGGGCCTGCGCATCATCGGCGGTGGCGTCCGCCTCCAGCTGGACTGGCCGGACCTCGCCTCGTACCCGGACTACGGACTGGTCCGCAAGCGTGACGACTTCGACGAGCAGCTGGCCCGGCAGGCACAGAAGGCGGGCGCGCGGCTGTACGAGCGCTGCAACGTCGGCGCCCCGATCCTCGATGACCGCACGGGCCGCATCACGGGAGTCCACGCGAAGCTCGGCGAGGAGAAGACCGAGGTCACCTTCCACGCCCCGCTCGTCGTCGCCGCCGACGGCAACTCCACCCGGCTCTCCCTCGCGATGGGCCTGCACCGGCGCGAGGACCGCCCGATGGGCGTCGCGGTGCGTACGTACTTCACCTCGCCCCGCCACGACGACGACTACCTGGAGTCCTGGCTGGAGCTGTGGGACCGCCGCGGCGCCGAGGACCGGCTGCTGCCGGGCTACGGCTGGATCTTCGGCATGGGCGACGGCACGTCCAACGTCGGCCTCGGCATCCTCAACTCCTCCTCCGCCTTCAAGGAGCTGGACTGGCGCGAGGTCCTCAAGGCATGGTGCGCGTCCATGCCGGAGGACTGGGGCTACACCCCGGAGAACATGACGATGCCGATCCGGGGCGCCGCGCTGCCCATGGCGTTCAACCGCCAGCCGCACTACACCAAGGGCCTGCTGCTCGTCGGTGACGCGGGCGGCATGGTCAACCCGTTCAACGGCGAAGGCATCGCGTACGCCATGGAGTCGGGGCAGATCGCCGCGGACGTCATCGTCCAGGCACACGCCCGCGCGACCCCCGCCCAGCGCGAACTGGCCCTGAACAACTACCCGAAGGTCCTCAAGGAGACCTACGGCGGGTACTACACGATGGGCCGCGCCTTCGTGAAGCTCATCGGCAACCCGAAGGTCATGAAGATCGCGACGCAACGCGGCCTGACCCACCCGGTCCTGATGAAGTTCACCCTGAAGATGCTGGCCAACCTGACCGACCCGACGGGCGGCGACGCGATGGACCGCATCATCAACGGCCTGTCGAAGGTGTCGCCGAAGTCCTGACGATGGCGCGCTCGCGTCCGCAGGTCGCGGGCGCGAGCGACTCGTACGTCAGTGGGCTCACGTTCCTCTCGATGTGCCGGCCCACACCCGCCACCCTGCGCCCCGGCCTGGCGGAGGGCGTACCACGGGGGCGGTACGGGGTGGTGTACGCATGGTCGACCGTCCGATCGCAGCGTCAAGGGCCCCTGCTTGAATGGGCCTGCAGGCAAGGGGAGTTACACAGTCCGGGGGTTGGCCCTGTTGCTGTCATGGCCGACGTTCGCAACGCATGGGGACCGTAGCGCCACGCGATACGTCAGCGATGACGGGACGGGTTCGCCACCGAGGCCCTGTTGACCACCGCGCGGGCAACCAGGCGACGCGGGGCCGCGCGAGGGCGGCCGAGGGCTCCTGCTCGTGGACGGCCTCACCCCACGGTGGGGAGCTGTAACGCGTGGCGGGTGGAGGTCACATGCGCAGACTGTCTGGTTCACCCTGGACGGACCCGCCGCCTGAAACCGGGTGGGAGAGAACAGCTTCAAGGATCCGCAGGCGGGCCACATTCATTGCCTCGCGCGAAGCCTGGGCGGCCTCCGCCGAGCACAGGGGCAACATTCAGGCCTGATCAGGCGGGATTCGGCCGGTAAGTCACATCTCCGGCCAGTGGAAGGGTGTCGCGGCCGACGCGTTCCGCGACGCAGTCGGCGGCCACCGCGTACGACAAGCAGGTCGACGCCTACAAGGACGCGTACGGCGGTGCGAACCCGCTGCCCAGACCGGACGCCTTCGTGGATCCGGGCACGGCACTGCGCGAACGTGCCCAGGAGATCCTCGACGAAGCCCGGCGCCAGCGCAACGAGGCCGAGGACACGGCGAACAAGGCGGTCACAGTCGCCCTCGCACACGCACCGGCTGAACCCTCCGCCACCGACCGGGCCAGGTTCAATCTGGCTGACTACGGCGTGGGGCAGGCGGTGGAGGTACTACACGTCCACGAAGGGCGCAGGCGGCCTTAAGGCCGTCCTTCGTGGCGACATGAAGAACACTTTTCGGCGTGGGGTAGACGACAGTGTCGCGCTTGAAGATTTGGCAAGTAGAGGCTCGGGAGCGGAAATCCCGGCTCCCGAAGAAGTAAAGAGAGCACTGACTGGAAGCAAACCAGAAGTTTTGGCACATAAATGGCCTGAAGATGACGGGCGCTACTACGCGAGTCGAGTCCTCAAAGGAGGTCGTCCGGACGGCGAAACCGTATTGGCTGGACACGGATATTTCGAGGTCGGCGCGGGCAAAATAGCAGTACCCCCGGGGGCTACCATATCCTTCTACATGCCCCATGGAGAAAGAATACCCGGCCTCGAACTACACGCTCGCACCGCCCGAACCAAAAGGGCCCGGCGGTTTCACCGTTTACGAGAACTCAACGCCCGTTGCGCAACGGGCGATGCTTTCGGATCTCCTGAAGTCGGACATGGGAGATGTGCACTGGGCCGCCTGTCGTGAGTTCAAGCAGTAGCAAAAACGGAAGCTCGACAGAAATGCAGGTGAAGCATGACAGGCAACCCGCATCCCGAAGAATTGTGGACGCTGACAGATGTCACGCTTGTGGTCAAGAAGAGCGATCTGGATCCCGGGCATGTCACAGAGTTCCTCGGTCTTCAGCCATCAGCCGTGAAAGCACCCGGGTTCGACCGCTGGGCCCCTCCTGGGGGTGATACTGACGGGCAGTGGCGCCTGAGGTGTGATGAACACACCACGAGGAATTTTACCGAACAGGTCGACATTATTCTGCAGGCGGCAGAAAGGCGCGCCAAGGAACTCGCGTCCCTCAGAAGCGAAGGCTGCGAGACCCTTTTGGCGGTCGAGGGTTTCGCGGACAATGATTCCCAGATTTCCTTTTCTGCTCAGGCCATGGGAAGGATTTGCCGACTCGGCTTGTCTTTGAAGCTTACCCCGAACCTCAATGAGCGATAGATGCGTCATCATGGGAGTGCGCGTGACTTCGGCTAAGCACTGGATTTCAGTCTCGACATCATTGGCCATCACTAAAGAGGCCATCAATCCTTCCTTCGTTCATGACACCCTGAAAATCGACTACTCTTTGGCAGGGCATGGCTGCCATATCAAATCGGGGCCGAACTGGTGGGCTTCCACCTACGATGGATCAGCCGCCCTCACGCTGGACGAACAGATTTCCCTACTGGTAGGCCAAGTGAGACCTCGCCTGGAGCGGTTCGCTGTTCTCCTGCAGGCCGGACACCATGTTCAGGTGGCCATCGCGGGGTCCGTTGAAACCGGTTCGCAACTGTTCATTCCTCCACCGTCTATTGAGCAGCTGACTTCCTTGAATCTCCCTGTTTCTTTCACCACTCTTACGAGCACAGGCCTGCCCGAAGAGGACCCCCTGGGCTGGCTGGACGACTGAGGTCCGGCACTGACGGCCTGTCGAAGGTGTCGCCGAAGTCCTGAGCCGACGGTCCGGCCCTCACATGTCGTGCACCGCGGTCTTCGCGGTGGCGACGAAGGTCAGGATTGACTTCCAGAACGGGTCGTAGCCGGCGTCGAACGCGCGGACGGCGTCGGCGTCACCTGCGATCGACGCCTCAAGTGCCCTGAACGGCGGCTGCGTCGCGAGCCGCAGCCGCTCCGCCGCCTCCGCGACGTGCGCGGGGCCTTCGAGCGCCACGACCCAGACGAAGTGGCGCAGCTTGCTGTACTCCTCGCGCAGGCGCAGCCGGACCTCACGCAGCTCCGGAGTCCGGGTCTCCGGGGTTCCGGACTTGTGGATGTCCGACACCCGCCAGTACAGGTCGGCCATCCGGTGGGCCTGCTCGATGAGATTCACGTACGCGGCCCTGCGGGTCTCCCGGATGCGGACGGACCGCTGTGTGCTCGCGGCGGCGTCCGCCTGGGTCCTGGCGGCCTGAGCTGTACCCCGGCTGGTCACCCAGCTCGCGAGGACCGCGGTACCCGCGGTGAGCGAGGCGATCCAGAGAGCGCTGTCGGCCATGGGCCCCAGTTTGCCTGCTCATGCCAACCGGAGGCGTCCCGGTCGCCGACAGTGGCCTGATCCTTCCGTGGCCGAAAGCGGTGGAGGCCGGGGGCACCGCGCTGGTAGCGTCCGGCCCATGTCCACCCCCGAGTCGGACAGACGGTAGCCACCGGTCCGCCGGTGGCCGGACCTCTGCCGAACTGACCGAACGACCCGGACGACCCGGACGGCCCGAACGGCCCGAGCGGTCGCGGGCTTCGGCGACGGCACGCCGCCCACGGCCGGACCCTCGTGGTGTGGGCCGCGCATTTCCTCTTCTCCTCGCCATGCCCGTACGCATGGCCGAGTCATGTCCGACCGCCCCGGGGCGGCCCGGACGTTCCACCGCGTCGCCGCCTGCTGCCGACCACCGGCGGCTTCGCGGGCGTGGCCCACCCCCTCGTACACCGGTCGATCCACCGACGGTTCCGTCCAAGGGGTCCACTTCATGCCATTCGCTGTCTACGTGCTCGGGCTGGCGGTCTTCGCCCAGGGCACCTCGGAGTTCATGCTGTCCGGGCTCGTTTCCGGCATCGCCACCGACCTGGAGGTCTCCCTGCCCGCAGCCGGGCTGCTCACGTCGGCCTTCGCCGTCGGGATGGTGACAGGGGCGCCGCTCACCGCACTGCTGAGCCGCACCTGGCCGCCGCGCCGCGCCCTGTTGCTCTTCCTGTCCGTCTTCGTCGCCGTCCACGTGATCGGGGCACTCACCCCGGGGTACGGGGTGCTGCTCGCCACCCGGGTCGTCGGGGCCCTCGCGAACGCGGGGTTCTGGGCCGTCGCCCTGACGACCGCGATCGGGCTGGTCGAGCCGCACGCCAGGGCGCGGGCCACCGCCGTCGTGGTCGGCGGGGTCACCGTCGCCTGCGTCGTGGGGGTGCCGGCCGGGGCGGCGCTCGGCGCTCTGTGGGGCTGGCGGTCGGCGT
This sequence comes from Streptomyces sp. NPDC058620, assembly GCF_042717135.1. Classification (NCBI taxonomy): domain Bacteria; kingdom Bacillati; phylum Actinomycetota; class Actinomycetes; order Kitasatosporales; family Streptomycetaceae; genus Streptomyces; species Streptomyces sp. NPDC058620. Next base: position 313,422 of record NZ_JBHXQO010000002.1, read on the forward strand.
TCTGGGCGGTGGCTCTCGTCTCCGTACCGGCGCTCCTCGCCCTCGCGCGGGCGATCCCGCCGGGCCGCCCCGGCACCGCGGTGACGGGTGCGCGCCGTGAACTGCGTTCCCTGGGCCGCCCCCGGCTCCTGCTGACCCTGCTCGTCATGGCGCTCGTCCAAGGGGCGACGTTCTGCACGTTCTCGTATCTGGAACCGCTGGTCACCCGCGTCACCGGGTTCGGCGACGGGTGGGTGCCCGCGGTCCTCGCGCTCTTCGGCGTGGGCTCGTTCATCGGCGTCACCGTCGCGGGCCGTGTCGCCGGAACCCGGCCGGCCGCGCTCGTCGGGGCCGGTACGACGGCACTGGTCCTCGGCTGGGCGGTCCTGGCGCTCACGGCGGGCAGCCCGGTCGCGGCGCTCGTCCTGGTGCTCCTCCAGGGCGCGCTGGCCTTCGCGACCGGGACGGCGCTCATCACGTGGGTCCTCCAGCTGGCCCCCGACGCCCCGACGATGGCGGGCTCGTTCGCCACGGCCGCCTTCAACGTGGGCGCCGCGCTGGGCCCGTGGCTCGGCGGCCTGGCCCTCGCAGCGGGGTTCGGCTTCCGCGCACCGGTCTGGGTCAGCGTGCTCCTGGCGGGGGCGGCGCTCGCCCTGTCGGCGGTGCTGATACGCGTACGGTCACGGAAGTGAGGAAACCTCCGCTCGTCCGACCGCACGGAGCCGATGAGCTCAGCGTGTGCGGTCGGCTACGGGCGGAGCATCACGGTCGACGGGGACTTCGGCCCCGCCACGAAGTCCGCCCTCACGGACGCACAGGGCCGGGCCGGTGCCGGAGCCGACGGGATCTACGGCTCGGAGAGCCGCGACCAGCTCAAGCGGCCGCGCTTCGACAACAGCGGCGTTCACACGGGCTACCGAGCCACGCGCCGACCGGACCGACGCATACCGAAGGGCCGCCATTCCCGAGCGGGGGAGTGGCGGCCCTTCGTCACGCTTCAGGCGCGCGGGTGCGCTTGTGAATCAGAGAACGCGGACCGCGCCGGTCGGCATGTCGTAGTCCAGCGAGCGCTGCACGGTGCCCGTGCTGGAGTTCTGCGCGCCGACGAACTCGCCGCCGCCGACGTAGATCGCGACGTGGTAGGCACTGCCCGCGCTGCCCCAGTACAGGATGTCGCCGGGCTGGAGGTTGCTCAGCGAGACCTGGGTGCCGAACGTCGACTGGCTCTGCGAGACGCGCGGCAGGTCGACGCCCACGGTCTTGAACGCGGCCTGGACGAGCCCGGAGCAGTCCCACGAGTTGGGGCCGGTGCCGCCGGGCACGTACGCGTCGCCGACCTGCGCCTTGGCGAAGGCCACGATGGACGCGGCGGAGCCCGTGGCGTTCGACGTGTACGACGGCGAGGAGGAGGAGGAGGAGGAGGACGCGGAGGAGCTCGTGGAGGCGCTGAGCGTCGTGCGCTCGGCGGTGCGGGAGGCGCGCTCGGCGGCCTCTTCGGCCGCCTCGGCCTTCGCCTTGGCGGCGGCCTCCGCCTTCTTCTCGGCCTCGGCCTTGCGTATGGCCTCCGCCTTGGCCTTCTTGGCCTTCTTGGCGGCGGTCTCGGCTGCCGCGTCCTCGTGGGCCTGCGTCTCCAGGTCGAGGGCGACCTGCTGCGTGGCCTCGGCGGACGCCGCGACGGCGGGGGAGAGCCCGGAGGTGATGGTGGGCATCTCGATGGTCTGGGTCACCGGCTCGGCCTGAGCCGGACCGGCGGCACCGGCGACCGCGATGGTGCTGAGGACGCCACCGGCAACTCCGGCTCGCAGTGCCGTCTTCGAAGCACTCTGGCGGGGTTTCCGGTGGCTGGGTATGTGAGCGGTGTGGGACATGAGAACTAGCGCTATCAGGGCATCCGGGGTCCCTTCAAGAAACGTGTGTTGCGACACAGTTACGTCCGGAACCTGTGAATCCGCTTGCTGACGGCCCTTATTGACGCCGTAACGGGCAAATCGGGCATCCCCTATCCCTGCTGTGATCACCTGCTTTCCGTATTAGGTCCGAATTGCCCGGCGCTTACCATCCGTTCACACCGATGGCCAAGCCCGCTTTAGTTGGAGCCTACGTGGAGTGATGCAGGTCACAGCGAGAGTCGGCCATGACGGGCGATCGCGCGGGCCGGCGAGGAGTGCGGAAGTCGGAGCATCGTGACCGGACTGACGGTAAGTCAGCCGAGTGGGCGTCGGGGGTGGATCAGGGGGTGGATCAGATGGTGGGCCGAAGGGTGGATCAGGAGGTAGGCCGGAGGGGCGTCCGGAGGGGTGGCCGGACGCCTGCGCGTCCGCGCGGGGCATCCGGGTGTGCGTCGCTCGTGCGTCCGGAAGTTCGTGAATGGATGCACATGTCCACATCGCGGCCCGCGAGCCCCTCTTCCGGGTGAGTGCGGGATGCCGCCGATCCCTTTACCACTCCGTGCCGTCCAACTCCAATTTGCCTGAGCGCCCGCTCGGTTGATACTGCGGAACGCCCTTGACCAGCGGTAACCGCATCAGATGTCACGTCTCGTGATCACTCGGCCGCTTCGCGTACGAAGATCACTGCTCATCCGGCTTCATGATCCTTCGTCGGGTGGTGGAGATCACAAAGACGTTGTCGCACCCCGTGTCGCAGATCACAGGACCGCAGGCATAGGATGCGGAGCAGTCGGGCTTGTGAACTGCCTCACATGTGCACGATCTTGGTGAGGTGGCGAGCCGGTCGCCCGATGCGGTCCAACGGTCAAGGACGACTGGAAGGAGCGAGGAGCGTGAATGCCTACGCGCCCATCCTCGTGCTCGGCGCCCTCGGGGCAGGGTTTGCGATCTTTTCCGTGGTCATGGCCACGCTTATCGGCCCCAAGCGCTACAACCGGGCAAAGCTCGAAGCGTACGAGTGCGGTATCGAACCCACCCCCACTCCGGCCGGAGGCGGCCGCTTCCCCATCAAGTACTACCTGACGGCGATGCTTTTCATCGTCTTCGACATCGAGATCGTCTTCCTCTATCCCTGGGCGGTCACCTTCGACGCCCTGGGGATCTTCGGGCTCGTCGAGATGCTGCTCTTCGTGCTCACCGTCTTCGTCGCCTACGCGTATGTGTGGCGCCGCGGCGGCCTGGAATGGGACTGAGGGGCTGAGGGGCACCATGGGACTCGAAGAGAAACTGCCAAGCGGCTTTGTGCTGACGACGGTGGAAGAGGCCGCCGGCTGGGTGCGGAAGTCCTCCGTCTTCCCCGCCACCTTCGGCCTCGCCTGCTGCGCAATCGAGATGATGACGACCGGAGCCGGGCGCTACGACCTGGCCCGCTTCGGTATGGAGGTCTTCCGCGGTTCGCCGCGGCAGGCGGATCTGATGATCGTCGCGGGACGGGTCAGCCAGAAGATGGCGCCCGTCCTGCGGCAGGTCTACGACCAGATGCCGAACCCCAAGTGGGTCATCTCCATGGGAGTTTGCGCATCATCGGGCGGAATGTTCAACAACTACGCCATTGTGCAGGGTGTTGATCATATTGTGCCGGTTGATATCTATTTGCCGGGATGCCCGCCGCGTCCCGAGATGCTGATCGACGCCATCCTCAAGCTCCACCAGAAGATCCAGGGCACCAAGCTCGGGGTCAACGCGGAGGAGGCCGCCCGCGAGGCGGAGGAGGCGGCCCTCAAGGCACTCCCCCTCATCGAGATGAAGGGGCTGCTGCGATGAGCGACGAGTTGAACACCAACAGTGGTCAGGTGCCCGCCCCGCGCGACGACTCCGGCGAGGTCATCGGCGTACGCAAGGGGATGTTCGGCGCCAACAACGGCGGCGACACCTCCGGCTACGGCGGCCTCGTCCGTACCGTGACCCTGCCGGGACCCACGGCCCGCCCGTACGGCGGCTGGTTCGACGAAGTGGCCGACGAGCTCGAAGGGGCCCTGGAGGAACAGGGCCTGCTTCCCGCCAACGTCATCGAGAAGACCGTCGTCGACCGGGGCGAGCTCACCTTCCACATCACCCGGGAACACCTCGTCCAGGTCGCCAGGACCCTGCGCGACGACCCGGCCCTGCGCTTCGAGCTCTGTACGGGCGTCAGCGGCGTCCACTTCCTCGGGGACGTGGGCCGCGAGCTGCACGCCGTCTACCACCTGCGCTCGCTCACCCACGGCCGGCTGATCCGCCTGGAGGTGTCGGCCCCGGACAGCGATCCGCACATCCCGTCCCTCGTCGCGGTCTACCCGACCAACGACTGGCACGAGCGCGAGACGTACGACTTCTTCGGGCTCGTCTTCGACGGGCATCCGGCCCTGACCCGGATCATGATGCCGGACGACTGGCAGGGCTTCCCGCAGCGCAAGGACTACCCCCTCGGCGGCATCCCCGTCGAGTACAAGGGCGCCCAGATCCCGGCTCCGGACCAGCGGAGGTCGTACTCCTGATGACCACTCCCCACGCAACTCCCCGCGCCACGACCGAGGGGACTGTATATACAGTCACCGGCGGCGACTGGGACGAGGTCGTCGAGTCGGCGCTCAAGGCCGACGACGAGCGCATCATCGTCAACATGGGCCCCCAGCACCCGTCCACGCACGGCGTGCTGAGGCTGATCCTGGAGATCGACGGCGAGACCGTCACCGAAGCCCGCTGCGGCATCGGCTACCTCCACACCGGCATCGAGAAGAACCTCGAATTCCGGAACTGGACGCAGGGCACCACCTTCGTCACGCGCATGGACTATCTGACGCCGTTCTTCAACGAGGCCGCGTACTGCCTCGGCGTCGAGAAGCTGCTCGGCATCGAGGACCAGATCCCCGACCGGGCCACCGTCCTGCGCGTCCTGCTGATGGAGCTCAACCGGATCTCCTCCCACCTGGTGTGCATCGCCACCGGCGGCATGGAGCTCGGCGCCACCACGATCATGATCTACGGCTTCCGCGATCGTGAACTCGTTCTCGATCTCTTCGAGCTGATCACCGGCCTCCGGATGAACCACGCGTTCATCCGGCCCGGCGGACTCGCCCAGGACCTGCCCCCGGGCGCGGTCGACCAGCTGCGCGAGTTCGTCAAGACCATGAAGAAGAACCTGCCGGAGTACGACAAGCTCGCCACCGGCAACCCCATCTTCAAGGCCCGCATGCAGGACGTCGGCTATCTCGACCTGACCGGCTGCGTGGCGCTCGGCGCCACCGGTCCCGTCCTGCGCTCCGCCGGACTCCCGCACGACCTGCGCAAGAGCGACCCGTACTGCGGCTACGAGAACTACGAGTTCGACGTGCCCACCGCGGACACGTGCGACTCCTACGGCCGCTTCCTCATCCGCCTGGAAGAGATGCGCCAGTCGCTGCGGATCGTCGAGCAGTGTCTGGACCGGCTCGCACCGGGTCCGGTCATGGTCGCCGACAAGAAGATCGCCTGGCCCGCGCAGCTCGCGCTCGGCCCGGACGGACTCGGCAACTCGCTCGACCACATCAAGAAGATCATGGGCACCTCCATGGAGGCCCTGATCCACCACTTCAAGCTGGTGACCGAGGGCTTCCGGGTCCCGGCAGGACAGACGTACACCGCGATCGAGTCGCCCAAGGGCGAGCTCGGCGTGCATGTCGTCTCGGACGGCGGCACCCGCCCCTACCGGGTCCACTTCCGTGACCCGTCCTTCACCAACCTCCAGGCCATGGCGGCGATGTGCGAGGGCGGCCAGGTCGCCGACGTCATCGTCGCCGTCGCGTCCATCGACCCCGTGATGGGAGGCGTCGACCGGTGACCGGAATCAATCAAGAGGTCAGTCTGGGGATGCCGCAGCTCCCCGCCCCCGGCTTCCCGGCCGAGGTGCGCGCCCGGCTCGAAGCGGACGCGAAGGAGGTGATCGCCCGCTACCCCGGCAGCCGCTCCGCGCTGCTGCCGCTGCTCCACCTCGTGCAGTCCGAGGAGGGGTACGTCTCCCGTACGGGCATGGCCTTCTGCGCCGAACTCCTCGACCTCACCACCGCCGAGGTGAACGCGGTCGCGACCTTCTATTCGATGTACCGGCGCAGGCCGAGCGGCGACTACCAGGTCGGTGTCTGCACCAACACCCTGTGCGCGGTCATGGGCGGCGACGCCATCTTCGACCGGCTCAAGGACCACCTGGGCGTCGGCAACGACGAGACGACCGAGGACGGCAAGGTCACGCTCGAACACATCGAGTGCAACGCGGCCTGCGACTTCGCCCCCGTCGTGATGGTGAACTGGGAGTTCTTCGACAACCAGACGCCCGAGAGCGCGACGCAGCTCGTCGACGACCTCATCGCGGGCCGGACCGTCGAGCCCACCCGCGGCGCCCCGCTCTGCACCTACAAGGACACGGCCCGCATCCTGGCCGGATTCCCCGACGAGCGCCCCGGCGCCGTCGAGGCCACCGGCGGGGCGGGCCCCGCCTCGCTGACCGGGCTGAAGCTCGCCAGGGGCGAGGCCCCGCACGCGCGCGTGGTCGGCCCCCGCGGCGAGGTCCCGCGGGACGAACCGCACAAGGGCGCCGAGCACCTCAGCTCCCACGACGCACCGCAGCAGACCTCGGCCTCCGACCCGGACCACCCGGCCGGTCCTGTCGCCGAGGAGGGGGAGTGATGACGTTGGCTGCCGAGATCGACAAGAACGGGACCAGCCCCGAGAAGCTTCTGGCACCGGTCCTGTCCGCCTTCTGGGACGAGCCGGAGTCCTGGACGCTGGAGACCTACCGGCGTCACGACGGCTACGAGGGTCTGCGCAAGGCCCTCGCCATGTCGCCGGACGACCTCATCGCGTACGTCAAGGACTCCGGTCTGCGCGGACGCGGCGGCGCCGGCTTCCCCACCGGGATGAAGTGGCAGTTCATCCCGCAGGGCGACGGCAAGCCGCACTACCTGGTCGTCAACGCCGACGAGTCGGAGCCCGGGACCTGCAAGGACATCCCGCTCCTCTTCGCCAACCCGCACAGCCTCATCGAGGGCATGGTGATCGCCTGCTACGCGATCCGCTCCTCCCACGCCTTCATCTATCTGCGCGGTGAAGTCGTCCCCGTGCTGCGGCGTCTGCACGAGGCGGTCCGCGAGGCGTACGAGGCCGGATACCTCGGGAAGAACATCCAGGGCTCCGGGCTCGACCTGGAACTCACCGTGCACGCGGGCGCCGGCGCGTACATCTGCGGTGAGGAAACCGCACTGCTCGACTCACTCGAAGGACGGCGCGGCCAGCCCCGGCTGCGTCCGCCCTTCCCCGCGGTCGCCGGTCTGTACGCCTGCCCCACCGTGGTGAACAACGTCGAGTCGATCGCCTCCGTTCCCGCGATCCTGAACCGGGGCAAGGACTGGTTCAAGTCGATGGGCAGCGAGAAGTCCCCGGGCTTCACGCTGTACTCGCTCAGCGGGCACGTCACCAGTCCCGGCCAGTACGAGGCCCCGCTCGGCATCACGCTGCGCCAGCTCCTCGACATGAGCGGCGGCATCCGGGCCGGTCACCGTCTGAAGTTCTGGACCCCCGGCGGCTCGTCCACCCCGATGTTCACCGAGGAACACCTCGACGTCCCGCTCGACTACGAGGGCGTCGGCGCCGCCGGTTCCATGCTCGGCACCAAGGCGCTCCAGTGCTTCGACGAGACCACCTGTGTGGTCAGGGCCGTCACCCGCTGGACGGAGTTCTACGCCCATGAGTCCTGCGGCAAGTGCACGCCCTGCCGCGAAGGCACCTACTGGCTGGTCCAGTTGCTCCGCGACATCGAAGCGGGCAAGGGCCGGATGTCGGACCTGGACAAGCTCAACGACATCGCCGACAACATCAACGGCAAGTCCTTCTGCGCCCTCGGCGACGGCGCCGCCTCGCCGATCTTCTCCTCGCTGAAGTACTTCCGCGAGGAGTACGAGCAGCACATCACGGGCAGGGGCTGCCCCTTCGATCCCGCCAAGTCGACCCTCTGGGCCGACGACAAGAACGCTCACCGGGGGGTGAACGCATGACAGTCACCACGAGTGCGCCCTCCGGGGGCGGCGAGGCGGCGGTTCCGCCCGAGGACCTTGTCACGCTGACCATCGACGGCATCGAGATCAGCGTGCCCAAGGGCACCCTCGTCATCCGGGCCGCCGAGCTCCTCGGCATCGAGATCCCGCGCTTCTGCGACCACCCGCTCCTCGACCCCGTGGGCGCCTGCCGCCAGTGCATCGTCGAGGTCGAGGGACAGCGCAAGCCGATGGCGTCCTGCACCATCACGTGCACCGACGGCATGGTCGTGAAGTCGCAGCTCACCTCGCCCGTCGCGGACAAGGCCCAGAAGGGTGTGATGGAGCTGCTGCTCATCAACCACCCGCTGGACTGCCCCGTCTGCGACAAGGGCGGCGAGTGCCCCCTGCAGAACCAGGCGATGTCGCACGGCGGCACCGACTCCCGGTTCGACGGGAAGAAGCGCACGTTCGAGAAGCCCGTTCCGATCTCCACCCAGGTGCTGCTGGACCGTGAGCGGTGCGTGCTCTGCGCGCGCTGCACCCGGTTCTCCAACCAGGTGGCGGGCGACCCGATGATCGAGCTGATCGAGCGCGGCGCGCTCCAGCAGGTCGGTACGGGACAGGGCGACCCCTTCGAGTCGTACTTCTCCGGCAACACCATCCAGATCTGCCCGGTCGGGGCGCTGACCTCGGCGGCGTACCGATTCCGCTCCCGGCCCTTCGACCTGGTGTCGACGCCCTCGGTGTGCGAGCACTGCGCGGGCGGCTGCGCCACCCGTACGGACCACCGGCGCGGCAAGGTCATGCGGCGCCTGGCGTCCAACGACCCCGAGGTCAACGAGGAGTGGCTCTGCGACAAGGGCCGCTTCGGTTTCCGGTACGCCCAGCAGCGCGACCGGCTCACCACGCCGCTCGTCCGCAACGCGGACGGCGTGCTCGAACCGGCGAGCTGGCCCGAGGCGCTGGAGACGGCGGCCCGCGGGCTCGCCGCCGCCCGGGGCCGTACCGGTGTACTCACCGGCGGCCGGCTGACCGTCGAGGACGCCTACGCGTACAGCAAGTTCGCGCGGGTCGCCCTCGACACGAACGACATCGACTTCCGGGCCCGCGTCCACAGCAGCGAGGAGGCCGACTTCCTGGCCGCCCGTGTGGCCGGGCGCGGCCGTGACCTGGACGGCAGCGGTGTCACGTACACCACGCTGGAGAAGGCCCCGGCCGTTCTGCTCGTCGGGTTCGAGTCCGAGGAGGAGGCGCCCGGCGTCTTCCTCCGGCTGCGCAAGGCCAACCGGAAGCACGGGCAGCGGACCTTCGCCCTCGCCACGCACGCCACGCGCGGTCTCACGAAGGCGGGCGGCACGCTGCTTCCCGCCGCCCCGGGCACCGAAACCGAGTGGCTCGACGCGCTCGCGGGCGGTGTCGGCCTGGACGGCGACGGAGCCGTCGCGGCCGAGGCGCTGCGCGGCTCCGGTTCGGTGATCGTCGTCGGTGAGCGGCTGGCCGGAGTGCCGGGCGCGCTGAGCGCGGTCGTACGGACCGCCGCCGCCACCGGCGCCACGCTCGTGTGGATTGCGCGGCGGGCCGGCGAGCGGGGCGCCGTCGAGGCGGGCGCACTGCCTTCGCTGCTGCCCGGCGGACGCCCGGCGACCGACCCGCGGGCGAGGGAGGAGGTGGCGTCCCTCTGGGGCGTAGCCGAACTCCCCTCCCGTTACGGCCGCGACACCGGCCAGATCGTCGAGGCAGCGGCCACCGGCGAACTGGGCGCCCTGCTCGTCGCCGGTGTGGAGACCGTGGACCTGCCGGACCCGGCCCGTGCGCTGGAGGCACTGGACCAGGTCGGTTTCCTGGTCTCGCTGGAGCTTCGGCCCAGCGAGGTCACCCGGCGGGCCGATGTGGTCTTCCCCGTCGCGGCGGTAGCCGAGAAGCCCGGCACCTTCCTCAACTGGGAGGGCAGGGCCCGGATGTTCGAGGCGGCGCTGAAGCCGGAGCAGATGGCGCGGACGCTCGCCCCGAGCGACGCCCGGGTGCTGCACATGCTGGCCGACGCACTCGCCCGCGCCGGAGGCGCTGGTCGTCCCGGTCAGCTGGCGCTGCCGGATCTGAGGGCGGCCCGGCGCGAGCTGGACCGGCTCGGCGGCTGGGCAGGGTCCCTCGCCGACGAACCGCGGGAGTCCGCTCAGCCGCTGCCCAGGCCCGGCGACGGCGAGGCGGTCCTCGCGGGCCACCGGATGCTGCTCGACCTGGGCCGGCTGCAGGAGGGCGACGAGGCGCTGGCCGGGACCCGGCACGCGGCCGTCGCCCGGCTGTCGGCGACCACCGCGGCGGAGACCGGAGTGAAGGACGGCGACCTGCTGGCCGTCACCGGCCCCACCGGCACCGTCGTCTTCCCGCTCGCCGTCACCGTCATGCCGGACCGGGTGGTCTGGGTGCCGCTGAACTCCACCGGGAAGGGCGTCCCTGCCGGCACGGGCGCGCAGCCCGGCGGACTGGTCCGGATCGGCCCCGCCGCCGGAGCCCCCGCAGACTCACCGGAGGTGCGAGCGTGACTGGCCTCGCTCAACTCGCCGCGGCACCGCAGGGTGCGGTGCTCGCCGCCGAGGATCTCTCGATGTTCGGCACCGACCCCTGGTGGCTGGTCGCCATCAAGGCGGTCTTCTGCTTCGCGTTCCTGATGGTGACCGTGCTCTTCTCCATCGTGTGGGAGCGCAAGGTCGTCGCCTGGATGCAACTGCGCATCGGACCCAACCGGCACGGACCCTGGGGCATGCTCCAGTCCCTCGCCGACGGCATCAAGCTGATGCTGAAGGAAGACGTCATCGTCAAGCGGGCGGACAAGGTCGTCTACGTCCTGGCGCCGATCATCGCCGCCATCCCCGCGTTCATGGCGATCGCGGTGATCCCGTTCGGTCCCGCGGGCAACGAGGTGTCGGTCTTCGGGCACCGTACGGCGATGCAGCTGACCGACCTGCCGATCGCGATGCTGTACATCCTCGCGGTCGCCTCGGTCGGTATCTACGGCATCGTGCTGGCGGGCTGGTCCTCCGGATCGACGTACCCGCTGCTAGGCGGACTGCGTTCCTGCGCCCAGATGATCAGCTACGAGATCGCGATGGGCGCCGCGTTCGCCTCGGTCTTCCTCTACTCCGGGTCGATGTCGACCTCGAAGATCGTGGAGGCGCAGGAGGACCGCTGGTTCGTCATCCTGCTGCCGGTCTCCTTCATCATCTACATCGTCACGATGGTCGGCGAGACCAACCGCGCACCGTTCGACATGCCCGAGTCCGAGGGCGACCTCGTGGGCGGCTTCAACACCGAGTACTCGTCGATCAAGTTCGCGATGTTCATGCTCGCCGAGTACGTCAACATGGTCACCGTCTCCGCGGTCTCCGTGACCCTGTTCCTGGGCGGCTGGCGGGCTCCGTACCCGGTCAGCACCTTCTGGGAGGGCGCGAACCACGGCTGGTGGCCGCTGCTCTGGTTCGTCATCAAGGTCCAGTTGCTGCTGTTCTTCTTCATCTGGCTGCGCGGCACGCTGCCACGCGTGCGCTACGACCAGCTGATGAAGCTCGGCTGGAAGGTCCTGATCCCGGTCTCGGTGGTCTGGCTGATGCTGGTCGCCACCGTCCGCGCGCTGCGCAACGAGGGCTACGACTTCTCGAAGATCGTCCTGTACGTCGCCGGGGCCGTGATCGCGATCCTGCTGATCTCCTTCGTCGTCGACATCTTCCGCGACCGCAAGGTCAAGGAGGCGGACGCGGCGGCCGGACCCGAGCCGGAGTTCGACCCGATGGCGGGCGGGTTCCCGGTGCCGCCGCTGCCCGGACAGACCCTGCCGCCGGTGCCGCGGCGCAGATCGCGACGTGAGCGCGAGCTCGTTGTCAGTGGTGGGTCGGATACTCACAGTGACGAGAATTCGAGTGACGGAAAGGAGGCTGACGGTGTCTGAGTCATCAGAGCCCTCAGGGGAGAAGTTCCAGAATCCTGTGGCCGGCTTCGGCGTGACCTTCAAGGCCATGTTCAAGAAGCGGCTGACGGAGCAGTATCCGGAGACGCAGAAGGTGACGGCGCCGCGCTTCCACGGCCGGCATCAGCTCAACCGTCATCCCGACGGCCTGGAGAAGTGTGTCGGCTGCGAGCTGTGCGCCTGGGCCTGTCCGGCCGACGCGATCTACGTGGAGGGCGCGGACAACACCGCGGAGGAGCGCTACTCCCCGGGTGAGCGCTACGGCCGCGTCTACCAGATCAACTACGCGCGCTGCATTCTCTGCGGACTGTGCATCGAGGCTTGCCCCACACGGGCGCTGACGATGACGAACGAGTTCGAGCTCGCCAACACCACTCGCGAGAGCCTGATCTACACCAAGGACGAGCTGCTCGCCGGGCTGGAGGAAGGCATGGTCGACAGTCCGCACGCGATCTTCCCCGGCATGGACGAACAGGACTACTACCGGGGCCTGGTGACCGAGGCCGCGCCGGGTACGGAGCGCCAGGAGGCGGTCTCCGAGGACGCGAACGAGAAGGCCCCCGCGAACGAGAAGGCCCCCGCGGACGAGGAGGTGGACGCATGACCGGCCTGGCCGCCGCGGCCTCCGTCACCTCGACCGGCGAGGCCGTCCAGTTCTGGATCCTCGGCACGGTCGCCGTGATCGGCGCACTCTCCACCGTCCTGATGAAGAAGGCGGTGCACAGCGCACTGTCACTCGCCGCGACCATGATCATCCTCGCGGTCTTCTACCTCGCCAACGGGGCGTACTTCCTCGGTGTCGTCCAGATCGTCGTTTACACCGGCGCGATCATGATGCTGTTCCTCTTCGTGGTCATGCTCGTCGGCGTCACGGCGGCGGACTCGCTGAAGGAGACGCTCAAGGGCCAGCGCTGGCTGGCCGCCGGCTGCGGGCTCGGCTTCGGCATCCTGCTCTGCGCGGGCATCGGCAACGCCTCGCTGAACAGCTTCAACGGGCTCGGCGCCGCCAACGCCGCGCACGGCGGGAACGTCGAGGGGCTCGCAAGCCTCATCTTCACCAAGTACGTCTTCGCCTTCGAGATCACCGGCGCCCTGCTGATCACGGCGACGGTCGGCGCGATGGTGCTCACGCACCGCGAGCGCACCGAGCGGGCCAAGACGCAGCGGGAGATGTCCGAGGACCGGGTGCGCAGCAGTCACCTGCCGCCGCTGCCCGCGCCGGGTGTCTACGCCCGGCACAACGCGGTGGACATCGCGGGGCTTCTCCCGGACGGCACCCCGTCCGAACTCACCGTCATGCAGACGCTGCGCAAGCGCGGCCAGATGCGTGACGTGTCGAACGAGGCACTCGCCGACCTCAAGGCGCTGGAACAGCGCTCGGAGGCACGGCTGGGCCGTGACAACGACGAAGAGGAGGTCGCCAAGTGAACCCGGTCAACTACCTCTACCTCGCGGCCCTTTTGTTCACCATCGGCGCCTCCGGGGTGCTGATCAGGCGGAACGCGATCGTGGTGTTCATGTGCGTGGAGCTGATGCTCAACGCGTGCAACCTCGCGCTCGTCACGTTCTCCCGGATGCACGGCAACCTCGACGGCCAGATCATCGCCTTCTTCACGATGGTCGTCGCCGCCGCGGAGGTCGTCGTCGGGCTCGCGATCATCGTGTCGCTGTTCCGCTCCCGCCACTCGGCCTCGGTCGACGACGCCAGCCTGATGAAGCTGTAAGGGGTCGGAATCGTGGAGAACCTGATTGCGCTGCTGGTCGCGGCGCCCCTGCTCGGAGCGGCGGTGCTGCTCTGCGGCGGCCGTCGGCTCGACCGGGCCGGCCACTGGATCGGCACCCTGCTCGCCGCCGCCTCGTTCGGCGTCGGTGTCGTGCTCTTCAGCGCCATGCTGGGGTACGAGACCGAGGCCCGGACGATGCGTCAGCATCTGTTCAGCTGGATTCCGGTCGAGGGCTTCCAGGCCGATGTCGCGTTCCAGCTCGACCAACTGTCGATGACGTTCGTTCTGCTGATCACCGGTGTGGGCACGCTGATCCACATCTACTCGATCGGCTACATGGAGCACGACGAACGCCGTCGCCGCTTCTTCGGCTATCTGAACCTCTTCCTCGCGGCGATGCTCCTGCTGGTCATCGCCGACAACTACCTGCTGCTGTACGTCGGGTGGGAGGGCGTCGGTCTGGCGTCGTACCTGCTCATCGGCTTCTGGCAGCACAAGCCCAGCGCGGCGACCGCCGCCAAGAAGGCGTTCCTGGTCAACCGCGTCGGCGACATGGGTCTGTCGATCGCGATCATGCTGATGTTCACCACCTTCGGCACCTTCGCCTTCGGTCCGGTGCTCGCGGCGACCGGCGAGACGAGCGAGGGCAAGCTGACGGCGATCGGCCTGATGCTCCTCCTGGCGGCCTGCGGCAAGTCGGCCCAGGTCCCGCTGCAGTCCTGGCTAGGTGACGCGATGGAGGGCCCGACCCCGGTCTCCGCCCTCATCCACGCCGCCACCATGGTCACCGCGGGTGTCTATCTGATCGTCAGGTCCGGCGCGATCTTCAACGCCGCTCCCGACGCCCAGCTGGCCGTGGTCGTCGTCGGCGCGGTCACGCTCCTGTTCGGTGCGATCGTCGGTTGCGCCAAGGACGACATCAAGAAGGCCCTCGCCGGGTCGACGATGTCGCAGATCGGCTACATGATCCTCGCCGCGGGCCTCGGCCCCATCGGCTACGTCTTCGCGATCATGCACCTGGTGACGCACGGATTCTTCAAGGCCGGGCTATTCCTCGGCGCCGGTTCGGTCATGCACGGCATGAACGACGAGGTCGACATGCGCAAGTACGGCGGCCTCCGGAAGTACATGCCGGTCACCTTCGTCACCTTCGGCCTCGGCTACCTCGCGATCATCGGCTTCCCCGGCCTCTCCGGCTTCTTCTCCAAGGACAAGATCATCGAGGCCGCCTTCGCGAAGGGCGGCACCGAGGGCTGGATCCTCGGCTCTGTCGCCCTGCTGGGCGCGGCGATCACCGCGTTCTACATGACGCGCGTGATGCTGATGACCTTCTTCGGCGAGAAGCGCTGGCAGCCCGACGCCGAGGGTCACGAGCCGCACCCGCACGAGTCCCCGAAGTCGATGACGATCCCGATGATCGTGCTGGCCTTCGGCTCGGTGTTCGCGGGCGGGTTCTTCTCGATCGGCGACCGCTTCACGCACTGGCTGGAGCCCGTCACCCAGTACGAGCACGGGCACGCCCCGATCAGCGCGGCCACCGTCACGGGCGCCACCATGGTGGTGCTGCTCATCGGCGTCGCCCTCGCCTGGGTGATGTACGGGCGCAGGCCCGTCCCGGTCGTCGCCCCGCGCGGTTCGCTGCTCACCCGGGCCGCCCGCCGCGATCTCCTCCAGGACGACTTCAACCACGTGGTCCTGGTCCGGGGCGGTGAGCACCTCACCCGCTCGCTCGTCTACGTCGACCACAGTCTGGTCGACGGCGTCGTCAACGGTACGGCCGCTTCGGTCGGCGGGCTCTCCGGCCGGCTGCGCAAGCTGCAGAACGGCTACGCCCGCACCTACGCGGTCTCGATGTTCGGCGGTACGGCGGTTCTCATCGCCGCGACCCTGCTGATGAGGGCGGTCTGATCACATGTCCTTTCCCCTCCTGACAGCGACGGCGGCGCTTCCGGCGATCGGAGCGATCGCCACCGCCGCCGTCCCGGCCGCGCGGCGCACCGCCGCCAAATGGCTGGCCCTGCTGTTCTCGCTCGGCACCCTCGTCCTGGCGGGCCTCGTGTTCGCCCGCTTCGAGCCCGGCGGCGACCGCTACCAGCTGACCGAATCGCACGCCTGGATCGCGGACTTCGGCGTGCGGTACGAGCTGGGTGTGGACGGCATCGGGGTGGCGCTCCTCGCGCTCACCGCGCTGCTGATCCCCTTCGTCATCCTGGCCGGCTGGCACGACGCCGACCCCCTGGAGACGAAGTCCTCCCGCTGGCGGCCCACCCAGGGCTTCTTCGCCCTGATCCTGATGGTCGAAGCGATGGTGATCCTCTCCTTCGAGGCCACCGACGTCTTCCTCTTCTACATCCTGTTCGAAGCCATGCTCATCCCGATGTACTTCCTCATCGGCGGCTTCGGGGACCGGGCGCACTCCGGTAGCGACGAGAACGCCGCGGCGCAGCGCTCGTACGCCGCGGTCAAGTTCCTCCTCTACAACCTGGCCGGCGGGCTCATCATGCTGGCCGCGGTGATCGGTCTGTACGTGGTCGCGGGGAGCTTCTCGCTCGCCGAGATCGCCGAGGCCCGGGCCAACGGTTCGCTGGAGATGGCGACCAGCACCGAGCGGTGGCTGTTCCTCGGGTTCTTCTTCGCCTTCGCGGTGAAGGCCCCGCTGTGGCCGCTGCACACCTGGCTGCCCAACGCCATGGGCGAGGCCACGGCGCCGGTCGCCGTGCTGATCACCGCGATCGTCGACAAGGTCGGTACCTTCGCGATGCTCCGCTTCTGCCTCCAGCTGTTCCCGGAGGCCAGCAAGTGGGCGACCCCGGTGATCATCGTGCTCGCGCTGATCTCCATCGTGTACGGGGCACTGCTCGCGGTCGGCCAGCGGGACATCAAGAGGCTGATCGCGTACGCCTCGATCTCGCACTTCGGCTTCATCGTCCTCGGCATCTTCGCGATGACGAGCCAGGGCCAGTCCGGCGCCACGCTCTACATGGTCAACCACGGGATCTCGACGGCCGCGCTGATGCTGGTCGCCGGGTTCCTGATCACGCGGCGCGGCTCCCGGCTCATCGCCGACTACGGCGGGGTGCAGAAGGTGGCACCGGTCCTGGCCGGGACCTTCCTGATCGGTGGTCTGGCCACGCTCTCCCTGCCGGGGCTGGCACCGTTCGTCAGTGAATTCCTGGTCCTGGTCGGCACGTTCAGCGTGTATCCGGCGGCGGGCGTCATCGCCACCTCCGGCATCGTGCTGGCCGCGCTCTACGTCCTGGTGCTCTACCAGCGGACGATGACGGGACCGGTCAGGGCCGAGGTCCGGGGCATGCCCGACCTCAAGGTCCGGGAGCTGGCGGTCGCCCTTCCGCTGATCGCGGTGCTGATCTTCCTCGGGGTGTTCCCGAAGCCGCTGACCGAGGTCGTCAACCCCGCGGTCCAGCACACCATGCAGGACGTACAGAAGCAGGACCCCCAGCCCGAGGTGGAGGCCGCCAAGTGAGCGCAACAGCTGTCCACGGCCTGTGGACAACGATGGGCGGGGTGACATCGGCCGCTCCGGGCGACACGTTCACGGCGCCGACCATCGAGTACGCCCAACTGGCGCCCGTCCTGATCGTCGTCGGCGCCGCCGTCCTCGGCGTGCTGGCGGAGGCGTTCGTCCCGCGCAGGGGCCGGTACCACACGCAGGTGTTCCTGACCGTCGTCGCGCTCGCCGCCGCCTTCGCCGCCGTCGTCGGCCTGGCGGCCGGCGGGTACGGCACGACCAAGGCCCACATCGCGGCGATGGGCGCCATCGCCGTGGACGGCCCCGCGCTGTTCCTGCAGGGCACCATTCTCCTGGTCTCCATGGTCGCCGTCTTCACCTTCGCGGAACGGCGCCTGGACCCGGGGACGCACGGAAACCGCGTCGACTCCTTCGCCGCGCAGGCCGGTTCCGTACCGGGCAGCGACAGCGAGAAGGCCGCGGTCCGGGCCGGATTCACCACGACCGAGGTCTTCCCGCTGGTGCTCTTCGCCGTCGCGGGCATGCTGGTCTTCCCGGCCGCCAACGATCTGCTGACGCTCTTCATCGCGCTGGAAGTCTTCTCCCTGCCGCTCTACCTCCTGTGCGCCGTCGCCCGCCGCAAGCGGCTGATGTCGCAGGAGGCCGCGGTGAAGTACTTCCTGCTCGGCGCCTTCTCCTCCGCGTTCCTGCTCTTCGGGATCGCGCTGCTCTACGGGTACGCGGGCTCCGTCTCGTACGCCACCATCGCCGGCGTGGTGGACGGCTCCGTCCAGGGCATCGACCCGGCGCTCGCCGACACCATGGGCAACGACGTGCTGCTGCTCATCGGCGGCGCGATGATCGTGACCGGTCTGCTCTTCAAGGTCGGTGCCGTCCCGTTCCACATGTGGACGCCGGACGTCTACCAGGGCGCCCCGACCCCGGTCACCGGATTCATGGCGGCGGCCACGAAGGTCGCCGCGTTCGGTGCGCTGCTGCGTCTGCTGTACGTGGTGCTGCCGGGCCTCGCCTGGGACTGGCGTCCGGTCATGTGGGCGGTGGCCATCGTCACGATGCTGGGCGGCGCGATCGTCGCGATCACCCAGACCGACATCAAGCGACTGCTCGCCTACTCGTCCATCGCGCACGCGGGCTTCATCCTCGCGGGTGTCATCGCCACCACGCCGCAGGGCATCTCCTCGGTCCTCTTCTACCTGGTCGCGTACTCCTTCGTGACGGTCGGCGCCTTCGCCGTCGTCACCCTGGTGCGCGACGCGGGCGGCGAGGCGACGCACCTGTCGAAGTGGGCCGGGCTCGGCCGCCGCTCGCCGCTGGTCGCCGCGGTCTTCGCGGTGTTCCTCCTGGCGTTCGCCGGCATCCCGCTCACCTCCGGCTTCTCCGGCAAGTTCGCCGTGTTCAAGGCGGCGGCGGAGGGCGGCGCGGGCGGCCTGGTCGTGGTCGGTGTGATCTCCTCGGCCATCGCCGCGTTCTTCTACATCCGGGTCATCGTCCTGATGTTCTTCAGCGAGCCGAAGGCGGACGGCCCCACGGTCGCCGTCCCGTCCCCGCTGACGATGACGACGATCGCGGTCGGAGTGGCCGTGACGCTGGTGCTGGGCCTGGCCCCGCAGTACTTCCTGGACCTGGCGAGCCAGGCCGGAGTGTTCGTGCGGTAGCCGCGGCGGTACTCACTGTCCTCCACGCCGGACGGGCTCGACTTCGAGCCCGTCCGGCGTTGTCGTAGGCGCCGCCTATCGTGGTGGGGGACGGGACAGGTCGGACAGCGCGGACCACGGGGGACAGAGCAGATGAGCGGGACGGGCGTGACCATGAGTGTGGCCGAGAGCGAAGCACAGCAGACGCTTCACCGGGTGTTCGGGTACGAGGCGTTCCGCGGCGAGCAGGGCGCCGTCATCGACCATGTGGTGGCGGGCGGCGACGCCGTCGTGCTCATGCCGACCGGTGGCGGCAAGTCCCTCTGCTACCAGATCCCGGCCCTGGTCAGGCCCGGCACCGGCATCGTGATCTCGCCGCTCATCGCCCTCATGCAGGACCAGGTGGACGCCCTGCGGGCGCTGGGCGTGCGGGCCGGCTTCGTCAACTCCACGCAGGACTTCGACGAGCGCCGCTCGATGGAGTCCCAGTTCCTCGCGGGCGAGCTCGACCTGCTCTACCTCGCCCCCGAGCGGCTGCGACTGGACTCCACCCTCGCGCTGCTCGCCCGCGGCGAGATCTCCGTCTTCGCCATCGACGAGGCGCACTGCGTGGCCCAGTGGGGCCACGACTTCCGCCCCGACTACCTGGCCCTGTCCGTGCTGGGCGAGCGCTGGCCCGACGTACCCCGCATCGCACTGACCGCGACCGCGACGGACGCCACGCACCAGGAGATCACCCAGCGCCTGGGGATGCCGGACGCCAAGCACTTCGTGGCGAGCTTCGACCGGCCCAACATCCAGTACCGCGTCGTGCCCAAGGCCGACCCGAAGAAGCAACTGCTCACCTTCCTCAAGGAGGAGCACGCCGGGGACGCGGGCATCGTCTACTGCCTCTCGCGCAACTCCACCGAGAAGACCGCCGAGTACCTCTGCCGCAACGGCATCGAGGCCGTGCCGTACCACGCGGGCCTGGACTCCGGCACGCGCGCCCTGCACCAGTCGCGCTTCCTCCGCGAGGAGGGCCTGGTCGTCGTCGCGACCATCGCCTTCGGCATGGGCATCGACAAACCCGACGTCCGTTTCGTCGCCCACCTCGACCTGCCCAAGTCGGTCGAGGGGTACTACCAGGAGACCGGCCGCGCCGGGCGGGACGGCGCGCCCTCCACGGCCTGGATGGCGTACGGGCTCCAGGACGTCGTCCAGCAGCGCAAGCTGATCCAGGGTGGCGAGGGCGACGAGGCGTTCCGGCGCCGCGCGGCCTCCCACCTGGACTCCATGCTGGCCCTGTGCGAGACCGTCCAGTGCCGCCGCGCCCAGCTCCTGACGTACTTCGGCCAGGAGCCCGGGGCGGAGACCTGTGGCAACTGCGACACCTGCCTCACCCCGCCCGAGACCTGGGACGGCACGGTCGTCGCGCAGAAACTGCTGTCCACGGTGGTGCGGCTGAAGCGGGAGCGCGGCCAGAAGTTCGGCGCGGGCCAGATCATCGACATCCTGCTCGGCCGGAAGACCGCGAAGATCATCCAGTTCGACCACGACCAGCTCTCGGTCTTCGGCATCGGCGAGGAGCTGGCCGAGGCCGAATGGCGGGGCGTCGTGCGCCAGCTGCTGGCCCAGGGCCTCCTGGCGGTCGAGGGCGAGTACGGCACGCTGGTGCTCACCGACGACAGTGCCTCCGTCCTCGGACGTGAGCGCGAGGTGCTGCTGCGCAAGGAGCCGAAGAAGCCCACGTCCCGGTCCGCGTCCTCCGCGAAGGGCGAGCGCAAGGGGAAGGCCGCCGTCGCCGACCTCCCGGAGTCGGCCGTCCCGGTCTTCGAGGCGCTGCGCGCCTGGCGGGGCGCCCAGGCGAAGGAGCTGGGACTCCCGGCGTACGTGATCTTCCACGACGCCACGCTGCGGGAGATCGCCGCGCTGCGTCCCGGTTCGCGGGACGAGCTGGGCGGGATCAGCGGCCTGGGCGAGAAGAAGCTGGCGACGTACGGCGACGGGGTGCTGGAGGTCCTGGCGACGTTCGGTGCGGCCGAACCCACGCCGCTGCCGCAGCAGGCAGCGGGCGCGGCCGTCGCGGCGGAGAAGGCGCAGCCGGCGGCCGGGGAACCGGCAGCCGCGCCTGCGGCCCGGGTGACGGTCCCGGCCCCGGACCCGGAGTTCGGCTGGGACGAGGAACCGCCCGAGTACGAGTGAGCCGTCGCCTCGGGCGGAGGGTCCTACCGGGGGTCCGCCGCCCGGCGGCGCGGGGTGATGGCGGTGAGGTCGAGATCGACGGGGAAGGGGACGGACACCTTCATCCGGTCGTGGAAGATCCCTGTCGAGGTGTACGCACCGGTGGCGGGCTCCAGCTCGAAGACGTAGACCACGGCCCGCCCGTCGTGGTTCTCCACCCGCCAGAAGTGCGGGATCTTCGCCCGGGCGTACTTCACGGGCTTGGTCTCCCGGTCCCGTGACAGGGATTCCGGGGAGACGACCTCGATTGCCAGTTGCACGGACTCGGCGAGGAACCGGGTCTGGTTGGGGTCCGGGACGACATCGCTGTCGAAGACGATCACATCGGGCTCGGGCCGGTTGTAGCTGTCGATGTCGATGGTGAATTCGCGCACGACCTGCAGATCCGGCGGCGCCAGAGACCGCAGCTGCCAGGTGAAGAAGTCCACTGCCCATGAATGGAAGAAAGTCTGCGGACTCACGAAAACAAGGCTCCCGTCGATCAGCTCCGTGTGCGGAGGCAGATTCGGGAGTGTGTCCAGGTCATCGGCGGTCCAGCCGCCCACGGGCGGAACCGCCCACCGCGGCTCGGGCGCCTCGGGTTCGATGCTCATCAGTGCTCCCATACGAAGGAGTCTCGCGGGTCCGTCCAGCGTATCCGCCGATAAGCCGTTCGGAACCGCGCGAACAGGTGAACCCATCGGTGCCGTTGACGGCCGCTCTCCGTCGAGGGGGGCGGCCGTCAACACGTGGCATCAGGCTGACGGAACGATCCGCCCCGTCACCTCGCCGAGGCCCACGCGCGTGCCGTGCGGTCCCGGGGCCCACGCGGTCAGGGTGACCGTGTCGCCGTCCTCCAGGAACGTGCGCTTGCCGTCGGGGAGTTCCAGCGGGTCGCGGCCGTTCCAGGTGAGCTCCAGGAGGGAGCCGCGCTGGGCCGGCTCGGCGCCGCTGACGGTGCCGGAGCCGTACAGGTCGCCGGTACGCAGCGAGGCGCCGTTCACCGTCATCTGGGCGAGCTGCTGGGCCGCGGTCCAGTACATGGACGCGAACGGCGGCTCGGAGACGAGGTGGCCGTTGATCGCGACCGAGATCCGCAGATCGATGCCGCCGTGCTCCTCCTCGTCCGCGTCGTCCAGGTAGGGAAGCAGCGGGAAGTCGCGCCGGGGCGGCTGCGTACGGGCCGCGTCCAGCGCCTCCAGCGGGGTCACCCACGCCGAGACGGACGTGGCGAAGGACTTGCCGAGGAACGGGCCGAGCGGCACGTACTCCCACGCCTGGATGTCGCGCGCCGACCAGTCGTTGAGCAGGCAGAGCCCGAAGACGTGCTCGCGGAAGTCGCCGAGGGGCACCGCGGTGCCCTGCTCGGAGGGGACACCCACGACGAAACCGACCTCGGCCTCGATGTCCAGCTTCACGGACGGGCCGAAGACCGGCGCCGGGTCTGAAGGGGCCTTGCGCTGGCCCGAGGGGCGCACCACATCCGTGCCCGACACGACGACCGTGCCGGCCCGCCCGTGGTAACCGATGGGCAGGTGCTTCCAGTTGGGGGTCAGCGCGTCGCCGTCGGGCCGGAAGATCTTGCCGACGTTGGTGGCGTGGTGCTCGCTGGCGTAGAAGTCGACGTAGTCCGCGACCTCGTACGGCAGGTGGAGCGTCACGGAGTCGACCGGGTGCAGCAGGGGCTCGATGTCCGCGCGGTGCGCCGGGACCGTCACCCAGGCCGTCAGTGCCCGTCGCACGTCGCGCCAGGCGGTGCGGCCGGCCGCGAGCAGCGGCATCAGGCTGGGCTGTGCGAGCAGTTGTGCGTAGGGAGAGCCGAGCGCGTGGGCCGCTGCTCCGGCGTCCAGCACGTGGTTGCCGATGCGGACACCGACCCTGCGGTGGCCGGCGTGGTCGGGGGTGGAGAACACACCGTACGGAAGGTTGTGCGGACCGAAGGGGTCGCCCTCGGCCAGATCGAGCGGGCTGCTCTGCTCGGGCATGTGTTGCTGCCTCGCTTTCCAGGTCTCTTGAGGGACACGTTACGTCGGTGTTGCCACCCAGCGGCAGTGTCTCAACTATCCCTAATGCCCCGAAAGTTCCGTGGGATTCCCGGAAAACCGGGAACCCCACGGCCGAACATGTCCGGATCAGCCCGCGGTGCGCGGAATGCGCTTCTCCCAGGTCCGGTGGAAGACGACCTCGCCGCCGTCCTTGCAGATCACTTCGTTCGAGGTGATGAAGTCCTGGGCGTCCGCGCCGATCTCCGAACGGGTCTCGATCCGTACGTCCCAGGCGATCTCGGGCCGGTGCAGCCGGATCGTCCAGTCCGAGCGGGTGCGGGCCGAGAGCGGGTCCTGCTCCTGGATCGTGTACGTCTCCACCGCGTCCTCGGTGAATTCGAGCCCGTCCGGGTAGACACGGGTGCCCCCGTAGCGCGGGTCGACCTCCATGCGCCACTCGCCCTTGGCGACGTCCCGGACCACCAGGCGCTCCGGACGCTGCTCGTCGAGCGTCGCCGGGGACACGACGCCGAGCGCTTCCGACTGCTCCGGTTCGCCGAAGGAGATGGCGTGGTCCTCGGTGTGGCGGCGCACCGGAAGCTCGACGAAGCTGCCGTCCGCGTCCAGGGTGAAGCCCGCCGAACCGGCCTGCGGCCAGATCCACGGCCAGTACGAGGACGAGACCGCGAGCCTGATCCGGTGGCCGCGCGGGAAGGTGTGCCCGATGCCGTTCAGCTCGAAGTTCGCGTCCTCCGTCGCGCCGATCGGCCAGTCGTCGGACCGGTCGCGGCCGTGCCGCGCGGAGAGGTTGAGGGCTCCGCGGGTGACCAGGGTGGAGGAGCCGTCGGGCGCGATGTCGCAGAGCCGGGCGATGACCTGGCCGCGCGGCACCTCCATCCGGATGTGGAGCTTCACCTTCGGGCGGCCCAGGATCTCGATGGGGGCGTCCTCGACGGGGAACTCGAACGAGACCGACTTGGCGTCCTCGTCGCGCTGGTCTGGTGGCAGGTCGCCGTCGTTGCCGAAGGGGAAGAAGCGGCCGGCGTCCAGCCCGGTCTGCTGCGGTGACCGGACGATCTGCGGACCGCCCTGGAGGGCGTACACGACGGGGACGACGTTCTCCGACGGCCAGGCCGCGTCTCCGACCCAGCGGCCTGGCAGCGTCTCGTAGACCGTGGCGGGCCGGTGCGAACCGCTGATCCAGGACCGCAGCAGGGGCTCGTTCATCACCCCGTTGTCCGCGCCCTTGAGGTGGTGGTCCCACCAGCGCAGCGTCTCCTGGAGGAAGCCGATGCCGGGCCCCGGGGGCAGCCCGCGGTCCGGGTACTGGTGCGACCACGGGCCGATCAGCCCGCGCACCTTCGCCGCGTCCAGGTGCTCGACCAGCCGCAGCACGGTGTCGCGGTACGGGTCGTGCCAGCCGCCCACCGCGAGCACGGACGCCTTGATGGCGCCGTAGTCCTCGCAGACGCTGCCGTGCTTCCAGTACGCGTCGCGGGTCTGGTGCTCCAGCCAGGTGTGGATGAACGGCTCGACCGCCTCCAGCCGGTTCAGCCACATCTCCTTCCACACGTCCCCGACCTGCGCCGGGTCCGGCGGCCGGGAGACGAAGGCCAGCATGGTGGCCGCCCAGGCGTGCATGTCGACGGCGAGCACCGAGCCGCCCATGTAGTGGACGTCGTTGTCGTAGCGGTCGTCCGTCGAGCAGACCGTGACGACGGCCTTCAGCGGCTCGGGGGCGAGCGCGGCGAGCTGGAGCGAGTTGAAGCCGCCCCAGGAGATGCCGAACATGCCCACGCTGCCCGAGCACCACTCCTGCTGGGCGAGCCAGTGGATGACGGCGACGCCGTCGGCCAGTTCCGTCGCGTCGTACTCGTCGCCCGGCATGCCCTCGCTGTTGCCGTGGCCGCGCACGTCGACCCGTACGGAGGCGTAGCCGTGTCCCGCGTACCAGGGGTGGCGCTGCCAGTCGCGCGGAGCCGTCCAGTCGCTGAGCCGGTAGGGGAGGTACTCCAGCAGTGCCGGTACGGGGTCCTCGGTGACCGGCCGCCAGATCCGGGCGTACAGCCGCGTGCCGTCCGGCAGCGGGATGTACAGGTCCTCGCGGGTCGTCTCGTACGGGAATTCAGTGCGGATGCGCATGGCGGTACCTCAGTGGACGGGGTGCATGGTGCGCTTGAGCCAGGGTCCGGCGGCCATGACGGCCAGACCGGCGACCACCGCGATCGCGCCATTGACACCGAAGTAGGCGGGGTTGGAGACCTCGCCGTACAGCTTCACGATCTGGGCCTGGATGCCGTTGGCGAGTGCCAGGGACAGGAACCACAACGCCATCGTCTGGCTTGCGAACGCCTTGGGGGCGAGCTTGGTGGTGGCGGACATGCCGGAGGTCTCCAGCAGGACGTCGCCGAGTCCGAGCAGGAGGTAGGAGCCGACGATCCACCAGGCGGCCATCTTGTACGTGTCGTCGGCGTGACCGGAGGTCGGCAGGACCATCAGGAGGAAGGACAGACCGCCGAGGATCACCCCGATCGCGATCTTGTTGGAGGCGTGCGGCTGGCGCGGACCCATCCGCGCCCAGACGGCGGCCACGACGGGCGCGAGCGCCACCTCGAAGGCGCCGAGCGCGGAGGCGTACCAGCTCGCCGGGAAGTGGAAGCCGAAGATCTCCGTGCGGGCGTTGGCCGACGCGAGCAGCATCATCGTCGAGTACGCCTGGAACAGGATGAAGTTGAAGGCGACCGAGGCCAGGAAGAGCACGACGTACGGGCGCAGCCGCCCGCGTTCCTCGGTGGTGACCCGGGGGCTGCGGAACATCACCACGAAGTAGACGGCCGGGGCGATCACCGAGATCAGGGTGAGCAGGTCGACGAACCGGTCCATCGTCAGCCAGCCGGCCAGTGCCAGCGCGGTGGTGATCAGGGCGAACACGACGATGCCGGCGGCGATGAGCCGCAGGGCGCGCCGCATCGGCTCCGGTGCGAGGGCGAACTCGGCCGCGTGCTTGCGCCCGGCCAGGTGACGCCGTCCGGCCACGTACTGGATGAGACCGAACGTCATACCGATGGCGGCGGCCGAGAAGCCCCAGTGCCAGCTCGCGTGGTCACCGAGCCAGCCGGTGATCAGCGGTCCGGCGAAGGCGCCGATGTTGATGCCCATGTAGTAGAGGGCGAATCCGGCGTCGCGCCGGTCGTCGTCGGTGCGGTAGAGCTTGCCGACCATTGAGGCGACGTTGGGCTTGAGGAGGCCCGTCCCGGCGCTGATCAGTCCCAGGCCGACCCACGTCATGGTGTCGGTCGGCACGGCCATCGAGTAGTGACCGCAGGCGATGAGGACGCCGCCGTACAGGACGGCGCGGTACGAACCGAGGATGCGGTCGGCCAGCCAGCCGCCGGCGACGGAGACCAGGTAGACCAGGGTGCCGTAGGCGGCGGAGACCGACGCGGCCGTTCCCGGGTCCATCCCCATGCCGCCGTCGGACACCGTGTCGGCGAAGAAGAGGACGAGGATCGCCTGCATGCCCAGGAACGAGAAGCGTTCCCAGACCTCCAGGCCGGACAGGGTCATCAGACCCTTCGGCTGTCCGAAGAAGGCGCGGTCGTCCTCCGGCGGCGGCTGGGTCGGCTCCGTATCGCTGACGGTGTGGGACAAAGGGGCAACTCCTGATCGTATGAGCTGATCCCGAACATACCGGCGGTCGCGGGAAGGCGCCCACGGTGATCCAAACGGGACCCGATACGCTGACTTGAGTGGAGACAGCGACACATCGACATTCCGTGTGATCGTCAGCAGACAGGAGATCCCCTCGTGACCGTCGTCGGGCCGTTCGGACTGTGCGTGCGGGACCAGGCTCTTGAGGCCGATGTCCAGGCCGGTTTGTCCGCTGTCGAGGCGGGGCTGCTGGAGGCCACCAAGAGTGAGGTGCCCTTCATCACGGAGGCCGCGCAGCACCTGGTCCGTGCAGGAGGCAAGCGGTTCCGTCCGCTGCTGGTGATGCTCGCTTCCCAGTTCGGTGACCCCGACGCGCCGGGTGTCGTGCCCTCGGCCGTGGTCGTCGAGCTGACCCATCTGGCGACGCTGTACCACGACGACGTGATGGACGAGGCGGACGTACGCCGCGGGGTGGACAGCGCCAACACCCGCTGGGGCAACTCGGTCGCCGTCCTGACCGGTGACTTCCTCTTCGCTCGCGCCTCGCACATCCTGGCCGACCTCGGCCCGGAGGCCGTACGCATCCAGGCGCAGGCGTTCGAGCGTCTGGTCACCGGTCAGATCCTGGAGACCGCGGGCCCGCGCGACGGGCGCGACCCGGTCGGCCACTACCTCGACGTCATCGCAGGCAAGACCGGCTCGCTGATCGCCGTGTCCGGGCGGTTCGGCGCGATGATGGCCGGCGCCGACGATTCGGTCGTCGACATCCTCACCCAGTACGGGGAGCGGCTCGGTGTCGCCTTCCAGCTCGCCGACGACGTGCTCGACATCGCCTCCGACTCCCACGAGTCCGGCAAGACGCCCGGCACCGACCTGCGCGAGGGCATCCCGACCCTGCCCGTCCTCCTGCTGCGGGCGCAGGCCGCGGCGGACGGCAAGCCGGACGACGTGGAGCTCGTGGAGCTCCTGGACGGAGACCTGAGCGACGACGCCAGTCTGGCGGAGGCGCTGCGCAGGCTGCGCGCCCACCCGGCGCTCGACCAGGCGCGGCGGGACACCATCCGTTACGCGCAGGAGGCGCGGGCCTCGCTGGCGCCGCTGCCCGACTGCTACGCGAAGGCCGCGCTCGAAGAGCTCTGCGACGCCGTGGTGCACCGCGCGGGCTGAGTACCCACGCCGGCCCGTCCGGGTTTCGGCTCGGGCCCCGCACGGCAACCCTTACTGGAAGGGTGACTCCGGGCGGCTCGGTGTCATACCGGAGCAGTACGCGGAGTTGATCCCGCGGGCTGACGCTTGTCGGCGCCCGATTTGGTCAGATGGAGAACAACCACTCCTGACCACATCGGGTGAGCAGGGCGGCAGGGAGTGGCCCAGCGTGGATGGAAGCCGCCGACCACGGAGGTAGGGCACACATGGCACCGAACGACAGCGCGGAGACCACCGACGGGACCACGGCCACGGTCGTGGGCCGCCGCAAGGCAGCCCGCTACATCGTCCCCGTCGCGGTCGCGGGGGTGGCGGCCGCGACGATCGGCCTCGTCCCGGCGCTGGCGGATTCCGGGGACCCGGAGCTGCCGAAGATCACCGCTCAGAAACTCATCGAGAAGATCGCCGCCTCGGACCAGGAGCAGCTGTCCGGCACGCTGAAGGTGACCGCCGACCTCGGCCTGCCGTCGGTCGGCGGGCTCGCGGGCTCCTTCGCCCCGGGCGGCGGCGCCGGCAAGGGGGGCGACGCTTCCGCCGCCGACCCGCAGGCCAAGCTGATGGAGCTCACCTCCGGTACGCACACGCTGCGACTGGCAGCCGACGGCCCCGACAAGCAGCGCCTGTCGATCATCGGGGAGGCCGCCGAGTACAGCCTGATCCACAACGCGGGCGAGGTCTGGGCGTACGACAGCAAGTCCGACGAGGTCTACCACGCCGAGGCGGACGAGGCAGGGGCCACGGGCACCGAGGGCAAGGAGCACAAGGCGCCGAAGGGTGTGCCCACCACACCCAGGGAGCTGGCCGAGGAGGCGCTCGCGGCCGCCGGTGACACCACGTCGGTCACGGTCGACGGCACGGCGCAGGTGGCCGGGCGCGATGCGTACAAGCTGCTGATCAAGCCGAAGCAGTCCGGCTCGACGATCGGCTCGGTCACGATCGCGGTCGACGCCGAGAACGGCGTGCCGCTGAAGTTCACCCTGGCTCCGAGCAGCGGCGGCAAGGCCGTGATCGACGCCGGGTTCACCAAGGTCGATTTCGGGAAGCCGGACGCGTCCACCTTCACCTTCACCCCGCCCAAGGGCGCGAAGGTGACCGAGGCGGAGGATCTGAAGGCCGAGGCCGAGAAGAACGGCAAGGCGGACAAGGCCCCCGAGGAACTCGGCGCGCTGGAGGGCTTCCAGGGGCTCAACGTGATCGGCGAGGGCTGGACCTCCGTCGCCGAGATCGAGGTGCCGGGCGGCGCCGGACTGCCCACGAAGGGCACCGACGGCGTCCCGGCCGAAGCGCAGCAGTTCCTGGACGCGCTGGGTGACCGGGTCACCGGCTCGTTCGGCTCGGGCACGGTCTTCAAGACCCGTCTGGTGAACGCGCTGATGACGGACGACGGCAAGGTCTACGTCGGCGCGGTCACGAAGGACGCGCTGGTGCGCGCGGCCGACACCGCCAAGTAGTCACCGCCGCGGGAGCCGCCCCGCCGTACGCTCCGTACGGCGGGGCGGCTCCGTACGGCGGGACCATCCGCGCGGCCCGACGGGCGGCCGGGACTGTGACTGGGAGTGCGTATGACCGACGCAGGGGCCGGGGAAGCGGCCGTCATCGAGACCCGGGGTCTCACCAAGCGGTACCGCGGCGGCCAGCTCGCCGTCGACGGGCTCGACCTGCGGGTCCCCGCCGGCAGCGTCTTCGGCTTCCTGGGCCCCAACGGCTCCGGGAAGACCACCACGATCCGCATGCTGATGGGTCTCATCGCCCCGACATCCGGCACCGCGCGGGTCCTCGGCCGGCCGATGCCCGGCGGGGCCCGTACCGTGCTTCCGCAGGTCGGCGCGCTGATCGAGGGGCCCGCGCTGTACGGCTTCCTGACGGGCCGGGACAATCTGGTGCGGTTCGACTCCGCCGACCCGGCCGCCGATCCGCGCACCCGCCGCGCACGGGTCGAAGGCGCCCTGGACCGGGTGGGGCTCGCGGCCGCCGCCGGCAAGAGGGCCAAAGCGTACTCGCTCGGCATGAAGCAGCGCCTCGGGCTCGCCGCCGCCCTGCTCCAGCCGCGCCGCCTGCTCGTCCTCGACGAGCCGACCAACGGCCTGGACCCGCAGGGCATGCGTGAGATCCGTTCGCTGATCCGGGAACTGGCGGCGGAGGGCACCACCGTCTTCCTCTCCTCCCACCTCCTCGACGAGATCGAACAGGTCTGCACGCACGCCGCCGTCATGGCGCGTGGCCGGCTCGTCACCCAGGGCCCCGTCGCCGAACTCGCCGCGGGCTCCCGGGCCCGGCTGGCCGTCACGACCCCGGACCCCGCCGACGCCGCCCGCATCCTCAAGGAGCACGGGGCCACCGGCCTGGTGGCCGACGGGGAGCGGGTGACCGCCGACGCCCCGCCGCTCGGCACGGACCCGGCCGAGCTGAACGCCGCACTCGTACGGGGCGGGGTCCGCGTACGGTCCTTCGGGGTCGAACGGGCCTCCCTGGAGGACGCCTTCGTCGCACTCACCGGAGAGGGATTCGATGTCGCAGGCTGAACTCACCGGCGTCACCACGCCCCGCAACCCCCTGTGGACATTCGGAATCCTCCGTTCCGAACTGGTCACGACCCTGCGCCGCCGGCGCACCTTCGCCCTGCTCGGGGTGCTCGCCGCCGTGCCCGTACTGATCGGCATCGCGGTGAGGATGGAGACGGGCGGCGGCGGTCCCTCGGGCGGTCACGACGGTGGCGCGGGACCTGCCTTCCTCGCCCAGGTCACCAACAACGGCCTCTTCCTGGTCTTCGCCTCGCTCGCCGCCACGCTTCCGGTCTTCCTGCCGATGGCCGTCGCGGTGGTGGCGGGCGACTCGGTCGCGGGCGAGGCCGGCGGCGGCACCCTGCGCTATCTGCTGGTCGCCCCGGCGGGCCGGACCCGGCTGCTGCTGGCGAAGTATGCGTCCGTGCTGGCGTTCTGCCTGGTCGGAACGCTGGTCGTGGCGTCGTCTGCCCTGGCCGTGGGCGCGCTGCTGTTCCCCGTCGGCGACGTCACGACGATCTCGGGGACCCGGATCGGATTCGGGGAGGGGCTGGTGCGCGCCGGGCTGATCGCCGTCGCGGTGGCGGCGTCACTGATCGGATTCGCGGCGCTCGGCCTGTTCGTCTCGACGCTGACCAACAGCGGCATCGCGGCGATGGCCGCCACCGTCGGGGTGCTGATCACCGTGCAGATCCTGGATACGATTCCGCAGCTGGACGCGGTGCATCCGTATCTCTTCCCGCACTACTGGCTGTCCTTCGCGGACCTCTTGCGCGAGCCGGTCCTCTGGGACGGGCTGGTCAAGAACCTCACCCTGCAGGGGCTGTACGCTGCCGTGTTCGGGTCGGCGGCCTGGGCTCGGTTCACGGCGAAGGACATCACCACGTGAGCGCGCGGGGAAGGTTCGTCCGTGCCGCCGGCCGGTCGAGCCGTCCCCCGATCGGCTCGCCGCGGCACGACGGCACGAACGGTGCGAACAGCAGGAACGTGACGACACGGCACGTTCCGTTTCCGCCTGGTTATTGTTCGACTTCTGACGACACGCTGTCAACAAGGAATGGCTCGAATCCACCTATGCTCACCGAATGATCACATCGCCGAGTTCCCAGCGCCGGAGCGAGCGATCACGAAAGGCCACGCTCGAGGCCGCCCTCGGGCTGTGCGCGGAGAAGGGCTACGCCCGCGTCACCGTCGAGGCCATCGCCGCCCGCGCGGGCGTGAGCAAGAAGACGATCTACCGCTGGTGGCCGTCGAAGGGCGCGGTGATGCTGGAGGCGTTCACCGAGGGCCTCGTCGACGCCACCCCGTTCACCGACACCGGCGACATCGCCGCCGACCTGCGTACCCACATCCGCGCGGCGGTGCGACTGCTGTCCACCTCGCCGTTCGGCCCCGCCTACGCCGGCATCCTCTCCGAGGTCCACCACGACGACGCCCTCGCCAGAGCCGTCAGGGAGGATCTCGTCGAACCGCGCTTCGAGCGCGCGGTGGCGCGGTTGCGCGGCGCCCAGGAACAGGGACAGATCCCGGCGGACGCGGATCTGCCGCTCGCGGTCGAGATGCTCTACGGCCCCGTCTACTACCGCCATGTGCTGCGCAAACCGCCGCAGGACGAGGCGACGGTCGCCGCGCTCGTCGACCACGTACTGCGCTCCCTGGGTGCGCAGGGCACCTGACCCCACCGCCCCGACCCCGGTGGCGGAGTGGGCGGGGTGGCTCGATGCTGGTCTGAAGCAGGCCGGCGCGCGAGATGCGCAGAGCCATCGACGTGGGGTGAATCCGTGGCGGACGCAGGTACGGGAGAGCCGGGGTCCCGGGTGTGGGACGAGGCTCCCGACGGCCTGGGGGCGGCGCTCCTGAACACGCTGTTCGACCAGTCCGCGGTCGGCCTGCACGTGCTTGACACGGAGCTCCGGCTGGTGAGGGTCAACTTCCTGACCGACATGGGCCCGGTGGACCGGCTGCTGGGGCTCCGGTTCGACGAGGTCTACCGCCTCGACGTGCCGCAGGACACGGAGGAGCTGCTGCGGGAGGTGCTGCGCACCGGCGTCCCTGTCCTGGGGCGGCTGGTCCGCGGGCGGTTCACGGGCGCGGGGGGCCCGCTGCTCAGCCTGACCGTGTCCGTGTACCGGCTGGACGACGCGGAGGGCCGGCCCATCGGTCTGATGGCGGCGATCGTGGACGTCACCGCCCGGGAGAAGGCGCAGGCCAGGGAGAGGTGTCTGACCGCGGTCCGCGAGCGCGTGGGCAGTTCCCTGGACGTGGCGGCCACCTGTCGGGCGTTCGTCGACGCCGTGGTCCCGGCCTTCGTCGACTTCGCGGTCATCGAGGTGGTGGACGACGTGCTGCGCGGCGCCGACCCGCCCCTGGGACCGCTGGGCCCCGACGTCCCGCTGCGGCGGGCAGCCGGCACGGGGTTCCGGGGTGCCGGCGCCGAGGAGGGGGAGCTGGGCGAGGAGGACGCGTCGAGCGACGAGGGCGCGGACGCCGGCCGTCCCGGTGACGGGGGCGGCCGGGAGGTGGGCGTCCCCGAGATGCGACGGCTGGCCCCCCACACCCCGTACGCCCTGGCGGCCGCGGACCTCAAAACCCGAGTCGTCCTGCTCGACGACGACACCCCGTGGCTGGACGCCGACCCGGACGCGGCCCGGCTGATCGAGGCGACCTGTGCCCACTCTCTGATGGTCGTCCCGCTGACGCTGCGCGGCACGGTTCTCGGACTGCTGAGCCTCTACCGGTGCGAGGGCGCGGAGCCCTTCGACGAGGACGACACGAGTCTCGCCCGCGCGGCCGGTGCCCGTGTCGCGCTGAGCATCGACAACGCACGCCGCTACGAGCGCGACCATGTGATCGCCTCGACGGTCCAGCGCAGGCTGCTCCCGCAGGACCAGGGCCCCCGGACCGCCCTCGAAACGGCGCACGTCCTGCTGGCCGGGCGCAACAGCGGTTCCTGGTTCGACACCATCGCGCTGTCCGGCGGCCGCACGGCCCTGGTCATCGGCACGGTCGGCGGGCACGGCCTCCAGACGGCCATCGCCATGGGCCAGTTGCGTACGGTCATCCATGCGCTCGCGGGTCTCGACCTGGAGCCCGACGAAGTGCTGGCCAGGCTCAAGGACACCGCCCACCGTCTCGCGGAGGAGCGGGCCGCGCTGCCGCCCGGCGACTCCCTGCAGAAGGAGGCGCTGACGGCGACCTGCATGTACGGCGTCTACGACCCGTTCGCCCGCACCTGCACCATCGCCAGGGCCGGGCACCCCGAACCCGTCGTCATCGGCCCCGACGGCACACCGCTGGAGGCCGACGTTCCCGAGGGCCCCGGCCTCTTCTCGGAAGACTCCGCGCCCTTCGCGCCCACCGCCATCGATCTCGAAGAGGGCAGCCTCCTCGCCTTCTTCACCGGTTCGTTCCTCTCCGACGCCGGCTCGGCCACCCGTATCGAGAACGCCCTCGCCCACCCGGTGGGGCGGCTCCAGGAACTCTGCGACCGCGTCGTCTACACCCTGCCCGCCGGTTCCCACCCGGACGGCGCCGCCCTCCTGCTGGCACGCACCGGCACCGTTCCCGCCGATCATGTCGCGACGTGGCAGCTGGCGCACGACCGTACGACTCCGAGCGTGGCCCGCGGGCTGGTGCGCGAGCAGCTCGAAGCCTGGAACCTCGACGAGGAGTCGGTCTACGCCACCGAACTCATCGTGAGTGAACTCATCACCAACGCCGTCCGCTACGGCACCCCGCCGCTCCAGCTGCGGCTCCTGCTGGACAGCACCCTCACCTGTGAGGTCCACGACAGCAGCTCGGTGGCGCCGCACCTGCGGCATGCCCGCACCGTCGACGAGGGCGGACGGGGGCTGTTCATCGTGTCGCAGCTGGCCAGCCACTGGGGAACCAGGTTCAGCCGCGACGGCAAGGCGCTGTGGACCGAGCAGGAG
This sequence comes from Streptomyces sp. NPDC058620, assembly GCF_042717135.1. Taxonomy (NCBI): domain Bacteria; kingdom Bacillati; phylum Actinomycetota; class Actinomycetes; order Kitasatosporales; family Streptomycetaceae; genus Streptomyces; species Streptomyces sp. NPDC058620. The sequence continues at coordinate 347,623 of NZ_JBHXQO010000002.1, forward strand.
GTGAAACCGGCCGAGGACCCGGACGCCACCGGTTCCTGAGCGCCGGCTCCGCCTCGGCCCCGTCTCCGCCTCGGCCCGGCCTCCGCCTCAGCCCCGGCCGAACACCCGCTCCAGCACCTCGGCCACCCCGTCCTCCTCGTTCGAGGAGGTCACCTCGTCCGCCTCCGCCTTCAGCTCGGGATGCGCGTTGGCCATCGCCACCCCGTACCCGGAGCGGCGGAACATCGGCAGGTCGTTGGGCATGTCACCGAAGGCGATCGTGCCTGCCGGGTCCAGGCCGAGCGTCTCTGCCGCGAGCGCGAGGCCGGTGCCCTTGTCGACGCCGTACGGCGCCAGCTCGACCGTGCCGGGGCCCGCCATCGTGACGGTGGCCAGATCACCCACGACCGCCCGGGCGGTGGACGCGAGCGCGTCGTCCGAGAGTTCGGGGTGGCGCACCAGCACCTTGATGATCGGGCTCGCCCACAGGGCGGCGCGGTCCCGAGTCCGTACGGCGGGCAGCGTCGGATGGGGCATCAGATAGCCCGGCTCGATGAGGGTCCGGCCCTCCACGCCGTCCTGGTCCACGGCCGCGAAGACCGCGCCGACCTCCGCCTCGATCTTGCCCAGCGCGGTTTCGGCGAGCTCCCGGTCGAGCGTGACGGAACGCAGCAGGCGGCCGGTCCCGGCGTCGTACAACTGGGTTCCCTGCCCGCAGACGACCGGGCCGTCGGTGCCCAGCGCGGCGAGCAGCCCCCGTATGCCGGGCACCGGACGGCCGGTGACGACGAGATGCCGGGCGCCGGCCGACGCGGCGCGGGCGAGCGCGGCGAGGGAGCGGGGGCTGACGAGGTCGCCGGGGCGCAGCAGTGTGCCGTCCAGATCCGTGGCGACCAGAGTGAATGAGGGTGCGGGTGGGGTGGGCATGAGGGCCACCCTATGGAGTGCGCGGAGCCCCGGTACGACCGCTGTCGCGGTGGGTACCGGGGCTCCGGGGAAACGATCACTCGCCGCCCGTTCGGAGCACCGGGCTCTACTGGACGCAGAACTCGTTGCCCTCCGGATCGGCGAGCACGATCCAGGTCCCGCCTTGTTCCGCGACGCTGCGCAGGATGCTCGCCCCCAGCTCCACCAGCCGTGCCGCCTCGGCCTCCCGGCGCTCGGGACCGGCGTGCAGGTCCAGATGGACACGGTTCTTCACCGTCTTGGGCTCCGGTACGCGCTGGAACAGCAGCCGGCGTCCGAGACCCGAGCCGGACTTCTGCTCGTACGGATCGTCGGGGTGCCGTGCCGCGGCGAGGTCGCGCCAGGCGCGCCGTCCGTGCGCCTCGACGGTCGCCTCCTCGGGCACGGCGCCGAGACCGAGCAACTCCTCGATCAGGGGGCTGTTGTCCTCGACCAGATATCCCAGGGCTTCGGCCCAGAAGCCGGCCTGGGCGTGCGGATCGGCTGCGTCGATGACGACTTTCCAGTCCAGAGTCATGGAAACCGTTTATAGTGGTTACATGAGCGAGGCGGCAAGGGACACGCCGGGACTGGTGCTCCGCCCGCGGGAGGGGCGCCCGTTCCGCTTCGATCCGGGCACCCTGTGCCTGGAGTTGCTGCCCACCGGCGGAATCGGGCCGTACGCGGTGTACGAGGTCCTGCGCGAGCCCGCCGATCTGGTCCGGTGGGCGGGGGAGAGCCGGCTGCCCGCAGGGCTGGCGCTCACGGTGAGCGCGGCGGAGCTGGTGCTCGCCCGTCACCTGCGCTCGGCGCTCTGGAGGCTGACCCAGGATCACGCGGAGGGGCGGGGGCCCGGTCCTGACGATCTCGACGTGGTCAACGCCGTGGCCGCCGCCCCGCCCCTGGTGGCCCGGATCGACGCCGAAGGCCGCCGCGCGTGGGCGCCGGAAGCGACCGGCACCGCCCTGCTGTCGACGGTCGCCCGTGACGCCGTGGACCTTCTCACCGGTCCGTTCGCCGAGCGGATCCGCGTCTGTGAGGCCCATGACTGCGCGCTGCTCTTCGTCGACACCTCGCGCCCCGGCAGGCGGCGCTGGTGCGCGATGGAGCGCTGCGGAAACCGTCACAAGGTGCGGGCCCACCGGGCCCGCCACACGGAATCCGCCGAAGAGGGCACCTGACGCGGCACCCACCGGCTTGGCCAAGTCGACATCGTACGTCCGGGGGGCGGCTCTCCCCGGGGGCGTACGGGGACCGGAACGCCCGCTTCAGGACGTCGGTGCCCGCTCCGGGGCCCCGGCTCCGGCGTCCGCATCCGGCACCGGCACCGGCCCCGGAGCGGCCGCGGAAACGGAACCGGAAACAGAGCCAGGGAAAGCGGAACCGGGGACAGGGCCAGGGAAAGCGGTCGCCGCGGCCTTGGCCAGCCGCGTCGCCTGGGCCCTCGTCCGTCGTGCCGTCCGCAACGCGTCCCAGGTCAGCAGCGTCAACGCCAGCCACACCAGCGAGAATCCGGCCCAGCGCTCGGGCGGCATGGCCTCGTGGAAGTAGAGGATGCCGAGCGCGAACTGGAAGACCGGCGCCAGATACTGCAACAGCCCCAGCGTGGACAGCGGTACGCGGATCGCCGCCGCGCCGAAGCAGACCAGCGGGGCAGCCGTGACGATGCCGGTCGCGGCGAGCAGCACCCCGTGCCAGGCGCCTCCGGCGGTGAACGTCGCCTCGCCCCTCGCCCCCAGCCACAGCAGGAATCCGAGTGCGGGCAGGAAGAGCACCGCGGTCTCGGCGGCCAGCGATTCCAGGCCGCCCATGTTGACCTTCTTCTTCACCAGGCCGTACGTGGCGAAGGAGAACGCCAGCGTCAGCGAGATCCAGGGCGGGCGCCCGTAGCCGATCGCGAGCACCAGCACCGCCGCGAACCCGGTCCCGACCGCCACCCACTGCGCGGGCCGCAGCCGTTCGCCCAGGAGCAGGACGCCCATGGCGATGGTGACCAGCGGGTTGATGAAGTAGCCGAGCGACGCCTCGACGACCTGACCGTTGTTGACGGCCCAGATGTAGAGACCCCAGTTGACCGTGATGACGGCTGCCGCTATCGCGATCAGGCCCAGCTTGCGCGGCTGCCGCACCAGTTCGCCGACCCAGGCCCATCGGCGTACGAGGAGGAGGGCGATGCCGACGACACCCAGTGACCAGACCATCCGGTGGGCGAGGATCTCGACCGCCCCGGAGGGCTTCATCAGCGGCCAGAAGAGGGGGACGAGGCCCCACATCCCGTAGGCACCGATTCCGTACAGCAGTCCTGCCCGCTGTTCGTTCTTCCCCTGCACGGGCCCTCCCGGCGTCCTCGTCGGCGGAACGGCCGACCTGACGAAGGTAACGCCGCAGGGGGTGCCGTGTCATGGCCGTCTCAGGGAAACGGTCGTGACGCCCGGGGAGAGGCGGTTGGTAGGCTCTCCGGCTCATGGAGCCGAGTGCTGAGAACGAGATGGTCGCCGTGCCGCCGGGACGCGTGACGCTGTCCGACCGCCGTACCCGCCGCAGTTGGCCGGTGGAGCTCGCGCCCTACCGGCTCGCCGCGTACCCGGTGACCCAGCTCCGCTACGCGGAGGTCACCGGCGTGCGGCCCGGCACCGCGAAGGGCGACCGCGTGCCTGTCGAGGGCGTCTCGTGGCTGGACGCCGTCGAGTTCTGCAACGCCCTGTCGCGGCGCGAGGGGTACACGCCCGCCTACGGCCTCGAAACGGGCCGGCCCGAGGCCGTCGAGTGGGACACCTCGGCCGACGGATACCGGCTGCCCACCGAGGCCGAGTGGGAGCACGCGTGCCGCGCCGGCACGGAGGGGGCGAGGTACGGGCAGCTCGACGCCATCGCCTGGCACCGTGGCAACTCGCAGGAGAGCATTCACGACGTGGGCGGCAGGGAGCCCAACTCCTGGGGCCTGTACGACATGCTCGGCAACGTCTGGGAGTGGTGCTGGGACGTCTACGACGCCGAGGTCTACGGCACCTACCGGGTGCTGCGGGGCGGCGGCTGGTTCGACGAGCCCTGGAGCTGCCGGGCCTCCGTGCGACGCCGCAGCCACCCGACCTTCCGGATCGACGACGTGGGATTCCGTCTCGCCCGGTCCGCCCGGCCCTGAGCGCCGCCCCGGCTCCCGGCGCGGTGGATCAGATGCCCGCGACCGCCGCCTTCACCGAGTCGGCGAGCGGCGTCGTCGGACGGCCGGCCAGACGGGACAGGTCGCCGCTGGTCCCCGCGAGCAGCCCGCGCCCGATCGCCTCGTCGACGTCGACGAGGATCGCGGCGAAGCCCTCGGGCAGCCCCGCGCCGACCAGGATCTCCTGGTGCACGGCGGCCGGGACGTTCTTGTACGCGATCTCCTTGCCGGTCGCAGCTGCGACCGTCGCCGCGTACTCCGCGAGGGACCAGGCGACGTCGCCGCTCAGCTCGTACGTGGCGTTCAGGTGGCCGTCGCCCGTGAGCACGGCAGCGGCGGCGGCCGCGTAGTCGGCGCGCGAGGCGGAGGCGACGCGCCCTTCGCCCGCGTTGGCGACCACGGCGCCGTGCTCAAGGACGGGTGCCAGATTCGCCGTGTAGTTCTCCGTGTACCAGCCGTTGCGCAGGAACGTGTACGGCAGCCCCGACGCGAGGATCAGCCGCTCGGTCACCTGGTGCTCGGCGGCCAGCTGGAAGTCGGCGTCCGGACCGCCCAGCACCCCGGTGTACGCGAGCTGCGCGACGCCCGCGGCTTTCGCCGCGTCGATCACCGCGGAGTGTTGCGGCACCCGCCGGCCCACCTCGCTGCCGGAGATGAGCAGCACCCGGTCGCCGGCCCGGAAGGCCCCGGCCAGCGTCTCCGGGTGGTTGTAGTCGGCGATGCGCAGCTCGATCCCGCGCGCGGCGAGGCCGGCGGCCTTCTCCTTGTCGCGGACGACGGCGGCGACCGACCCTGCGGGGACGGTGGCGACCAGCTGGTCGATGACGAGGCGGCCGAGCTCTCCGGTTGCTCCGGTGACGACGATGCTCATGCGGGCTGCTCCTTCGTGATGCTTTGGTCCGTTATCCGGCGTTGAGCTCCTCACTGTACGGCCGGTACTAACCAGGGGAAAGTACCCACTTTGAAGTAAGGTACTGGTATGACCGTTAGTGCTATGGACCGAGGACCGGACGTCAACCAGGCGATGTGCCCCTCCCGCCTGGTGCTGGAGCACGTCACGAGCCGTTGGGGCGTCCTCGTGCTCGCCGCGCTGCTGGAGCGCTCGTACCGCTTCAGCGAGCTGCGGCGCACGGTCGGCGGCGTCAGCGAGAAGATGCTCGCCCAGACCCTCCGGACACTGGAGCGCGACGGCTTCGTCGTCCGGGACGCCAAGCCGGTGATCCCGCCGCGGGTGGACTACGCGCTCACCCCGCTCGGCAGGGAGGCCGCCGAGCAGGTGTGGGCGCTGGCGCGCTGGACGGAGCGGCGTGTCCCGGCCGTACAGGCGGCGCGGGAGGCATACGACGAGGCCCGGAGCTGACCGTCCGGGGCATCGCGGTAGACCTGCGGCATACGACGAGGCCCGGAGCCGACCGTTCGGGGGGGTCGGCTCCGGGCCTCGGTGGTACGGGAGGTGGCGGGCCGGTCAGCCGACCACCGTCCAGGTGTCGTTGCCCGCGAGCAGCGAGCTCAGGTCGCCCTTGCCGTCCCGCTCGATGGCGGTGTCCAGCTGCTCGGACATCAGGGTGTCGTAGACCGGTCTGACGACGCTGCGCAGCACCCCGATGGGGGTGTGGTGCAGGGTGTCCGGGTCGGCGAGCCGGGAGAGGGCGAAGGCCGTGGCCGGTGACGCGGCGTGCGCGTCGTGGACCAGGATCCGCGACTGGTTCTCCTCGGTGACCGCGACCACTTCGAGATCACCGGTGACCGCGTCCCGCACGACGCCCTTCGAGCCGTCGGCACCGAAGCGGATCGGCTCGCCGTGCTCCAGCCGGATCACCGCCTCCTGCGCCTGCTCCTTGTCCTTCAGGACCTCGAAGGCGCCGTCGTTGAAGATGTTGCAGTTCTGGTAGATCTCCACCAGCGCCGTGCCGGGGTGGTCGGCAGCCGCGCGCAGCACGCTCGTGAGGTGCTTGCGGTCGGAGTCGACGGTGCGCGCGACGAAGGTCGCCTCCGCGCCGATCGCCAGCGACACCGGGTTGAAGGGCGCGTCCAGCGACCCCATCGGCGTCGACTTGGTGATCTTGCCGACCTCGGACGTGGGGCTGTACTGGCCCTTCGTCAGTCCGTAGATCCGGTTGTTGAACAGCAGGATCTTCAGGTTGACGTTGCGCCGCAGCGCGTGGATCAGGTGGTTGCCGCCGATGGACAGCGCATCGCCGTCGCCGGTGACGACCCAGACCGACAGGTCACGGCGTGAGGTGGCGAGCCCGGTCGCGATGGAGGGGGCGCGGCCGTGGATGGAGTGCATCCCGTACGTGTTCATGTAGTACGGGAAGCGGGAGGAGCAGCCGATGCCGGAGACGAAGGTGATGTTCTCCTTCGCCAGGCCCAGCTCGGGCATGAAGCCCTGGACGGCGGCGAGGACCGCGTAGTCACCGCAGCCCGGGCACCAGCGCACTTCCTGGTCGGACTTGAAGTCCTTCATGGACTGCTTCGCCTCGGCCTTGGGCACCAGCTGGAGAAGCTCGTTGGTGTCAGGCATCGATGGCCTCCTTGAGAGCTGTGGCGAGCTGCTCGGCCTTGAACGGCATTCCGTTGACCTGGTTGAAACTGTGGGCGTCCACCAGGTACTTCGCCCGGAGCAGCATCGCCAGCTGACCGAGGTTCATCTCCGGGACGACGACCTTGTCGTAACGCTTCAGCACCTCGCCGAGATTCTTCGGGAAGGGGTTGAGGTGACGCAGGTGGGCCTGGGCGATCGGCTCTCCGGCCGCCCTCAGCCTGCGTACGGCCGCGGTGATCGGGCCGTACGTCGAACCCCAGCCGAGCACCAGGGTCCTGGCGCCCGCGGGGTCGTCGACCTCCAGGTCGGGGACCTCGATGCCGTCGACCTTGGCCTGGCGGGTGCGGACCATGAAGTCGTGGTTGGCCGGGTCGTAGGAGATGTTGCCCGTGCCGTCCTGCTTCTCGATGCCGCCGATGCGGTGTTCGAGACCGGGCGTGCCGGGTACGGCCCACGGGCGGGCCAGGGTCTCCGGGTCGCGCTTGTAGGGCCAGAACACCTCGGTGCCGTCGGCCAGTTCGTGGTTGGGCCCGGTGGCGAACTGCACCCGAAGGTCCGGGAGCTGGTCGACCTCGGGGATGCGCCACGGCTCGGAACCGTTGGCGAGGTAGCCGTCGGAGAGCAGGAACACCGGGGTGCGGTAGCGCAGGGCGATCCGCGCGGCGTCGATCGTGGCGTCGAAGCAGTCGGCGGGGGTCATCGGCGCCACGATCGGCACCGGAGCCTCGCCGTTGCGTCCGAACATGGCCTGGAGCAGGTCGGCCTGTTCGGTCTTGGTGGGCAGACCCGTGGAGGGGCCGCCACGCTGGATGTCGACGATGAGCAGCGGCAGTTCGAGCGAGACCGCGAGCCCGATGGCCTCCGACTTGAGCGCCACACCCGGACCGGACGTGGTCGTCACCGCGAGCGAACCGCCGAACGCGGCGCCGATCGCGGCACCGATGCCCGCGATCTCGTCCTCGGCCTGGAAGGTCCGCACGCCGAAGTTCTTGTGCTTGCTGAGCTCGTGCAGGATGTCCGAGGCCGGGGTGATCGGGTACGACCCCAGATACAGCGGCAGATCGGCCTGCCGGCCTGCGGCGACGAGCCCGTAGGAGAGGGCGAGGTTGCCGGAGATGTTGCGGTACGTGCCCGTGGGGAACGCCTGCGATGCGGGCGCCACCTCGTAGCTCACCGCGAAGTCCTCGGTGGTCTCGCCGAAGTTCCAGCCGGCCCGGAAGGCCGCCACGTTCGCCTCGGCGATCTGCGGCTTCCTGGCGAACTTCTGCCGCAGGAACTTCTCCGTCCCCTCGGTCGGCCGGTGGTACATCCACGACAGCAGTCCGAGCGCGAACATGTTCTTCGAGCGCTCGGCCTCCTTGCGGGAGAGCCCGTACTCCTTCAGTGCCTCGACGGTCAGCGTGGTGAGCGGCACCGGATGGACGTTGTACGCCTCCAGTGACCCGTCCTCCAGCGGACTCGTCTCGTAACCGACCTTGGCCATCGGCCGCTTGGTGAACTCATCGGTGTTGACGATGATCTCGGCGCCGCGCGGCACGTCGTCGATGTTGGCCTTGAGCGCGGCCGGGTTCATCGCGACGAGCACGTTCGGCGCGTCACCCGGCGTGAGGATGTCGTGGTCGGCGAAGTGCAGCTGGAAGGACGAGACTCCCGGCAGGGTGCCGGCAGGGGCCCGGATCTCGGCGGGGAAGTTGGGCAGCGTCGAGAGGTCGTTCCCGAAGGACGCGGTCTCGGAGGTGAAGCGGTCGCCGGTGAGCTGCATGCCGTCACCGGAGTCGCCCGCGAACCGGATGATCACGCGGTCGAGGCGGCGGACCTCTTTCTCACCGGTGCCGCCCGCACTGCCGGGCACGGGGATTCGTTGTTCCCCGACGACAGCCTCGCTGGCCTCGTCGGCCTTTTCGGCTGGGCTACTGACCTGGGTCACTGAACTGGACCTCCCTCGGGGCGGCGGCTCGGGATCGGCCGGCCCACCGGCGGTCCCGCAGCCCACCCTACTTCGGTAAGGGTCGCCTTCCCTGGACCGATCATATGGTGGACGTCATTTTGAGACGCGCGTTTGTCCTGGTTCGTCATAGTTAACAGGCCCCCCAGCCGTTCGTCGAAGACGCCGTGCGCTCATTCTTTGGGTCTAGGTCTCCCCGGCCTCCGTCGCCGCCTGACGGAGTATCAGCGTTTTACGATCTCAAGTAGGTCAGGACGGCGAGAACGCGCCGGTGATCCCCGTCACTGGGCGACAGGCCCAGCTTCAGGAAGATGTTGCTGACGTGCTTCTCCACGGCCCCGTCGCTGACCACCAGCTGCTTGGCGACCGCGGAATTCGTCCGGCCCTCCGCCATCAGGCCGAGGACCTCCCGCTCGCGCGGCGTGAGTCCCGCCAGCACGTCCTGCTTACGGCTCCGCCCCAGCAGCTGGGCCACGACCTCGGGGTCCAGCGCCGTGCCGCCCTGGGCCACCCGGACCACGGCGTCCACGAACTCCCGGACCTCGGCGACCCGGTCCTTGAGCAGGTAGCCCACGCCCCGGGTGCTGCCGGCGAGGAGCTCGGTGGCGTACTGCTCCTCCACGTACTGGGACAGGACGAGTACCCCGATCTCCGGGTAGTCCTTGCGCAGCCGTACGGCTGCCCGTACCCCTTCGTCCGTGTGGGTCGGCGGCATGCGCACATCGGCGACGACGACGTCGGGCAGCGTGTCCTGCGCGGCGAGATCCGCCACGGTCTTGAGCAGTGCCTCGGCGTCTCCCACCCCCGCGACGACGTCGTGCCCGAGATCGGTCAGAAGCCGGGTGAGTCCTTCCCTGAGCAGCACCGAATCCTCGGCGATGACCACCCGCACCCTGTCCTCCACGACGCTGTGTCCCCCACTGTTGATGTGTACGTGCTGGCCGGCGTCACAGACGCCGGCGCCGCCCCTTGCGGGTTCCAGCATCCCAGCATCGGCGCCTCCATGGGCCGGGCCGGGACACTTTCGGACGTGTACACGGTTGAGGAAGGACGGGTGCGCGGGAAAATGGCCGGTTCAGCCCCGCCAGGGCAGCTCCGCCGTGACCCTCGTCGGGCCGCCGGCGGGGGAGTCGACGACCAGAATGCCGTCCACCGCGTCCAGCCGCTCGGTCAGACCGGCCAGCCCGCTGCCGGCCGCCACATCGGCGCCGCCCCGGCCGTCGTCGGTGACCTGGAGCATCAGCCGGTTCGACGCGCGCCAGACGTCCACCGACGCGCGGGTCGCGTGCGCGTGCTTGCTGACGTTCTGCAGCAGTTCCGACACCGTGAAGTACGCGATGCCCTCGATCGCCTGGGCGGGCCGGGCGTCCAGGTCCACATCGACCTTCACGGGGACGGTGCAGCGGGAGGCGATGGCTGAGAGTGCGGCGTCCAGGCCGCGGTCGGTGAGGACGGCGGGGTGGATGCCGCGGGCGAGGTCGCGCAGTTCCTGGAGGGCGACCTTCACTTCGCCGTGGGCTTCGTCGACCATGCGGGCCGCGGCCTCGGGGTCGTCGGTCAGTTTCTCCTTGGCGAGGCCGAGCCCCATGGCGAGGGCGACGAGGCGTGCCTGGGCGCCGTCGTGCAGGTCGCGTTCGATGCGGCGCAGGTCGGCGGCGGCCGTGTCCACGACGACACCCCGGTCCGACTCCAGCTCGGAGACCCGGACCGCCAGCCGGGACGGGCTCAGCAGACCGACGACCATCACCCGGTCGACGGAGGCGAGACCCCGGATGATCCACGGCGTGATCAGGACGAGGAACAGCCCCACGGCGCTGGTCACCGCCAGCTCGAAGGGGGAGTCGAGGTAGACGTTGTGGCCCCTGTCCCCGTACAGCTGGATGCCGTCGACCCCCGCGTACACCGGGAAGACCCAGCGCCACAGCGGGTAGGTGAGCGCGCTCCATCCGTACGCCCAGAAGGTCAGCGAGACGGAGAAGGCGAACACCGCCCAGGGGAGGTGCAGCAGCGCGTAGAGCAGGTGCCGCCAGGACACCCCGCTCTTCAGGACCGCGCCGACCCAGGACATCAGGCCGCCCGTCCTGCCGCGCACCCGCGCGGGGTCCGCCACGTCCAGCTTGAGCAGGGCGCGCGCCCGGGTGCGCTCCATCGCGCCGAAGCCACGGCACATGGCGAGACAGGCGGCGAGTATCGGGATGCCGAGGAAGGTGATCAGCATGCCGATGCCCAGTGAGGTCATGGCGATGGCGAGGCTGAACAGCACCGCGCTGATCGGCAGACTCAGCATCAGATAACCGAACTCGCGCCAGGTCCGCGCCTCGAACGGCGCGCGCAGTGCCGCCGGGAAGACGTGCCTCGCCGGGGGGTGGTCCCCGGAACCGGACCCGTACCTCTGGTGGTCCCGGGTGTCCGGTCCGTATGCCGTGGCCATGGATGCCGTCCGTTTCTTCTCAGCGGTCGTCTCACCGGGTTGTTCGCTCTGTCAAGAGTGCTGTGCCGGAGGGAAGCGCACCATGAGGGCGGTCGCCGTATCCGGGCGGGGGTTTTCCCCACCCCGGGGCTTCCGCGCCGATCCGACGCGAGCGCGGACACGGACACGGATAGGGCCATGGGCCGACTACGGCCCGGCTGTGGGTGTCGGCTCCGGCGCCGTGCCCACGCGGTCCCGCCACGGCAGCTCCGCCGTGACCGTCGTCGGACCGCCCACCGGGCTGTCGAGGACGAACACCCCGTCCACGGCCCCGAGCCGTTCCGCGAGCCCGGCCATGCCCGTACCGCCGTCCATCCGCGCGCCACCGGACCCGTCGTCCTGCACCTGGATCAGCAGCCGGTCCCCGGACCGCCACACACCGACGGACGCCGACCGGGCGCGGCTGTGCTTGCTGACGTTCTGCAGCAGCTCCGACACCGTGAAGTACGCGATCCCCTCGATCGCCTCCGCCGGCCGCCCCGTCAGCTCCACGTCGACCTTCACGGGGACGGTGCAGCGGGAGGCGATGGCTGAGAGTGCGGCGTCCAGGCCGCGGTCGGTGAGGACGGCGGGGTGGATGCCGCGGGCGAGGTCGCGCAGTTCCTGGAGGGCGACCTTCACTTCGCCGTGGGCTTCGTCGACCATGCGGGCCGCGGCCTCGGGGTCGTCGGTCAGTTTCTCCTTGGCGAGGCCGAGCCCCATGGCGAGGGCGACGAGGCGTGCCTGGGCGCCGTCGTGCAGGTCGCGTTCGATGCGGCGCAGGTCGGCGGCGGCCGTGTCCACGACGACACCCCGGTCCGACTCCAGCTCCGCGATCCTGCGCTCCAGTTCGTCGGAGGGGGAGAGCAGCCCCCGCACCATGGCCCGGTCGGCGTTGGTCAGACCGCGGGCGATGAAGGGAAGTACGGGCCACAGGACGAACAGGCTGACCAGCGCCACCGTGAACGTCAGTACGCCCCAGGGCAGCCGGATGAACGCGTACAGCAGGGAACGCCACCCCACCGGGTCCTTCAGCCCCGCCCACAGCCAGGGGAAGAACCCCGTCTCGCGACTGCCGCGCGTGATCGCGCTCGGCTCGTCGATCCGCACCCCGAGCATCGCCCGCGCCCTGCCCCGCTCCAGGCGGCCGATCCAGCGGGCGCCCTGGAGCCCCGCCACCAGGAGCGGCAGACCGATGACGGTGACCGAAAGCCCCACGCCGACACCGATCATGAACACTGTGTAAACAAAGCCGGCAATCGCCATCGGGAGATTGGCCAGCAGATAAGCGATCTCCTTCCAGGCCCACGGACCCAGGGCGAAACGGGCGGGCGGCGGCCGGTCGTTGTCCGGCACAGAAGGGCTCATGGTCATACGCCCAGCCTGCCGGGCGGGACCTGCGCACGCCATGGGGTACGTGGGTGGGGTGAAGTAGGGATAACCCCACCGTTGTCCGACGCGGCTGCTTACCGTCCCTTTAGCAGGGCCTAGACTCCCGTGCGTACAGATCGTCGAACAGGTTCGAGGGAGCGAGGGGCGGACGTGGCGGACGTGCGGAGCGTGCCGGAATCGACCGTTCTCGCGGCGGAGTACTTCGAGAGCTATTCAGTGGTCGGACTGCTCGCCGTCATCGGCGTGCTGTTCGTCGCCGTCGCCTTCGGCGCCGGCCGGCTGCTCAGGCCCGTGGTCCCGACGCCGGAGAAACTCCTCACCTACGAGTGCGGTGTCGACCCCGTGGGAGAGGGCTGGGCGCACACTCAAGTCCGTTATTACGTCTACGCCTTCCTGTACGTGATCTTCGCCGTGGATTCGATCTTCCTTTTCCCGTGGGCGACGGTATTCGCCGCACCCGGATACGGGGCGACGACGCTGGTGGAAATGTTCATCTTCCTCGGCTTCCTGGCCGTAGGACTGCTCTACGCATGGAAGAAGGGCGTCCTCGAATGGGCGTGACGAGCGAACCGCAGCCAGGACCCGTCGCGCTGCCGGATCCGACGCTGCTGGAGCCCAAGAAGCTCGGCGTGCTGTCCCGGCTCGCGCCCGAACCCATGAAGGTGGTCCTGAACTGGGGCCGCCGCTACAGCCTCTGGGTCTTCAACTTCGGGCTCGCCTGCTGCGCCATCGAGTTCATCGCCGCGTCCATGGCACGGCACGACTTCATGCGGCTCGGCGTGATCCCGTTCGCTCCCGGCCCCCGGCAGGCCGACCTCATGGTCGTGTCCGGCACCGTGACGGACAAGATGGCCCCGGCCGTGAAGCGGCTCTACGAGCAGATGCCCGAGCCGAAGTACGTCATCTCCTTCGGGGCCTGCTCCAACTGCGGCGGCCCCTACTGGGACTCGTACTCCGTGACGAAGGGCGTCGACCAGATCATCCCGGTCGACGTGTACGTACCGGGCTGCCCGCCCCGGCCGGAGGCCCTGCTCCAGGGCATCATCAAGCTCCAGGAGAAGATCGCCCGCGAGTCGCTCGCCGAGCGGTACGGCGCGCCCGACGCGGGCCGCCCCTCCGCCGCCGCACTCCGCAGCGGTCTGATCGCCGCCCCGCAGGCCCCGCAGGCCCCGGCGGCCCCGGCGGCTCCGGCAGCGGGGGAGGAGGGCAAGTGACCGCGAACCCCTCCGACACGTACGACCGTCTCCCCGACGCCGTCACCGAGATCTTCGGTGCGGACGCCACGGCCGAGTACGCCTACGACCTGCTCACCGTCGACGTACCGGCGGCCTCCTGGACCGCAGCCCTCGAAACGGCCCGCGACGAACTGGGCCTCAGCTACTTCGACTGGCTCAGCGCCGTCGACGAAGCGGACACGGGCTTCCGGGTCTGCGTCCATGTCGCGGCACCCGGGACCGGAAGGGTCCGGCGCCTGCTGGTCCGCACGACCGTCCCGCACGACGCCCCCTCCCTTCCCACCGCCCTCGGCGTCTACGCGGGTGCCGACTGGCACGAGCGCGAGACGCACGAGATGTTCGGCATCGCCTTCGAGGGCCACCCGCATCTGGTCCCGCTGCTGCTGCCCGAGAACTTCGAGGGCCACCCGCTGCGCAAGGACTTCGTCCTTGCCGCCCGCGTCGCCAAGGCATGGCCCGGCGCGAAGGAGCCGGGCGAGTCCGAACACGGCGGCCCCAAGCGGCGCACGATGCTCCCGCCCGGAGTCCCCGACCCGAACGAGTGGGGCCCCCTCAAGGGCCAGCTCCCTCCCGCCCCGGCCCGCCCGGCCAGAGCCGCCCGCCCCGCAGGCGACCGCCCGGCCCGCCGGACCCGGCCCACGGCGGAGGGCGACGCGGCGACCCCGGCGGAGCCGACGGCCACCACGGCCCCGGCCGCTCCCGCGCGCCGCTCCCGCAGCGTGTCCCAGGGCTCGGCGAGCCAGCAGCCGCCACCGCCCACGGCCCCGGAACCGGCGCCACGCGGCCCGGACGCCCCGTGGCACGACGCGCGCCCGGCTTTCGACACCCCGGACGACGAGACCGGCGACCGGACCGGCGGCAAGCCCGCGGTTCCCGCCGAGCCCGCGGTTCCCGCCGAGCCCGCGGTTCCCGCCGAGCCCACGGACGCCCCCGCGCCGCCCAAGGCCACCCCCGAGACCGACCCCGACCACCCCGCCGGAGGCGATACCGCGTGAACGACGTACTCGACGTCGCCCTCCGGCTCCTCATCGTCTTCGCGGTCTTCATGGTCGCCCCGCTCGTCGTGGGCCAGACCGAACACAAGGTGATGGCCCACATGCAGGGCCGCCTCGGCCCCATGTACGCGGGTGGCTTCCACGGCTGGGCCCAGCTCGCCGCGGACGGCGTGAAGTTCGTACAGAAGGAAGACATCGTTCCGGCGGATGCCGACCGGCGCGTCTTCCAGCTCGCACCCGCCGTCGCCCTCCTCCCGTACCTCCTCGTGCTCGTCGCCATCCCCATCGGCCCCAGCGAGGGCGCGGTCGGCCAGGTCGTCGACGCGGGCATCTTCTTCGTGCTCGCCGTGATGGGCGTCGGCGTGCTCGGCTCGCTCATGGCCGGCTGGGCCTCGGCCAACAAGTTCTCCCTCCTCGGCGGGCTGCGCACCGCCGCGCAACTGCTCGCTTACGAGCTGCCGATGCTGCTCGCCGCCGCCTCCGTGGCCATGGCGGCGGGCACGGTCTCCCTCCCCGGCATCCTCAACGCCTTCGAGTGGTGGTGGCTGCCCTGGCAGATCGTCGGTGCCCTGGTCTTCTTCGTGGCCGGTCTCGCCGAACTCCAACGCCCCCCGTTCGACATGCCGGTCGCCGACTCGGAGATCATCTTCGGCGCCTACACCGAGTACACCGGCCTGCGCTTCGCGCTGTTCCTGCTCGCCGAGTACGCGGGCATCGTCGTGCTGTGCGGACTGACCACCGTCCTCTTCCTCGGCGGCTGGCACGGCCCGCTCGGCGCCGACGGACTCGGCTGGGTCTGGACGCTCCTCAAGACCGCGGTCCTCGCCTTCGTCGTCATCTGGCTGCGCGTCAGCTACCCCCGACTCCGCGAGGACCAGTTGCAGAAGCTCGCCTGGACCACGCTCATCCCGCTCGCCCTCGCGCAGATCGCGCTCACCGGCATCGTGAAGGTGGCGATCAACTAATGGCCCCGATCCCCGGCTCCGGCCTGGCCAAAGGTCTCGCCGTCACCCTGCGGACCATGACGAAGCGCACGGTCACCGCGCAGTACCCCGATGTCCAGCCCGAACTGCCGCCCCGCAGCCGGGGCGTCATCGGACTGTTCGAGGAGAACTGCACGGTCTGCATGCTCTGCGCCCGCGAGTGCCCGGACTGGTGCATCTACATCGACTCCCACAAGGAGACGGTGCCCGCCGCCGCACCGGGCGGCCGCGAGCGCAGCCGCAACGTCCTCGACCGCTTCGCGATCGACTTCGCCCTCTGCATGTACTGCGGTATCTGCATCGAGGTCTGTCCTTTCGACGCCCTGTTCTGGTCGCCGGAGTTCGAGTACGCGGAGACGGACATCCTCGAACTCACCCATGAGCGCGACAAGCTCCGCGAGTGGATGTGGACCGTGCCGGAGCCGCCGGCGCTCGACCCGGGAGCCGAGGAGCCGAAGGAGCTCGCCGCCGCCCGCAAGACGGCGGACAAGCTCAAGGCCCAGGAAGCCGAGCAGGCCCAGCAGGCCAGGGAAGCCCAGCAGGCCCAGCAGCCCGAGCAGGCCCAGGACACCGCGCAGCCCAAGGAATCCGGACAGGAGGGCCAGGAGTGACGCTCGCAGCCGCCGCGGCCCACCCGGGGTTCCTCTCCCCGACAGGTGTGGAGATCGCCTTCCTCCTGGTCGGCCTCGCCACGTTCGGCGCAGCCGTCATCACCGTCACGACCAAGCAGCTCGTGCACGCCGCACTCTGGCTCGTCGTGGCGCTCGGCGGCATCGCCGTCGAGTACCTCCTGCTCACGGCCGAGTTCATCGCCTGGGTGCAGGTACTGATCTACGTCGGTTCCGTCGTCGTTCTCCTCCTCTTCGGGCTGATGCTCACCAAGGCCCCCATCGGCCGTTCCCCGGAGGCCGACTCGGGCAACCGGTGGGTGGCGCTGGCCGTGGCCGCAGCCGCTGCCGCCGCCCTCGTCTGGGTGGTCGTCGACGCCTTCCGCACCACCTGGATCGACCTCGACGGACCGGCCCAGGGCTCCACCGACGCCACCGGAGAGTTCCTCTTCCGGCACTGGGTGCTGCCCTTCGAAGCGCTCTCCGTCCTGCTGCTCGCCGCCCTCATCGGCGCGATCGTCCTGTCCCGCAAGGACCGAGAGGGCACGGCCCACCGAGAGGGCACGAGCCACCGAGAGGGCACGAGTCACCGAGAGGACAAGAGCTGATGCACCTCGCCTATCCCGCCGTGCTCGCCGCCCTCCTCTTCTGCACCGGGCTGTACGGAGTCCTCGCCCGCCGCAACGCGATCCTGGTCCTGATGTCCGTCGAGCTGATGCTCAACGCCGTCAACCTCAACCTGGTCGCCTTCGACGTGTGGCTGCGCGACGCGCTCCACTCCGGCCAGGCCCTCACGCTCTTCACCATCGCCATCGCGGCGGCCGAGATCGGCATCGGCATGGCGATCGTCCTCGCCGTCTACCGCAACCGCGGCACCTCCGACGTCGACCGCCTCCGCGACACCGCCGAGACCGAGGCGGCCGAGACGCTCCACGGCGACGAGGACATCCACGGCGCCCAAGACCAGGCCACTGCTCCGGCAGGGAAGGCAAAGAAGGCTGAGGCCACCGCGTGACCACCACGACCCTCGCCGTCCTCGTCCCCCTCCTGCCGTTCCTCGGTGCCGCGGTGGGCCTGCTGTCCGGCCGCACGGCACCCGGGTTCGTACGCCCGCTCGCCGTGCTGCCCACGTTCGCCGCCGCCGTGCTCGCCGTCGTCGTCGCCGTGCGCCAGGGCGGTGGCCGGGCCATCGACGCCGCCACCCAGCTGACGCCCACCGGCTCCGTACCCATCGATCTCGCCCTGCACCTCGACGGCTTCGCGGTCCTCGTGGCCGTGCTCGTCGGACTCGTCGCCACCTGTGTGCAGATCTACTCGACCGCGTACCTGCGCGACGATCCCCGCTACCCCTCGTACGCGGCCCTGGTCTCCCTCTTCACCTCCGCGATGCTGCTCGTCGTCTACTCGGGCGACCTGATGGTGCTCCTGGTCGGCTGGGAGATCATGGGCATCTGCTCGTACTTCCTCGTCGGCCACTACTGGGAGACCCCGGAAGCCCGCGCCGCCTCCCTCAAGGCGTTCCTGGTCACCAAGCTCGGCGACGTCCCCTTCCTCATCGGTCTGTTCGCGCTCGCCGCCGACACCGGCACCTTCCGCATCACCGGCATCCTCGGCGCCGTCGCGAACGGTGGCCTTGACCACCCCACCGCCATCGCGCTGCTGCTCCTCGCGGGCGTCGCGGGCAAGTCCGCGCAGTTCCCCCTGCACACCTGGCTGCCCGACGCGATGGCCGGCCCCACCCCCGTTTCCGCGCTCATCCACGCGGCGACGATGGTCGCCGCCGGCATCTACTTCGTGGCCCGGCTCCTCCCCGTCTTCGCCGCATCCGGCGCGGCCCTGGTCGTCCTCGCAGTGATGGCCGCCATCACGATGGCGGGCTCCGGACTCGCCGCCCTCGCGCAGGACGACATCAAGCGCGTCCTCGCCTACTCGACCATCGGCCAGCTCGGCTACATGGCGGGCGCCCTGGCCGTCGCCGACCGCGGTGCCGCCGTCTTCCACCTCATCTCGCACGGGGCGTTCAAGGCCGTCCTCTTTCTCGCCGCGGGCGTCGTCATCCACGCCGCCGGGACCAATTCACTGGCCGCCATGTCCCGCATGGGCGGCCTGACGAAGCGCATCCCGGACGCCTACTGGACGATGACCGTCGCCCTCCTCGCCCTGGCCGCCATTCCGCCGTTCGCCGGCTTCTTCTCCAAGGAAGCCGTCCTCGTCGCCGCCGAGCACGCCGCACTCGGAGACCGTGCGGTCGCCCCGGCCGCGGCGGGCTGGACGATCCTCGTCGGCGGACTGCTCGCCGCGGTCCTCACCGCCGCGTACGCCACCCGCCTCTGGCTCCTCGCCTTCAAGGGGCGCGGCGCCGAGACCCCCGACCACGGCAAGCAGCCCGTCGCGATGACCTCCGTCCTCTGGCTCCTCGCCGTCCCCACCATCGGCTTCGGACTCACCGTCGGCGTGATCACCGACTGGTTCGACGGTCACAGCCTCACCCCGTCCGTCACCACCGCCGTCCTCTCCACGGGTGTCGGTCTCGTCGGCGGTCTGGTCACCTACGGCGCCTGGCGTCACACCACGGCCCTCGCCGCCCGCACCCCGGTCGGCATGGTCGTCGCCCACCCCGACGCCGAACCGGCGCTCGTCGAGATCGAGGCACTGACCGCGCACAGGGCCGCCTTCGGAGCCACCGGTGACGCCCCCGACCCCGCGGACCCCGGCCGACTGCTGCTCGGACCGCTCCACCACCACGCAGCCGCCGGCTTCCACCTCGACGCGCTGTACACGACGCTGTTCGTCCGGCCCGTCGAGGCCGCCGCCCGCCTGGTCCGCTTCCTGGACCGCGAGGTGGTCGACACCTACGTACGCGGCTCCGGCACCGGCGCACGCTGGCTCGGCACCGCCGTCCGCCGCGCCCAGACCGGCAACGTGCAGACCTACCTCAGCGCGCTGCTGGCCGGTTCCCTTGTCCTGGCGATCGCCGCCGTCGTTTTTGCCAACGTCAACGCCGGGTCGTGAGCCGTGATCGATATCAGCGAATCAGTGATGCAGTTCCTTCTCGCGTTCATCGTCGTCGCCCCGCTCCTCGGCGCCGCCGCGGCCCTGCTCCCCGCGCCCCCCGGGCTGAAGGGGAAGAACCCCGGCCAGGCCGTGCTCCGCCACGGAGTGACCGTCACCGGCGTGATCCTCCTCGCGGCGATCGTCCTGGCCGTCGGCTTCGACCACGACCAGCCGTCGAGGATGCAGGCCAGCACGGACATCAGCTGGATTCCGGCGCTCGACGTCCGGATCCACCTCGGCGTGGACGGCATTTCGCTCCCCCTTCTCGTCCTGACCGCGCTGCTGACCTTCCTCTGCGCGCTGTACAGCTACTTCAAGATGCCGACGGGCCCCTCCCCGAAGGCATTCGTCGCACTGGTCCTCGTCCTCGAGTCCGGCACCCTCGCGACCTTCGCCGTCCTCGACCTGCTGCTGTTCTTCCTGGCGTTCGAGATGGTGCTCATCCCGATGTACTTCCTCATCGCCCGCTGGGGCGGCGAGAGGAAGCAGGCCGCCGCCTGGAAGTTCATCCTCTACACCCTGCTCGGCTCAGTGATCATGCTGCTTGGCCTGCTCCTCATCGGTCTGAAGAGCGGCACCTTCGACATGGTGGCACTCGCCTCTGACAACGGCCGCGGGCTCACCTCGTCCGTGCAGGTCATCGCCGTACTGGCCATCGGTATCGGCCTCGCCGTGAAGACCCCGATGTGGCCGCTGCACAGCTGGCTCCCCGACGCCCACACCGCCGCACCGACCGTCGGCTCGGTCCTGCTCGCCGGTGTCCTGCTGAAGATGGGCACCTACGGGTTCGTCCGCATCCTGCTCCCCATCACCCCCGACGGGATGCACACCTTCGCGCCCTACCTCGCCGCGTTCGCGGTGGTCGGCATCATCTACGGATCGCTCGCCTGCCTCGCCCTCGTCCGCACCGGCGCCAAGGGCGACCTCAAGCGCCTGATCGCCTACTCCTCCGTCGGCCACATGGGCTTCGTGCTGCTCGGCATCGCGACCATGACCCCCACCGGCGTCAACGGCGCGCTGTTCGCCAACATCGCCCACGGTCTCATCACCGGCCTGCTGTTCTTCCTGGTCGGTGCGGTCAAGGACCGGTACGGCACCGCCGACCTCGACACCCTCGCCGGTGCGACCGGAGCCGCGCTGTACGGCAGGGCCCCCCGCCTCGGCGCCCTGCTCGCCTTCGCCGCGGTCGCCTCGCTCGGCCTCCCCGGCCTCGCCGGATTCTGGGGCGAGATGCTCACCCTGTTCGGCGCGTTCGACCCCGCCGAAGGACTCAGCCGCCCCGCCTTCCTCACCTTCATGTCGATCGGCGCCTTCGGCACCCTGCTCACCGCCGCGTACATGCTGCTCGTCGTACGCCGCGTGTGCATGGGCGAGCCCGCCGCGCACGAGCGGCAGCCGCATGTCGCGGACATCCAGACGTACGAGTTCGCCGCCTGGACCCCGCTCGTCGCCCTCACCGTCCTCGCCGGACTCTGGCCCGCCGTCCTCCTCGGCCTCACCGACCCGGCCGTGCAGAAGCTCCTCGCAGGAGGCAAGTCGTGACCGCAGCCGTCGTCACCACCGCGGCCGAGAGCACCACGAGCCTCGTCCAGTCCGTCGACTGGCTCGCGATCGCGCCCCCCGTCATCGTCGCCGCGGTGGCCCTCGGGGTACTCGTCGCCGACCTCTTCATCGGCGAACGGCACAAGCCGCTCCTCGGATACGCGTCCATCGCCGGACTCGTCGCCGCTCTCGCCTTCCTCGTACCGCTGCGCGCCGGCGACCGTTCCACGTTCTGCGTCGCCGGCACCGACTCCGCGTGCAGCTACACCGCCGATCACTTCGCCCTGGTCATCCAGGCCCTCGTACTCGGCGGGGCGCTGCTCACCGCGCTGCTCTCCCTCGACGACACCCGCAAACTCCCCGCGGGCGAGTACTGGTTCCTCCTGCTCTCCTCCGCGGCCGGCGCCGCACTCCTGCCCGCCTCCCGCGACCTCGCCACGCTCGTCGTCGCCCTCGAAGTAGCCTCGCTCCCCGCGTTCGCCCTCGTCGGCATCAAACGCGGCGACCGGCGTTCCTCCGAAGCGGCGCTGAAGTTCTTCCTCTCCTCCGTCGTCGCCACCGCCGTCATGCTCCTCGGCGTCAGCTTCGTGTACGCGACGACCGGCACCATGCACCTCACCGAGATCGCGGCCCGCCTCGACGACGTGCCGGGCCAGTTCGACACCCTCGCCAAGACCGGTGTCGTCCTCACCCTCGTCGGATTCGCGTTCAAGACGGCCGCCGCCCCGTTCCACTTCTGGGTCCCCGACACCTATGTCGGCGCGCCGCTGCCCATCGCGGCGTACCTCTCCGTCGTCGGCAAGGCGGTCGGCTTCTCCGGCCTCGTCCTCGTCACGGTGATCGCGTTCCCGTCGTACGCCGACGTCTGGGGACCGGCCGTCGCCGTCCTCGCCGCGCTCACCATGACCATCGGCAACGTCGCCGCCCTCCGTCAGACGGCCGCGCGCGCCCGCAGCGCCGTACGCCTGCTCGCCTGGTCGTCCGTCGCCCAGGCCGGCTACCTCCTGGTCCCGATCGCCGCCGCCGCGTACTCCAGCGACGAACAGATCGGCTCGACCGTCGCGTACGCCCTGATGTACGCCGTCGTGAACCTCGGCGCCTTCGCGGTGGCCGCCCTCGTGGCCCGTACGCACCCGGGCAACCGGATCTCCGACTACCGCGGCCTGTACGCCACCCGCCCCCTCGCCGCGCTCGCCATGGGCTTCTTCCTGCTCTGCCTGGCCGGTCTGCCGCCCGGCATCATCGGTCTCTTCGCGAAGGTCACCGTGTTCTCGGCGGCGGTGGACGCGGGCCTCGGCTGGCTCGCGGTCGTGATGGCCGTCAATGTGGTGATCGCCCTTTACTACTACCTCCAGTGGACCGCGATCCTCTTCCGCGCCCCGGCGGCCACCGAGTCCGCCGACGGTGCCGCCGAGGCCCGCGCCACGACCCGGCCGCGTGTCCCGGCTCCCCTCACCACGGCGATCGTCCTCACGACCGTCGTCGGCATCGTCCTCTCGGGGGCCCCGCAACTCGTTCTCAGGTTCGCCGCCGTCAACCTCTTCTGACCGTTCCCCTCCCGGCCCGCCCAAGATCGGTTTGCCCGGAGCAGCAGGCGCACGGCATGGTCTTGGCTGCATACGTCACGTATTGGGCAAAGAGGAGCAACAGCGGTGCTGAACGGGTTCAAGGACTTCATCCTGCGCGGGAACGTCATCTCGATGGCCATCGGCCTGGCCGTCGGAGCGGCGTTCACGGCCGTAGTCACCGGCTTCAGCACGGCGTTCATCACCCCGCTGATCGGCCTCGCCACCGGTTCCGTGGGCGACTTCAGCAAGGCCGCGTTCTCCGTCGACGGCGCGATCTTCCCGTACGGAAAGTTCCTCGCCGCCGCCATCGCCTTCCTCATCACGGCCGCCGTCCTGTACTTCTGCGTCGTCGTCCCCATGGCCAAGGTGCAGAACCGATTCACGGCCAAGGAGGAAGAGACGAAGGCCGACATCAAGGCGGCCCTGCGCGACTGCCCCCGCTGCTTCTCGGAGATCCCGGCCGTCGCCTCCCGCTGCGGCCACTGCACCAGCGAGGTCGAGCCCGACCACGAGGCCCTGGCGCTCGCGGGTCTTCCCGCCCAGCGCTGAGACAGTCGCGACGACGTCCTCCGAATGCAGCACAGGTAACGGCCCGCCACCCGGACGGCCTACGCCCGTGCCCGCGCGCACAAGGGAACTAGCTCTCCTCGCCTGGCGTTGACCAGTACGGGAGGCTCCACTGGGGAGTGGAGCAGCACCAAGCAAAGGGTCCCCTGCCGCACCATCTGGAGGGCGTACCGTGCACCGCCGGCACAACGGGCTGAGAACCGCCGTACTCCTCGGGGGCCTGTCAGCACTCATCATCGTCATCGGCAGCTTCTTCGGGCGTACGGGTCTGGTCGTGGCCCTCGCCGTCGCGATCGGCACCAACGCCTACGCGTACTGGAACAGTGACAAGCTCGCGCTCCGCGCCATGCGGGCCAGGCCCGTCAGCGAGTTCGAGGCGCCACAGCTATACCGCATCGTCCGTGAGCTCTCGACGGACGCCCGGCAGCCCATGCCGAGGCTCTACATCTCCCCGACCCAGGCACCCAACGCGTTCGCGACGGGCCGCAACCCGCGCAACGCCGCCGTGTGCTGCACCGAGGGCATCCTCCAGATCCTCGACGAACGCGAGCTGCGAGGGGTACTGGGACATGAGCTCAGCCATGTCTACAACCGCGACATCCTGATCTCGTCCGTCGCCGGAGCGCTCGCCTCCGTCATCATGTTCCTGGTGAACTTCGCCTGGCTGATTCCGGTCGGGCGGTCCAACGACGACGAGGGCCCCGGCCTCTTCGGCATGCTGTTGATCATGATCCTCGGCCCGCTGGCGGCCTCGGTGATCCAACTCGCCGTCAGCCGCTCCCGGGAGTACGAGGCGGACGCCTCGGGAGCCCAGCTCACCGGCGACCCGCTGGCCCTGGCCAGTGCCCTGCGCAAGCTCGACGCCGGTACGAAGCAGCTTCCACTGCCACCCGAGCCGAAGATCGAGACCGCGAGCCACATGATGATCGCGAATCCATTCCGTCCCGGCCGGGGCATGTCCAAAATGTTCTCGACGCACCCGCCGATGGCGGAGCGCATCGCCCGACTAGAGCAGATGGCAGGTCATCGACCGTGAAGACAATTCTGAACGTCATATGGCTGGTTCTCTGCGGATTCTGGATGTTCCTCGGCTACCTGGCCGCGGGGCTCCTGCTCTGCATCACGATCATCGGCATCCCGTTCGGGGTGGCGGCGTTCCGCATCGGCATCTACGCCCTCTGGCCGTTCGGCTACACGGTCGTGGACCGCCGGGACGCGGGAGGTCCCTCGTGCATCGGGAACGTGCTCTGGCTGATCCTCGCCGGATGGTGGCTCGCCCTCGGACACATCGTCACCGGCATCGCCCTCTGCATCACGATCATCGGCATCCCGCTGGGCATCGCGAACTTCAAGCTCATCCCCGTCTCCCTGATGCCGTTCGGCAAGGAAATCGTCCGGTCGGACCAGCCGTTCGCCACCCGGTAGCTCCGGGAGCGGAGAAGAACACACCACGCCCCGGGAACCTGCCCCCACCGAACGGGCGTCCTGGATTCCAAGATCAGGTGAGGGGTAGGTTCCAGGCATGAGCGTCATCAGTTGGATCATTCTCGGACTGCTGGCCGGGGCGATAGCGAAGATACTGCTGCCCGGCCGCGACCCGGGCGGTGTCGTCGGCACCACACTCATCGGGATCGTCGGCGCCTTCATCGGCGGCTGGCTGTCGTCCCGCTATCTGGACCGCCCCATCAGCAACGACTTCTACGACACGGCCACATGGGTCGCGGCCGTCGGCGGTTCGCTCGTGCTGCTCATCGCCTACCGGCTGCTCTTCGGCAACTCCCGCGAACGACGCTGAACCCCCGCCCCGCCGTGCACCTACCGCCCGGTCAGCCCGGTCTCGCGCAGGGTCAGATTGAGCCGGCCGCCGCGCATCCCGCTCGCCGGCTCGGCCGTCCCGGCATACACCGTGGGCACCCCGTGAAACGCGTAACGCGACGGGCCGCCGAACACGAACAGATCACCCGAGGCCAACTCCACGTCCGTGTACGGCCTGCCACGGCCCTCGGTGTTCCCGAAGCGGAACACGCATGTGTCGCCGATGCTCAGCGACACCACAGGAGCCCCTGAACGCTCCTCCTTGTCCTGATGCATGCCCATCCGCGCGGCACCGTCATAGAAGTTGATCAGCGCGGTGTCCGGTGCGTACGCCTCGGCCGCACCCTCGTCCCCGTACGCCTCGGCCACCGCCGCCCGCCCCAACTCGCCGAGCCAGCCGGGGAACGGGGCGACCCGCGCACCGTTCACGTCCCCGGCGGTACGCGCATAGCGGTACGGCTGCCAGTGCCACCCCAGGCACAACGACCTGACCGACATCACCCCGCCACCCGGCAGCACCGTGTGCCGCAGCGGTACGGGCCCCCGGGCCCACTCCCGGCACGCCTCGACCAGCTCCCGCTGCCGCTCCACCGAGAGCCACTCGGGCACGTGCACGGCGCCCGGAGCGACGACGGTCCTGGGCCGTGGAAAGAGACCTGACACCGGGACACCACCCTTCACCCGCGCAGGAGAGCCGTCCTGCGCACCGTGCTCACCGTCCGGCCACCGGGGCACCCTCCAGCCCCAGCAACCGCTTCTTGCGCTCCAGACCGCCCGCATAGCCCCGCAGAGCACCGTCCGCACCGATGACCCGGTGACAGGGCCGCACGATCAGCAGCGGGTTGCGCCCGATCGCCGTCCCCACGGCTCGTACTCCGGGCCCCGGGGACCCGACCTGCTCGGCGACGTGGCCGTACGACACCGTCTGCCCGTACGGAATCGAGTCCAGCGCTTTCCAGACACGCCGCTGGAACTCCGTGCCCACACCGTCGGCGTACGCGATGTCGAAGCGCGTCAGCCGCCCGTCGAAAT
Organism: Streptomyces sp. NPDC058620; assembly: GCF_042717135.1. Taxonomy (NCBI): domain Bacteria; kingdom Bacillati; phylum Actinomycetota; class Actinomycetes; order Kitasatosporales; family Streptomycetaceae; genus Streptomyces; species Streptomyces sp. NPDC058620. The sequence goes on from NZ_JBHXQO010000002.1 coordinate 373,437, forward strand.
ACGCCGCCAGCTGCGCGACCACCCCGGCGAACGCCTCCGGGGCGTGGAGCCAGCCGTCCCGGACCGCCGAACCGCCCTTCTGGCCCGGCAGGGACAGCGACACCAGCGCGACACCGGAGGCGTCACCGACTGCCCCGGCCGGCCGCTCGCCGACGAGCAGCAGCTCGCCCAGCGGGCTGTCGACCCTCGCGTACATCGTCATGACCGTCACACTCCCTCGCCCGTACCGCTTCCTGCCCTGCCGAGTCTGCGGCCGGCGCCGCCTCGCGACCGGCGGTATTCGGACATCACATCCGAGGCCCGGAGCGCCCCACCAATCCCTGCGGCGACCCGAAACGCATACGGGGCGACCGCGCCGACCGGCCCGCCCGCCCCGCCCGTGACTGCCGCACGGCAGTCACCGCACTACCGGTAGTTCGCGAACTGCACCGCGAAGTCGAGGTCCTTCTCCTTCAGCAGCGACTGGACGGCCTGCAGGTCGTCCCGGCTCTTCGAGCTGACCCGCAACTCGTCGCCCTGGACGAGCGCCTTGACGCCCTTGGGGCCCTCGTCGCGAATGATCTTCGCCACCTTCTTGGCGTTCTCCTGGGAGATGCCTTCCTCGATCGTGGCGAAGATCTTGTACTCCTTGCCGGAGAGCTGCGGCTCGCCCGCGTCCAGCGCCTTCAGCGAGATGCCGCGCTTGACCAGCTTGGACTGGAAGATGTCGAGGATGGCCTTGACCCGCTCCTCGCCGTTCGCCTCCATGAGGATCTTCTCGCCGGACCACGAGATCGTGGCCCCGGTGCCCTTGAAGTCGTAGCGCTGGGAGATCTCCTTGGCGGCCTGGTTGAGGGCGTTGTCGACCTCCTGCCGCTCGACCTTCGAGACGATGTCGAAACTGGAGTCGGCCATGACGTGTGGCTCCTTGCGTCGAATGCGTTTGGGGTACGCCCAAAGCCTAGCCATCCCGGCCCGTCCAACGTGCTGATCAACTGGGTAGCGGAGCACCCCCAGTCATCAGGTATCGTTTACGTCGTCGCCAAGGGGGTCCCCACGGACTGCCGAGGCGCTGTTCGAGGCGGTGTGCCCGAGTGGCCAAAGGGAGCAGACTGTAAATCTGCCGGCTCAGCCTACCCAGGTTCGAACCCTGGCGCCGCCACACGAACGAGAGGGTCCGTGAACAGCAGAAATGCTGCTCACGGGCCCTTCCGCATTGCCGGGTCGGAGCAGTTACTCACCGATGAGCTTGAGTTGATACCTGTCGGTCAGTTCAGCGATCCACTCATCCGAGAACTCGAGACCGAACTGTTTGCCCAGTTCGGCGCGCCGTTGGATGAACTCCGCAGGATCGGCCGCCGTCTCGGCGATCGTGCCCATCTCATCGAAGAATCGCTCAAAGCCTGCGGGGGAGAGGATTTCCAGGATCCTCGCCGGCTCGGGTCCGGCGTTCCAGAAGGTGTGCAGGATCCCTCTCGGCTTGAGGATGTACGAGCCCGGACCTGCCGTGGCCTCCTCGTCGCCCACCCGTGCTCCGACTCGGCCCTGCAGGACGTATGAGAACTCGTCTTCACGGTTGTGCAGATGCGGCGGTACGAGACGGCCCGGCTCGATCGGGTGCTCGACGATCGAGAACTGGTCACCGGTCTCCTCAGCCCGAATCTTGAAATCGACCCCGATGCCCCCGAGCCAGATCGACTTGCCCTCGTCCGGTTCGACTACAAAGCGGAGAGCCTTCACGACGCCTCCCAGATGTCGAATTTGCTACCTTTTACAACTCTATTCCGGTCTTGCGTCTCAGTCATCGGCACCGCTGCGTGGCCCGGCGCGGCAGCGCTGTGACCCCCGGGTGGCGGTCACCGGTGAGCGCCACGGAACAGGGCCGACCGCATCGTGCCTGGGTTCTTCGCCGTCCAAGGGATTCCCCTCGGCTCCATCACGTGACGGAACCGGGGTGCAGGTCGGATCACACGGCACGGTCCCGTTCCTGCTGGGAGGTACTGAAATCCCCTGACTCGCAGTCATGCGAGGCAGGGGATTTCTTCATGTTCCCCGCGGGGCCCGTCAGTTGCCCGCGATGTCCTTCACCGCGACCATCACCGGCACGCTCCCCGAGATGAGCTCCAGCGTGAGGCCCGCGCTGGCCGGGGTGTCCAGGATTTCCAGGATCGAGGCCGCCACGTCGTCGCGCGGGACGGGGCCGCGGCCGGTCGAGGCCGCCAGCAGGATCTGTCCGGTGCCGGCGTCGTTCGTGAGCATGCCGGGGCGCAGGATCGTCCAGTCCAGTGAGGGCCGGGAACGCACGTAGTCGTCGGCCGCGCCCTTGGCGCGCAGATAGATGTCGAACACCTCGTCGCCGGGGTGGCCGGCATCGGCGCCCATGGACGAAACGACCACGTAGCGCCGCACACCCGCCCGTTCCGCGGCGTCGGCGAAGAGCACCGCCGCTCCCCGGTCGACGGTCTCCTTGCGGGCGGTGCCGCTGTCCGGGCCCGCGCCGGCCGCGAAGACCACGGCGTCGGCGCCGCGCAGCACCTCCGCGGCCTCGTCGACGGAAGCCGATTCCAGATCGAGGACGACCGGTTCGGCACCCGCTTCGAGGAGGTCGTCGGCCTGTTTGGGATTGCGGATGACTCCTACCGCCTCGTCTCCGCGCGCAGCGAGCAGCCGCTCCAGCCGCAGCGCGATCTGACCATGTCCACCTGCGATGACAATGCGCATGCCTCCGACCGTACGCCGCGCCGGGCGGCCGTGCTCACGACCCGCAGTCGGGACCCCTGCCGGGCCCGGCGTCCGGGGCGCAGGCACCACCCGAAGGAGGGCCCTTCTCGGCGCGGCCCTGGCGGGGCAGGTCGAGCGCGACCGCCGCCTCCGAGTCGCAGTACTCGCGCACGGCGCTGGTCCGCGCGACCACCCGGCCCCGGTGGACCACGATCCTGCTGTACGCGAGCGAGAGCACGCCGGAGATCTGTTCCCCGCGCACCGCGAGCAGCTCGGCGGGGAAGCCCGCCTCGACTCGCACCTCGGGCAGTCCCATGGCCGCCCTGGCCGTCGCGGAGACCGCCTCGTAGGCGTGCTCGGGGCGCATGCCGTGCTGGGAGGCCAGAAGGTAGGCGGCTTCGAGGGGGTCGCCGCGGCCCACGGGATTGGCGACGTCCCGCAGCGCCCCGCTGCCCGCCGCGACCCGGACGCCGGCGGCCCGCAGCAGCCGTACGGGCGCGGAGCCGCGGCGTTCGGCACCGGAACAGCCGCCCTGCGGGAGGCACATGACGGTCACTCCGGCGGCCGCCAGCTGGTCGGCGGCGCGGATGGCCGCTTCCAGGGGCAGGTGGGACAGGCCCCCGCAGGGGCCGATGGAGACGCCGGGACGCAGCCCGCCGGCCATGGCGGCGAGCCGGGCAAGCCGCGCCGGATCGTCACTGTCCGTGTGCAGATCCACGGGGCAGCCGTGCTCGGCGGCGATCTCCAGGACGGCTTCGGCGTAGCCGGCCGGGTCGGGGTCGAGGTCGGGGCAGCCGCCGACGACGCCCGCGCCCATCTTCACGGCATCGCGCAGCATGGCGAGGTTGTCGGCGCCCGCGATGCCGGTGAGCAGGCGGGGTACGGCGACGGGGGTGAGATCGGCGAGCCCGCGCAGCGCGCGCCGGGCCTGGAGGACGGCTTCGAGCGGGGCGAGCCCCTGGACGTCCCCGATGCGTACGTGGGAGCGCAGCGCGGTCGCGCCGTGGCCGAGCTGGAGCAGGGCCGCTTCGGTGGCGCGGCGCTGGATGTCCTCGGCGAGTTGCGACGCCGGGCCCGGGCTGTCCGGCCCGGCGCTGTCGGCGGTGAGCGCCGTGTCGCCGTGCGCGTGGGGTTCGGCGGGGGCCGGGAGCAGGAGATGGCCACGCAGGTCCACACGCGCGCCCCGGACGGTCAGGCTGCCCGCGGTGCCGACGGCTTCGATACGGCCGCCGGCGAGCCGTACGTCCACGCTGCGGCCGTCGGTGAGCCTGGCGCCGCACAGCACGAGTGCTGCGTCGGGAACGGCGGCGTCGGGGCTGCTCGCGGGGCCGGCCGCTCCGGCGCCGTCGGCCGCACTGTCGTCGGGCCGCCGCGGCTGGCTGTCGGGCATCGTGCTCCTGGAAGACGGGTCAAGATCACACAGAGTGAGTCGAGCCTAGGACGGTGCCCGGTCGGCTTCGATGAGGAGCGAAATAGTCGTACCGGCGTGGCCTGCTGGGGCGTGCGGGATGGATGTGAGCGGCAAGGGGCGGAGTGGCCCGTGAGTCGGTCGGGACACTCCCCGTCCCCGTGGTCGGCGCTTTGTGCAACTGCCCGATCAAGAGCGCGTTCAAGGGCCTGGTCAGGGGCCTGATCAAGGGGTCGGACGCGGGTCCGACCGGCGCCGGGAAGAGGGTCATGGAAACGGATTTGGGCGATCGGCGACAGACCGTGTAATGTCTTCATCGCTCGCCCCAATAGCTCAGTCGGTAGAGCGTCTCCATGGTAAGGAGAAGGTCTGCGGTTCGATTCCGCATTGGGGCTCTGGTGATCGGGAAACCCCGCTTCGGCGGGGGGACTCGTCATCAAAGCGGTGTAGCTCAGTCGGTAGAGCAAGCGGCTCATAATCGCTGTGTCACCGGTTCAAGTCCGGTCACCGCTACTTACGGTAGCCGATTGTGGGGTCGGTCCTTCGATCGGCTACTCTTTTTTGCGTTCATCCGTCCATCCGTCCGTCCAAGGAGCACTCACGTGGCTGCCACCGACGTCCGCCCGAAGATCACGCTGGCCTGCGTGGAGTGCAAGGAGCGGAACTACATCACCAAGAAGAACCGGCGTAACAACCCGGACCGTCTTGAGATGAAGAAGCACTGCCCGCGCTGCAACTCGCACACCGCGCACCGCGAAACCCGCTAAACAGGCTCGCACACGAGGCCGTCCCCATTGGGGGCGGCCTCGTGTCGTTTGCGAGGGCTTTTTTTCCGGCCCATTCGTCTTTGACATCAGGAGGGAGCGAGCCCGTGGCGCTCGACCAGTCCTTCGTGGGACGGACCTATCCGCCCACCCCGCCGTACGAGGTCGGCCGGGAGAAGATCCGTGAGTTCGCCGAGGCGGTGGGCGACGCCAATCCCGCGTACACCGATCGGGAGGCGGCGGCCGCGCTCGGTCACGCCGATGTGATCGCCCCGCCGACTTTCGTCTTTTCCATCACGTTCAAGGCCGCGGGGGATGTCGTCAAGGACCCGCAGCTGGGTCTGGACTACAGCCGCGTGGTGCACCGGGACCAGACGTTCGCGTACCTGCGCCCCGTGCGGGCGGGGGACCGGCTGACGGTCACCTCGACGATCGAGGGCATCAAGTCCCTCGCGGGCAACGACATCGTGGACATCCGCGGTGAGGTCCACGACGAGGCCGGCGAGCACGTGGTGACCGCCTGGACGAAGCTGGTGGCCCGCGCCGCCGAGGAGGCGTGATGACGGCGAAGGTCTCTTACGAGTCGGTCGAGGTCGGTACGGAGCTGCCGGCGCGGTCCTTCCCGGTCACCCGCGCGACGCTGGTGCAGTACGCCGGTGCCTCCGGTGACTTCAACCCGATCCACTGGAACGAGAAGTTCGCACGCGAGGTCGGGCTGCCCGACGTGATCGCACACGGCATGTTCACCATGGCCGAGGCGATCCGCGTGGTCACGGACTGGGCCGGGGACCCGGGAGCGGTCGTCGAGTACGGGGTGCGCTTCACCAGGCCGGTCGTCGTACCGAACGACGACAAGGGTGCGCTGGTCGAGGTCAGCGGCAAGGTGGCCGCCCTGCTGGGTGACAACCGGGTGCGGGTGGACCTGACGGCCGTGAGCGACGGCCAGAAGGTGCTGGGTATGTCCCGCGCCGTGGTCCGGCTCGCCTGAGTCCGGTAGCTGTGAGTAAGGGGCGCCCCTCCAGGAGGGGCGCCCCTTACCGCGCTCCTGGTATCCCCTTGCAAAGTTAGTGATTGAGCAATAACTTAGCCGCATGCCAAGGATGAGTGCGGAGGACCGGCGCGAGAGTGTCGTGCGGGCGGCGATCACCGAGTTCGCCCGCGGGGGGTACCACGGGACCTCCACCGAGGCGATCGCCAAGCGGGTGGGCGTCTCGCAGCCGTACCTCTTCCGTCTCTTCCCGAACAAGCAGGCCATGTTCCTCGCCGCTTCCGAGCGCTGCCTCGTGGAGACCCGGAAGGTGTTCATGGAGGCCGCCGAGGGGCTGGAGGGGGAGGAAGCGCTCCACGCCATGGCGGCGGCGTACCAGCGGCTCATCGTCGACGACGCCGACAAGCTGCTGATGCAGATGCAGATGTACGCGGCCATCGCCGCGGCCGAGGCGTCGGGGGACCGCGAGTTCGGCGAGTCGGTGCGCAGGGGCTGGGTCCGGATGTGGGACGAGGTCCACCTCGTTCTGGGGGCGGACCAGAACGAGACCACCACGTTCCTGGCGTACGGCATGCTCATCAACACCCTGGCTTCGCTGGGCTTCCCGGCGGACCATCGCATCTGGTCCGGGTTCTACGACTCGTCCAAGCCGGTCGGCCCGCCCGCCGGGTGAACAGCGCGGGCCGGGTTCGGCCCGGTTTTCTGCCCATGAAAGTTAGTCATCAATAACTAACCCCTTGGGGGAGCAGTGGACCAGCACACAGCCAGTCGAGGGGGAGCGGTCTGGGCCCTCGTCATCACCAGCGTCGCGGGCTTCATGGCCGCCCTGGACAACCTCGTCGTGACCACCGCCCTGCCGTCCATCAAGGAGAGCCTCGGCGGCGGACTCGAAGAGCTCGAATGGACGGTGAACGCCTACACACTCACCTTCGCCGTCCTGCTGATGTCCGGCGCCGCCCTCGGCGACCGGTTCGGCCGCCGCAGGCTCTTCGTGGTGGGCCTCGCCGTCTTCACCGGAGCCTCCGCCGCGGCCGCCCTCTCGCCCGGTATCAACGAACTCATCGCCTTCCGCGCGGTCCAGGGCGTCGGCGCGGCGATCATGATGCCGCTGACCCTCACCCTGCTCACCGCCGCCGTCCCGGAGGCCCGGCGCGGCATGGCTCTCGGCGTCTTCGGCGCCGTCACCGGCCTCGCCGTCGCCGGCGGGCCGCTCGTCGGCGGCAGTCTCACCGAGCACCTCTCCTGGCAGTGGATCTTCTGGCTGAACGTCCCGGTCGGGCTGATCCTGCTCCCGGTGGCCCGGATGCGCCTGCGCGAGTCGTACGCCCCGGACGCACGGCTCGACGTCCCCGGCACCCTTCTGGTCAGCGGCGGCCTCTTCGGCATCGTCTACGCGCTGGTCAGCGCCACAGGCGACGGCTGGACCAGCCCCACCGTCCTGGCCGGCCTGTCCGTGGGGGCCGCGCTCCTGGCCGGGTTCGTGCACCACGGCTTCACGGCGAAGAACCCGATGCTCCCCATGAGGCTCTTCCGCGACCGCGCCTTCTTCGGGATCAATGTCGCCGGCCTGCTGATGTTCCTGGGGATGTTCGGTTCGATCTTCCTGCTCAGCCAGTTCCTTCAGAGCGCCCTCGGTTACTCGCCCACCGAGGCCGGTCTCCGGATGCTTCCGTGGACCGGGATGCCACTGCTGGTTGCCCCCATGGCCGGATATCTCTCCGACCGCTTCGGCGGCCGTCCGGTCGTCGTGACCGGGCTCGCCCTCCAGGCCCTCGGCCTCGCGCTCTTCGCGACGGTCCTCGCCCCGGATGTGAGTTACGCCGCCCAGCTGCCGGGCCTGATCATCGGCGGCATCGGCATGGCGATGTACTTCGCCCCCGCCGCCAGCCTCGTGATGTCCAGCGTCCGGAGCGGCGAGCAGGGCATCGCCTCCGGGGCCATCAACGCGCTGCGGGAGGTCGGCGGCGCGCTCGGGGTCGCCGTGCTCGCGTCCGTCTTCGCCGCCCGTGGCGGGTACGCATCCCCCCAGGCGTTCTCGGACGGGACCGTTCCGGCTCTCTGGATCGGCGCCGCGGCGGTGGCGCTGGCCGCGCTCGTCGCCCTGCTGATCCCCGGCCGCCGCGCGGCCGCGGCCCCGCACCCCGAGCCGGCCGGGGACCGCACCCCTGTCGCCGCCTGACCGGCTCCTCCGGCCGTACGGTCCGTGGCCCCGCCCGAGCGTTGGGGCCACGGACCGTACTCTTGTCCCCGTGCAGGAACTCCACGATGCCCCCCTCGCCCCCCTGACCACCTTCCGGCTCGGCGGACCCGCGACCCGCCTCCTCACGGCCACCACCGACGCCGAGGTGGTCGCCGCCGTGCGCGAGGCCGACGAGACGTCCACGCCGCTCCTGGTGATCGGCGGCGGCTCCAACCTGGTCATCGGCGACAAGGGCTTCGAGGGCACCGCGCTGCGTATCGCGACGAAGGGCTACGCCCTGTCCGGTACGACGCTGGAGCTGGCCGCGGGAGAGGTCTGGACCGACGCCGTCGCCCGCACGGTCGAGGCGGGCCTCGCGGGCATCGAGTGCCTCGCCGGAATCCCGGGCTCCGCCGGCGCGACACCGATCCAGAACGTCGGTGCGTACGGCCAGGAGGTGTCCTCCACCATCTCGGAGGTCGTCGCCTACGACCGCCGCACCCGCGAAACGGTCACCCTCCCGAACGCCGCGTGCGCCTTCTCGTACCGTCACAGCCGCTTCAAGGCCGAACCCGACCGCTACGTGGTGCTCCGCGTCCGCTTCGAGCTGGAGGACGCCAACGGCCTGTCCGCCCCCCTCCGCTACGCCGAGACGGCACGCGCCATGGGCGTGGAGCAGGGCGAGCGCGTTCCCGCGAAGGATGCCCGGGAAACGGTCCTGCGGCTCCGTGCGGGCAAGGGCATGGTCCTGGACCCCCAGGACCACGACACCTGGTCGGCCGGGTCCTTCTTCACCAACCCCGTCCTGGAACCGGCGCAGTACGAGGCGTTCCTCGCCCGGGCCAAGGACCGCCTGGGCGACGACGTGACGCCTCCCGCGTTCCCCGCGGCCGACGGCAGCACCAAGACCTCCGCGGCCTGGCTGATCGACAAGGCCGGCTTCACCAAGGGGTACGGGACGGGCCCGGCCCGCATCTCCACCAAGCACACGCTCGCCCTCACCAACCGGGGCGACGCGACCACCGAGGACCTCCTCGCGCTCGCCCGCGACGTCGTGGCCGGTGTCCACGAGGCGTTCGGCGTCACGCTCGTCAACGAACCCGTGACGGTCGGCGTCAGCCTGTAGGACGCGGCCCGTCGGTCAGCTTCGGCGGACGTACGGAGGTCCAGTCCGTCGCGCCGCGCGCCGGCGTGACCGCGCCCCTGCTGCCCGGAATCAGCCGAGCCAGTCGTCGATCCCGCCGAGCAGCTTCTCCCGTACGTCCGCCGGCGCCGCCGACCCCCGTACGGACTGCCGCGCCAGCTCGGCCAGTTCCTCGTCCGTGAAGGCGTGGTGCCGGCGCACGAAGTCGTACTGGGCGGCCAGCCGGGAGCCGAAGAGCAGCGGATCGTCCGCACCGAGCGCCATCGGCACGCCCGCTTCGAAGAGCGTGCGAATCGGTACGTCCGTCGGCTTCTCGTAGACCCCGAGCGCCACGTTGGAGGCCGGGCAGACCTCGCAGGTCACCCCGCTCTCCGCCAGCTTGCGCAGCAGCCGCGGGTCCTCGGCGGCCCGTACGCCGTGCCCGATGCGGGAGGCGTCGAGGTCGTCCAGGCAGTCCCGCACGCTCGAAGGGCCGGAGAGCTCGCCGCCGTGCGGGGCCGCGAGCAGCCCGCCCTCGCGGGCGATGGCGAAGGCCCGGTCGAAGTCACGGGCCATCCCGCGGCGTTCGTCGTTGGAGAGCCCGAAGCCGACGACGCCGCGGTCCGCGTACCGCACGGCCAGCCGCGCCAGCGTCCGCGCCTCCAGCGGATGCTTCATGCGGTTGGCCGCGATCACGACCCGGATGCCGAGCCCGGTGTCCCGGGCCGCGGAGTCCACGGCGTCGAGGATGATCTCGATCGCCGGAATCAGCCCGCCGAGCAGCGGGGCGTACGAGGTGGGGTCGACCTGGATCTCCAGCCACCCCGAGCCGTCCGCCACATCCTCCTGGGCGGCCTCGCGCACGAGCCGCTGAATGTCCTCCGGCGACCGCAGACAGGACCGGGCGATGTCGTAGAGGCGCTGGAAACGGAACCAGCCCCGCTCGTCCGTCGCCCGCAGACTCGGCGGCTCGCCCCCGGTCAGCGCCTCGGGCAGGCGCACGCCGTACTTGTCGGCGAGTTCGAGCAGCGTCGTGGGCCGCATCGACCCGGTGAAGTGCAGGTGCAGGTGGGCCTTGGGCAACAGCCGTACGTCACGCTCCATCCCAAGATCCTGCCGTACGGGCGGGGCGTCGCGGTAGCCGCTTTCCCTCTTGGGCCGGTCATCGAACAAAAAAACTGACCCCCGGACAAAAAAGCAGACCCCCGGGCGGAAGCCGGGGGTCTGCCTGTTCGACGGGTGAGACGGGCGAGCGGTCAGTCCTTGGCCTCGCCCAGCAGCTTCTGGAGCCGCGAGACGCCCTCGGCGAGGTCCGCGTCACCGAGCGCGTACGACAGCCGCAGGTAGCCCGGCGTACCGAATGCCTCACCCGGTACGACGGCGACCTCGGCCTCGTCCAGGATGAGCGCCGCGAGCTCGACCGAGGTGGCCGGACGCTTGCCGCGGAGTTCCTTGCCGAGCAGCCCCTTCACCGAGGGGTAGACGTAGAACGCACCCTCCGGAACCGGGCACACGACGCCCTCGATCTCGTTGAGCATCCGCACGATGGTCTGCCGGCGGCGGTCGAAGGCGGTGCGCATCTCGGCGACCGCGTCCAGGTTCCCGGACACGGCGGCCAGCGCGGCGATCTGGGCCACGTTGGAGACGTTGGAGGTGGCGTGCGACTGCAGGTTGGTCGCGGCCTTCACCACGTCCTTGGGGCCGATGATCCACCCGACACGCCAGCCGGTCATCGCGTACGTCTTGGCGACACCGTTGACCACGATGCACTTGTCACGCAGCTCGGGCAGGATCGCCGGGAGCGAGGTGAAGGTGGCGTCGCCGTAGACGAGGTGCTCGTAGATCTCGTCGGTCAGCACCCAAAGGCCGTGCTCGACGGCCCAGCGGCCGATCGCCTCGGCGTCGGCCTCGCTGTAGACGGCGCCGGTCGGGTTGGACGGCGAGACGAAGAGGACGACCTTCGTGCGCTCGGTGCGCGCCGCTTCGAGCTGCTCGACGGAGACCCGGTAGCCGGTGGTCTCGTCGGCCACCACCTCGACGGGGACACCGCCGGCGAGACGGATGGACTCCGGGTAGGTGGTCCAGTAGGGAGCCGGGACGATGACCTCGTCGCCCGGGTCGAGGATCGCGGCGAATGCCTGGTAGATGGCCTGCTTGCCGCCGTTGGTCACCAGGACCTGGGAGGCGTCGACCTCGTAGCCGGAGTCGCGCAGCGTCTTCTCTGCGATGGCGGCCTTGAGCTCGGGGAGCCCGCCGGCCGGGGTGTAGCGGTGGTACTTCGGGTTGCGGCATGCCTCGACCGCGGCTTCGACGATGTAGTCGGGCGTCGGGAAGTCGGGCTCACCGGCGCCGAAGCCGATCACCGGACGGCCGGCGGCCTTCAGGGCCTTGGCCTTGGCGTCGACGGCGAGGGTCGCGGACTCGGAAATCGCACCGATGCGGGCGGAGACCCGACGCTCGGAGGGAGAAGTTGCAGCGCTCATGGCGCCCATGCTCCCAGACCGGAAAAGGCGTCGGCACACGGGTTTCAGGGACCGGACAGCACTCGGACAGCATGCGGACAGGACCGGTCGGTTCCTATCTGTTCGACGCGGAGGCCGTGAGCACGTACACTCACCTGTCGTTGGCCTTCACCAGCCACACCGTTTCCGCACCCGGTCCATCCGGGAGGATGCGGTAGGTTGGGGGAAACCACAAAGGGTCGTAGCTCAATTGGTAGAGCACTGGTCTCCAAAACCAGCGGTTGGGGGTTCAAGTCCCTCCGGCCCTGCTACACACATCTTCGCCAGGATGTGTGCGCATGTACGTACTTCATTGCACAGTCGTGCGGCTCCCCCGGGCGCGGCACGGCCACGACCCGGAATCAGGTGAGTAGCGTGACGGACGCCGTGGGCTCCATCGACATGCCTGATGCCGAGGATGAAGTCCCCGAGTCGAAGAAGAAGACTCGGAAGGGCGGTAAGCGCGGCAAGAAGGGCCCCCTGGGCCGTCTCGCGCTGTTCTACCGCCAGATCGTCGCCGAGTTGCGCAAGGTCGTCTGGCCGACTCGCAATCAGCTGACGACGTACACATCCGTGGTGATTGTGTTCGTAGTCGTCATGATCGGCCTCGTTACCGTGATTGACTTCGGATTCGCGCGGGCCATCAAGTACGTCTTCGGCTGATCCCGCGGAGGGCGCCTCACCGGCGCCCCTTTCGCATGTTCCACCCATTTGTATCCAGGAAGAAGCAGCCATCGTGTCTGACCCGAACCTGAACGACGCCGCCGAACCTACGGTGGACGCCGTCGAGTCCGCCGAGGACGAGCTCGACATCGTTGAGGCGGCGGACTCCGTGGAGCCCGACCAGGCCGAAGCTGCCGACGAAGCCGCAGGTGAGCCCTCCGAGGAGGCCGCCATGCACGTCGAGTCCGACGCTGAAGAGTCCGCGGACGAGGAGTCCGACGAAGAGCTCGCTGACGAAGAGGTGGCCGAGGCCGCCGACGACGAGAGCGCCGACGAGGAAGAGGCCGAGCCGGCCGCCCCCGTCGACCCCGTCGCCGCCCTTCGCGAGGAGCTCCGCACTCTCCCCGGCGAGTGGTACGTCATCCACACGTACGCCGGTTACGAGAAGCGCGTGAAGGCCAACCTTGAGCAGCGCGCCGTCTCGCTCAACGTCGAGGAGTTCGTCTACCAGGCGGAAGTCCCCGAGGAAGAGATCGTTCAGATCAAGAACGGTGAGCGGAAGAACGTCCGTCAGAACAAGCTCCCGGGTTACGTCCTGGTGCGCATGGACCTGACGAACGAGTCCTGGGGCGTTGTCCGCAACACTCCCGGCGTCACCGGCTTCGTGGGCAACGCCTACGACCCGTACCCGCTGACCCTCGACGAGATCGTCAAGATGCTCGCCCCCGAGGCCGAGGAGAAGGCAGCCCGCGAGGCCGCCGAGGCCGAGGGCAAGCCGGCTCCGTCCCGCAAGGTCGAGGTCCAGGTGCTGGACTTCGAGGTGGGTGACTCGGTCACCGTCACCGACGGCCCGTTCGCGACGCTCCAGGCGACGATCAACGAGATCAACGCCGACTCGAAGAAGGTCAAGGGCCTCGTCGAGATCTTCGGTCGCGAGACCCCGGTCGAGCTCAGCTTCGACCAGATCCAGAAGAACTAGCAGCTTCCGCAGGTTTCTGGACACATGCCTACCGAGCAGGTCAGACAGGCTCTCGCAGCCGTCTGACCTGCTCGGTTTTTGGTCGCGCAGCTATACCCGTTATCGTTGTGCGGTATGCCTGCATCCGGATGACCGGATGATGGCGAAAAACTCTCACTAGGACCCGGAGAGAGCAATGCCTCCCAAGAAGAAGAAGGTCACGGGGCTTATCAAGCTCCAGATCAACGCCGGTGCGGCCAACCCGGCTCCGCCGGTCGGCCCCGCACTGGGCCAGCACGGCGTCAACATCATGGAGTTCTGCAAGGCCTACAACGCCGCGACCGAGTCGCAGCGTGGCATGGTCGTGCCGGTGGAGATCACGGTCTACGACGACCGCTCCTTCACCTTCATCACGAAGACTCCGCCGGCCGCCAAGCTGATCCTCAAGGCCGCGGGTGTGGACAAGGGCTCCGGCGAGCCGCACAAGACCAAGGTTGCCAAGCTGACGGCTGCCCAGGTCCGCGAGATCGCCACGACGAAGCTCCCCGACCTGAACGCCAACGACCTCGACGCCGCGTCGAAGATCATCGCTGGCACCGCCCGCTCCATGGGCATCACGGTCGAAGGCTGATCCAGCCCTTCAAGCCCTCAGTGGTAGGACCAAGCGCTGGTCCGCACCACGACTCCACACTCTGAAACCACAGGAGTAGAAGTGAAGCGCAGCAAGAACCTCCGCGCTGCGGACGCCAAGATCGACCGGGAGCGCACCTACGCCCCGCTCGAGGCCGTCCGTATCGCCAAGGACACCGCCGCCACCAAGTTCGACGGCACCGTCGAGGTCGCGTTCTGCCTGGGTGTTGACCCTCGCAAGGCCGACCAGATGGTCCGTGGCACCGTGAACCTCCCGCACGGCACCGGCAAGACCGCCCGGGTCCTGGTCTTCGCGACCGGTGACCGTGCTGCGGCCGCGGAAGCCGCGGGCGCCGACATCGTCGGCGCCGACGAGCTCATCGACGAGGTGGCGAAGGGCCGTCTGGACTTCGACGCCGTCGTCGCCACTCCGGACCTCATGGGCAAGGTCGGCCGCCTGGGCCGCGTGCTCGGTCCGCGTGGTCTGATGCCGAACCCGAAGACCGGCACCGTCACCCCCGATGTCGTCAAGGCTGTCAACGACATCAAGGGCGGCAAGATCGAGTTCCGCGTCGACAAGCACTCGAACCTGCACTTCATCATCGGCAAGGTTTCCTTCGATGACACGAAGCTGGTCGAGAACTACGCCGCGGCGCTGGAGGAGATCCTCCGTCTGAAGCCGTCCGCAGCGAAGGGCCGCTTCATCAAGAAGGCGGTCATGAGCACGACGATGGGCCCCGGCATCCCGCTGGACTCCAACCGCGTGCGCAACCTCCTCGTCGAGGAGGACCCGGCCTCCGTCTGAGCCCCCGTGCTCACCCGGTAGCCGCGTCACGGCATTCCGACGGGCCCCGCACCTTCCCAGGTGCGGGGCCCGTCCCCGTTCCCGCAGGCGCGGTTCCGGGGCCGGACCGGCCCCGGCCGTCCGCGTTCCAAACCTCCCGCACCACCCGAACCGGGACGGATTTGCTCCGCGTGCCCCGGGTCGCGTACTCTCCTGAAGAAGCCAAAGACCGCTGGTCGTTGCTGTGCTCTCGAAAGAGGGACCGGTGACCGAAGGATCCGTCGGAGACGGACGACCTGCGCAGGTGACTGTGGAAAGCTCCCGGACTTCGTGCGGTTGAGCTACGCCCTGGCACTTGTGCCGGGGCGTTTTGTTTTTTCCGGTTCCTTCTGAGCGGTCCTCATCACCCGGAAGGAGGCCGACGCTCATGGCAAGGCCCGACAAGGCTGCCGCGGTAGCCGAGCTGACGGACCAGTTCCGCAGCTCGAACGCCGCCGTGCTGACCGAGTACCGGGGTCTCACCGTGGCGCAGCTCAAGACGCTGCGTCGTTCGCTCGGTGAGAACGCCCAGTACGCCGTGGTGAAGAACACGCTGACCAAGATTGCGGCCAACGAGGCCGGGATCGACACGCTGGACGACCTGTTCTCGGGTCCGACGGCGGTTGCCTTCATCACCGGTGACCCGGTGGAGTCGGCGAAGGGTCTTCGTGACTTCGCCAAGGAGAACCCCAACCTCATCATCAAGGGCGGTGTCCTTGACGGTAAGGCGCTGTCCGCCGATGAGATCAAGAAGCTCGCGGACCTCGAGTCCCGCGAGGTTCTGCTCGCCAAGCTGGCCGGCGCCATGAAGGGCAAGCAGACTCAGACTGCGCAGCTCTTCCAGGCTCTGCCGTCGAAGTTCGTCCGCACCGCGGAAGCGCTTCGCGCCAAGATGGCCGAGCAGGGCGGTGCCGGTACGCCGGCTCCCGCCGAGGCTGCCGAGTAACCACTCGGTGGTCCAGCGGGCACCACGTACGCCCGCCGACATATACATCCGGCACCTGCCGAATTAGTGGAAGGACGCCATCATGGCGAAGCTCAGCCAGGAAGACCTGCTCGCCCAGTTCGAGGAGCTCACCCTCATCGAGCTCTCCGAGTTCGTTAAGGCGTTCGAGGAGAAGTTCGACGTCACCGCCGCCGCCGCGGTCGCCGTTGCCGGTCCCGCGGGCGCCGGCCCGGCCGCCGAGGCCGTTGAGGAGCAGGACGAGTTCGACGTCGTCCTCACCGCCGCCGGTGACAAGAAGATCCAGGTCATCAAGGTCGTGCGTGAGCTGACCTCGCTGGGTCTCAAGGAGGCCAAGGACCTCGTCGACGGCGCCCCGAAGCCCGTCCTCGAGAAGGTCGCCAAGGAGGCCGCTGACAAGGCTGCCGAGTCCCTCAAGGCCGCCGGCGCTTCCGTCGAGGTCAAGTGACCCTGCGAGTCCTCTGACTCCTCAGGACCGTCCCTGCCGCAAGGCGGGGATGTCACATCGCAAAGGGCGATCACCCAATCGGGTGGTCGCCCTTTGGCGTACCCGTGGCGGCTGCCTTGATCTTCCGCCGGTGACGAGTATCGTGATCTTCGCCGTGCGCCTCTCAGGGGCCGTCAGCAGGCGTTCTGGGGCGGTCGGAGGGGATCTCCGGGACCTCGTCCCGGCTGAGGGGCCTTGACGAACCGCACGCGGCGCGCAATTCTCAGGACGCGTCGTCACATCGATCCGTATCCGAGGCATGGATCGAGAGTGAAGAGGGCAGTAAAGAAGTGCGCACCCCGCGCGAGGGCTAGGCATAGGTGTTGAGAACAGCTGTTGAGAGCAACGTGGGTCTCTGAGAACCCCGACTGGACATCAGTGTGGCACTTGGCTACACTGACCCTTTGCGCTGCCTGTTAGCTGCCTCCTGCCCGTCACCAGGGGCATACCCAAATTGAGCAACGAGGACCGATCCTCCCTGACCTGGGATTTCTGTCTTCGTGTCTACTTGGGACCGGTACGCGCGTAGTGAGTCCGAGCCCTCGGAAGGACCCCCTCTTGGCCGCCTCGCGCAACGCCTCGACCGCGAATACGAACAACGGTGCCAGCACCGCCCCGCTGCGCATCTCTTTTGCAAAGATCAAGGAGCCCCTCGAGGTTCCGAACCTCCTCGCGCTGCAGACCGAGAGCTTTGACTGGCTCCTCGGTAATGCCGCATGGAAGGCTCGCGTCGAGGCTGCTCTGGACAGTGGACAAGACGTCCCCACCAAGTCCGGCCTGGAGGAAATCTTCGAGGAGATTTCACCGATCGAGGACTTCTCCGGGTCGATGTCGCTTACGTTCCGCGACCACCGCTTCGAGCCCTCGAAGAACTCGATCGAGGAGTGCAAGGAGCGCGACTTCACGTTCGCCGCGCCGCTCTTCGTCACCGCCGAGTTCACCAACAACGAGACCGGCGAGATCAAGTCCCAGACGGTCTTCATGGGCGACTTCCCGCTCATGACCAACAAGGGCACCTTCGTCATCAACGGCACCGAGCGTGTCGTCGTGTCGCAGCTGGTCCGCTCGCCGGGTGTCTACTTCGACTCCTCCATCGACAAGACGTCCGACAAGGACATCTTCTCCGCCAAGATCATCCCGTCCCGGGGTGCCTGGCTGGAGATGGAGATCGACAAGCGCGACATGGTCGGTGTCCGCATCGACCGCAAGCGCAAGCAGTCCGTGACCGTTCTCCTGAAGGCTCTCGGTTGGACCACCGAGCAGATCCTCGAGGAGTTCGGCGAGTACGAGTCCATGCGCGCCACCCTGGAGAAGGACCACACCCAGGGCCAGGACGACGCGCTTCTCGACATCTACCGCAAGCTGCGCCCTGGCGAGCCGCCCACGCGCGAGGCTGCTCAGACGCTGCTCGAGAACCTCTACTTCAACCCGAAGCGCTACGACCTCGCGAAGGTCGGCCGCTACAAGGTGAACAAGAAGCTCGGCGCCGACGAGCCGCTGGACGCCGGTGTGCTCACCAGCGACGACGTCATCGCGACGATCAAGTACCTGGTCAAGCTGCACGCGGGCGAGACCGAGACGGTCGGGGAGTCCGGACGTTCGATCGTCGTCGAGACCGACGACATCGACCACTTCGGCAACCGTCGTCTGCGTAACGTCGGCGAGCTCATCCAGAACCAGGTCCGTACGGGTCTGGCTCGTATGGAGCGCGTCGTGCGTGAGCGGATGACGACCCAGGACGTCGAGGCCATCACGCCGCAGACCCTGATCAACATCCGGCCGGTCGTCGCCTCCATCAAGGAGTTCTTCGGCACCAGCCAGCTGTCGCAGTTCATGGACCAGAACAACCCGCTGTCGGGTCTCACCCACAAGCGCCGCCTGTCGGCTCTTGGCCCGGGTGGTCTGTCCCGTGAGCGGGCCGGCTTCGAGGTCCGTGACGTGCACCCGTCCCACTACGGACGCATGTGCCCGATCGAGACCCCTGAAGGCCCGAACATCGGTCTGATCGGTTCGCTCGCCTCGTACGGACGCGTCAACGCGTTCGGTTTCATCGAGACGCCGTACCGCAAGGTCGTCGACGGTCAGGTCACCGACGAGGTCGACTACATCACGGCCGACGAGGAAGACCGTTACGTCATCGCCCAGGCGAACGCGCTCCTCTCCGACGAGCTGCGCTTCACCGAGCCCCGTGTCCTGGTCCGCCGTCGTGGCGGAGAGGTCGACTACGTGCCCGGCACGGACGTCGACTACATGGACGTCTCGCCGCGCCAGATGGTGTCCGTCGCCACCGCGATGATCCCCTTCCTGGAGCACGACGACGCCAACCGCGCCCTCATGGGCGCGAACATGATGCGGCAGGCGGTGCCGCTGATCAAGTCCGAGGCGCCGCTCGTCGGCACCGGCATGGAGTACCGCTGCGCCACCGACGCCGGTGACGTGCTCAAGGCGGAGAAGGACGGTGTGGTCCAGGAGGTCTCCGCGGACTACATCACCGTCACGAACGACGACGGCACGTACACCACGTACCGCATCGCCAAGTTCATGCGCTCCAACCAGGGCACCTCGGTCAACCAGAAGGTTGTCGTCTCCGAGGGAGACCGGGTCATCGCCGAGCAGGTGCTCGCCGATGGACCGGCCACCGAGAACGGTGAGATGGCCCTCGGTAAGAACCTGCTCGTGGCGTTCATGCCGTGGGAGGGTCACAACTACGAGGACGCGATCATCCTGTCGCAGCGCCTCGTGCAGGATGACGTCCTCTCCTCGATTCACATCGAGGAGCACGAGGTCGACGCCCGTGACACCAAGCTCGGCCCGGAGGAGATCACCCGGGACATCCCGAACGTCTCCGAAGAGGTCCTCGCGGACCTGGACGAGCGCGGCATCATCCGTATCGGTGCCGAGGTCACGGCCGGAGACATCCTCGTCGGCAAGGTCACGCCCAAGGGCGAGACCGAGCTGACGCCGGAGGAGCGTCTGCTCCGCGCGATCTTCGGTGAGAAGGCGCGCGAGGTGCGCGACACCTCGCTGAAGGTCCCGCACGGCGAGATCGGCAAGATCATCGGCGTCCGCGTCTTCGACCGCGAAGAGGGCGACGAGCTGCCGCCGGGTGTGAACCAGCTGGTTCGCGTCTACGTCGCGCAGAAGCGCAAGATCACCGATGGTGACAAGCTCGCCGGCCGTCACGGCAACAAGGGCGTCATCTCGAAGATCCTGCCGATCGAGGACATGCCGTTCCTGGAGGACGGCACCCCGGTCGACATCATCCTCAACCCGCTGGGTGTCCCGTCCCGAATGAACCCGGGACAGGTCCTGGAGATCCACCTCGGCTGGCTCGCCAGCCGCGGCTGGGACGTCTCCGGCCTCGGTGACGAGTGGGCCCAGCGCCTGCAGTCCATCGGTGCCGACCAGGTCGCCCCCGGCACCAACGTCGCGACCCCGGTCTTCGACGGTGCCCGTGAGGACGAGATCACCGGCCTCTTCAAGGCCACGATCCCGAACCGCGACGGCGACCGGCTGGTCCAGCCCTCGGGCAAGGCCAACCTGTTCGACGGCCGCTCCGGCGAGCCGTTCCCCGAGCCGGTCTCGGTCGGGTACATGTACATCCTCAAGCTCCACCACCTCGTCGACGACAAGCTCCACGCTCGTTCGACGGGTCCGTACTCCATGATCACCCAGCAGCCGCTGGGTGGTAAGGCTCAGTTCGGTGGTCAGCGCTTCGGTGAGATGGAGGTGTGGGCGCTCGAGGCTTATGGCGCCGCTTACGCCCTCCAGGAACTGCTGACCATCAAGTCCGACGACGTGACCGGCCGCGTGAAGGTCTACGAGGCCATCGTCAAGGGCGAGAACATCCCCGAGCCCGGCATTCCCGAGTCCTTCAAGGTGCTCATCAAGGAAATGCAGTCGCTCTGCCTCAACGTGGAGGTGCTGTCCTCGGACGGCATGTCCATCGAGATGCGCGACACGGACGAGGACGTCTTCCGCGCTGCGGAAGAGCTCGGTATCGACCTGTCCCGGCGTGAGCCGAGCAGCGTCGAAGAGGTCTGACGGGCCTGGCCGGGGCCTCCTCGTGAGGCCCCGGCCGCCCCGGACCGTTCAGACCATGTTTGACACTCGACCCTGAAAGAGGGATTGACGACAAGTGCTCGACGTCAACTTCTTCGACGAGCTGCGGATCGGCCTTGCCACCGCGGACGACATCCGGACTTGGTCGCACGGCGAAGTGAAGAAGCCGGAGACCATCAACTACCGCACGCTCAAGCCCGAAAAGGACGGACTCTTCTGCGAGAAGATCTTCGGTCCGACCCGGGACTGGGAGTGCTACTGCGGCAAGTACAAGCGTGTCCGCTTCAAGGGCATCATCTGTGAGCGCTGCGGCGTCGAGGTCACTCGCGCCAAGGTGCGTCGTGAGCGGATGGGCCATATCGAGCTTGCCGCTCCCGTCACCCACATCTGGTACTTCAAGGGCGTCCCGTCGCGCCTCGGCTACCTGCTTGATCTCGCTCCGAAGGACCTCGAGAAGGTCATCTACTTCGCCGCGTACATGATCACGTTCGTGGACGAGGAGCGCCGTACGCGTGACCTGCCCTCGCTGGAGGCGCACGTCTCCGTCGAGCGTCAGCAGGTCGAGAACCGTCGCGACTCCGACCTGGAGAACCGCGCCAAGAAGCTCGAAACCGACCTGGCCGAGCTCGAGGCCGAGGGCGCCAAGGCCGACGTACGCCGCAAGGTGCGCGAAGGTGCCGAGCGTGAGATGAAGCAGCTGCGTGACCGTGCGCAGCGCGAGATCGACCGCCTCGACGAGGTGTGGAGCCGCTTCAAGAACCTCAAGGTCCAGGACCTCGAGGGCGACGAGCTGCTCTACCGCGAGCTGCGTGACCGCTTCGGCACGTACTTCGACGGCTGCATGGGTGCCGCTGCTCTGCAGAAGCGCCTCGAGTCGTTCGACCTCGACGAGGAGGCCGAGCGCCTCCGCGAGATCATCCGTACCGGCAAGGGCCAGAAGAAGACCCGTGCGCTCAAGCGCCTCAAGGTCGTCTCCGCGTTCCTGCAGACCAGCAACAAGCCCAAGGGCATGGTGCTCGACTGCGTGCCGGTCATCCCGCCGGACCTGCGTCCGATGGTGCAGCTGGACGGTGGCCGCTTCGCGACCTCCGACCTGAACGACCTGTACCGCCGTGTGATCAACCGCAACAACCGCCTCAAGCGTCTCCTTGACCTCGGTGCCCCCGAGATCATCGTGAACAACGAGAAGCGGATGCTGCAGGAGGCCGTCGACGCGCTGTTCGACAACGGCCGCCGCGGTCGCCCGGTCACCGGTCCCGGTAACCGCCCGCTGAAGTCCCTGAGCGACATGCTCAAGGGCAAGCAGGGTCGTTTCCGTCAGAACCTTCTCGGTAAGCGTGTGGACTACTCCGCGCGTTCCGTGATCGTCGTCGGTCCGCAGCTGAAGCTGCACCAGTGCGGTCTTCCCAAGGCCATGGCGCTGGAGCTCTTCAAGCCGTTCGTGATGAAGCGCCTGGTGGACCTGAACCACGCGCAGAACATCAAGAGCGCCAAGCGCATGGTCGAGCGCGGCCGCACGGTCGTGTACGACGTCCTGGAAGAGGTCATCGCCGAGCACCCGGTTCTCCTGAACCGTGCGCCGACGCTGCACCGCCTCGGCATCCAGGCCTTCGAGCCCCAGCTGGTCGAGGGCAAGGCCATCCAGATCCACCCGCTCGTCTGCACCGCGTTCAACGCGGACTTCGACGGTGACCAGATGGCCGTGCACCTTCCGCTCTCCGCGGAGGCGCAGGCCGAGGCCCGCATCCTGATGCTGTCCTCGAACAACATCCTGAAGCCGGCCGACGGCCGTCCCGTCACCATGCCTACCCAGGACATGGTGCTGGGTCTGTTCTTCCTCACCACCGACGGTGAGCTCCGTGACACCAAGGGCGAGGGCCGCGCGTTCGGCTCCACGGCCGAGGCGATCATGGCGTTCGACGCCGGCGAGCTGGCGCTCCAGTCGTCCGTCGACATCCGCTTCCCGGTGGGCACCATCCCGCCGCGTGGCTGGGTGCCGCCGGTCGCCGAGGAGGGCGAGCCCGAGTACCAGCCGGGTGACACCTTCCGGCTGCGTACGAGCCTGGGCCGCGCGCTCTTCAACGAGCTGCTGCCCGAGGACTACCCGTTCGTCGACTACTCGGTCGGCAAGAAGCAGCTCTCCGAGATCGTCAACGACCTCGCCGAGCGCTACCCCAAGGTCATCGTGGCGGCGACGCTCGACAACCTGAAGGCGGCGGGCTTCCACTGGGCCACCCGTTCCGGCGTCACCGTCGCCGTTTCGGACATCGTCGTCCCCGAGGCCAAGAAGGCCATCGTCAAGGGCTACGAGGACCAGGACGAGAAGGTCCAGAAGCAGTACGAGCGCGGTCTGATCACCAAGGACGAGCGCACGCAGGAGCTCATCGCGATCTGGACCAAGGCGACCAACGAGGTTGCCGAGGCGATGAACGCGAACTTCCCCAAGACGAACCCCATCTTCATGATGGTTGACTCGGGTGCCCGAGGAAACATGATGCAGATGCGTCAGATCGCCGGTATGCGTGGTCTGGTGTCCAACGCCAAGAACGAGACGATTCCTCGTCCCATCAAGGCGTCCTTCCGTGAGGGCCTCACCGTTCTGGAGTACTTCATCTCCACGCACGGTGCCCGTAAGGGTCTGGCGGACACCGCCCTGCGTACCGCCGACTCGGGTTACCTGACCCGTCGTCTGGTGGACGTCTCGCAGGACGTGATCATTCGCGAGGAGGACTGCGGCACCGACCGCGGCCTCAAGCTGAAGATCGCGGTCAAGGGTGCCGACGGCGTGCTCCGCAAGACGGACGACGTCGAGACCTCGGTCTACGCCCGCATGCTCGCCGAGGACGTCGTCATCGACGGCAAGGTCATCGCGCCTGCCAACGTCGACCTCGGTGACGTCCTGATCGACGCCCTGGTGGGCGCCGGCGTCGAGGAGGTCAAGACCCGTTCGGTCCTGACCTGTGAGTCCGCGGTCGGCACCTGTGCCTTCTGCTACGGACGCTCGCTCGCCACCGGCAAGCTGGTCGACATCGGTGAGGCGGTCGGCATCATCGCCGCCCAGTCCATCGGTGAGCCCGGTACCCAGCTGACGATGCGTACCTTCCACACCGGTGGTGTGGCGGGTGACGACATCACGCAGGGTCTGCCGCGTGTCGTCGAGCTCTTCGAGGCGCGTACGCCCAAGGGTGTCGCCCCGATCTCGGAGGCCAAGGGCCGCGTCCGGATCGAGGAGACCGAGAAGACGAAGAAGCTCGTCGTCACCCCGGACGACGGAAGCGAGGAGACGCCGTTCCCGATCTCCAAGCGCGCCCGTCTGCTGGTCGGCGAGGGCGACGCGGTCGAGGTGGGCCAGAAGCTCACCGTCGGTGCGACCAACCCGCACGACGTGCTGCGGATCCTCGGTCAGCGCGCGGTCCAGGTCCACCTGGTCGGCGAAGTCCAGAAGGTCTACAACTCGCAGGGCGTGTCGATCCACGACAAGCACATCGAGATCATCATCCGGCAGATGCTGCGCCGCGTGACGATCATCGAGTCCGGCGACGCGGAGCTGCTGCCGGGCGAGCTGGTCGAGCGGTCGAAGTTCGAGGTCGAGAACCGTCGTGTGGTCACCGAGGGCGGTCACCCCGCCTCCGGCCGTCCGCAGCTGATGGGTATCACCAAGGCATCGCTCGCCACCGAGTCGTGGCTGTCGGCGGCGTCCTTCCAGGAGACCACCAGGGTCCTGACCGACGCGGCGATCAACGCCAAGTCGGACTCCCTGATCGGCCTCAAGGAGAACGTCATCATCGGTAAGCTCATCCCGGCCGGTACGGGTCTGTCCCGCTACCGCAACATCCGGGTCGAGCCGACCGAGGAAGCCAAGGCCGCGATGTACTCGGCCGTCGGCTACGACGACATCGACTACTCGCCGTTCGGCACGGGCTCCGGCCAGGCCGTTCCGCTGGAGGACTACGACTACGGTCCGTACAACCAGTAAGCGGGTCGCTCGACGACCGGAGGGCGGTCACCCCGTTGCGGGGTGGCCGCCCTCCGGCGTATCCCGGGGGCCGGCGCGTGGCGGAGTACCGTCGTGACGGCCCTCTGCCGGTCCTCTGCGCGATCGCGGCGCGAGCTCGGCCGCACGGGGTCGCCGGGGGTGGGGGAGTGGTGCTGTGCCGCTCGTACGGGATCGGCCGGGAAGAGGCCCGTTGTGATGGACAGCATTTGTTTTGACCGGAGTCCGTGAGGTAGGTACGCTCAAGCCTTGTGCCTGGGGTGTGCCTGGGCTCGGGTGCGTGTCCTCAACCGCATCGCGAGTCCGTAAGTGGCCACCGCAATCTGCGCCTCTCCTGCCCTCGGGCAGGAGCTTGCAGTATTCGACACACCCGACCGCGTGGGTCGGTGTGTTCCAGGTTAGTTTCAACGAACGGCACACAGAAACCGGAGAAGTAGTGCCTACGATCCAGCAGCTGGTCCGGAAGGGCCGGCAGGACAAGGTCGAGAAGAACAAGACGCCCGCGCTCGAGGGTTCGCCCCAGCGTCGTGGCGTCTGCACGCGTGTGTTCACGACTACCCCGAAGAAGCCGAACTCGGCGCTCCGTAAGGTCGCGCGCGTGCGTCTGACCTCCGGTATCGAGGTCACGGCCTACATCCCGGGTGAGGGACACAACCTGCAGGAGCACTCCATCGTGCTCGTGCGTGGTGGCCGTGTGAAGGACCTGCCGGGTGTTCGCTACAAGATCATCCGCGGCTCGCTCGACACCCAGGGTGTCAAGAACCGCAAGCAGGCCCGAAGCCGCTACGGCGCCAAGAAGGAGAAGTAAGAATGCCTCGTAAGGGCCCCGCCCCGAAGCGCCCGGTCATCATCGACCCGGTCTACAGCTCTCCTCTTGTCACCTCGCTGATCAACAAGATCCTCCTCGACGGTAAGCGTTCCACCGCCGAGCGGATCGTGTACGGCGCCATGGAAGGCCTCCGCGAGAAGACCGGCGCTGACCCGGTCATCACGCTGAAGCGCGCGCTTGAGAACGTCAAGCCCTCGCTCGAGGTCAAGTCCCGCCGTGTCGGTGGCGCCACCTACCAGGTGCCGATCGAGGTCAAGCCCGGTCGCGCCGCTACCCTCTCGCTGCGCTGGATCGTGGGTTACTCCCGCGCCCGTCGCGAGAAGACGATGACCGAGCGGCTCATGAACGAGCTGCTCGACGCCTCCAACGGTCTTGGCGCTGCCGTCAAGAAGCGCGAGGACACGCACAAGATGGCCGAGTCGAACAAGGCCTTCGCGCACTACCGCTGGTAGTCGCTTACCCCATCGAGACCGAGAGAAGATTGAGCCTTATGGCCACCACTTCGCTTGACCTGGCCAAGGTCCGCAACATTGGGATCATGGCCCACATCGACGCGGGCAAGACGACCACCACCGAGCGGATCCTCTTCTACACCGGTGTGAGCTACAAGATCGGTGAAGTCCACGATGGCGCTGCCACGATGGACTGGATGGAGCAGGAGCAGGAGCGCGGCATCACGATCACGTCTGCCGCGACGACCTGTCACTGGCCGCTCAATGAGGTTGATCACACGATCAACATCATTGACACCCCCGGTCACGTCGACTTCACCGTCGAGGTGGAGCGTTCGCTCCGCGTCCTCGACGGTGCCGTCACCGTGTTCGACGGTGTGGCGGGCGTCGAGCCCCAGTCCGAGACTGTCTGGCGTCAGGCGGACCGCTACGGCGTGCCGCGTATCTGCTTCGTCAACAAGCTCGACCGCACCGGCGCGGAGTTCCACCGCTGCGTCGACATGATCATCGACCGCCTCGGTGCGGTTCCGCTGGTCATGCAGCTTCCCATCGGCGCCGAAGCCGACTTCAAGGGCGTCGTCGACCTCGTGACGATGAAGGCCTTTGTCTGGTCGGAAGAGGCCGCCAAGGGCGAGATGTACGACACCGTCGACATCCCGGACACCCACGTCGAGGCGGCCGAGGAGTGGCGCGGCAAGCTGCTCGAGGCCGTCTCCGAGAACGACGACGAGATGATGGAGCTGTACCTCGAGGGCGTCGAGCCCTCCGTGGACCAGCTCTACGCGGCGATCCGCCGTATCACCCTCGCGTCGAAGGGTTCGGCCGACTCCGTCACCGTCACTCCGGTGTTCTGTGGCACGGCGTTCAAGAACAAGGGCGTCCAGCCCCTGCTCGACGCGGTCGTCCGCTACCTGCCTTCCCCCCTGGACGTCGAGGCCATTGAGGGCCACGACGTCAAGGACCCGGAGAAGGTCGTCAAGCGTCTGCCGTCGGACGACGAGCCGTTCTCCGGCCTGGCGTTCAAGATCGCGAGCGACCCGCACCTGGGCAAGCTCACCTTCGTCCGGATCTACTCCGGTCGCCTCGAGGCCGGCACCGCGGTGCTGAACTCGGTCAAGGGCAAGAAGGAGCGCATCGGGAAGATCTACCGTATGCACGCGAACAAGCGTGAGGAGATCCCCTCGGTGGGCGCCGGTGACATCGTCGCCGTCATGGGCCTGAAGCAGACCACCACCGGTGAGACGCTGTGTGACGACAAGAGCCCGGTCATCCTGGAGTCCATGGACTTCCCGGCACCGGTCATTCAGGTCGCCATCGAGCCCAAGTCCAAGGGCGACCAGGAGAAGCTGGGTGTCGCCATCCAGCGCCTCTCGGAGGAGGACCCCTCCTTCCAGGTGCACTCCGACGAGGAGACCGGCCAGACCATCATCGGTGGTATGGGCGAGCTTCACCTCGAGGTGCTCGTCGACCGCATGAGGCGTGAATTCCGCGTCGAGGCGAATGTCGGCAAGCCGCAGGTCGCTTACCGCGAGACGATTCGCAAGACCGTCGAGCGCATTGACTACACGCACAAGAAGCAGACTGGTGGTACCGGCCAGTTCGCGAAGGTGCAGATCGCCCTCGAGCCCATCGAGGGTGGCGACTCGTCCTACGAGTTCGTCAACAAGGTCACCGGTGGCCGCATCCCCCGTGAGTACATTCCCTCGGTGGACGCGGGTGCTCAGGAAGCCATGCAGTTCGGCATCCTGGCCGGTTACGAGATGGTCGGCGTCCGCGTCACCCTTCTCGACGGTGGTTACCACGAGGTCGACTCCTCCGAGCTCGCCTTCAAGATCGCCGGTTCGCAGGCGTTCAAGGAGGGTGCTCGCAAGGCGTCCCCGGTTCTTCTCGAGCCGATGATGGCCGTCGAGGTCACCACGCCCGAGGACTACATGGGTGACGTGATCGGCGACCTCAACTCCCGCCGTGGCCAGATTCAGGCCATGGAGGAGCGCAGCGGCGCTCGCGTCGTGAAGGGCCTCGTGCCCCTCTCGGAGATGTTCGGCTATGTCGGAGACCTCCGCAGCAAGACCTCGGGTCGCGCAAGCTACTCGATGCAGTTCGACTCCTACGCCGAGGTTCCGCGGAACGTCGCCGAGGAGATCATCGCGAAGGCCAAGGGCGAGTAACTCCCCCGAGTTGACGCTTTAGGCTTATCACCGGAGCCCGGTGGGGCATTTGACGCGACGCGCGAGCGATGCGGTGAATGTCCCCGGGCCCCGGCATCCCAGCAAAGATCACCTGGCGCCGATGAAGCAAGGCGTACAGAACCACTCAGGAGGACCCCAGTGGCGAAGGCAAAGTTCGAGCGGACTAAGCCGCACGTCAACATCGGCACCATCGGTCACATTGACCACGGTAAGACGACCCTCACGGCCGCCATTACCAAGGTGCTGCACGACGCGTTCCCCGACCTGAACGAGGCCTCGGCCTTCGACCAGATCGACAAGGCTCCCGAAGAGCGTCAGCGCGGTATCACGATCTCGATCGCGCACGTCGAGTACCAGACGGAGTCGCGTCACTACGCGCACGTCGACTGCCCCGGGCACGCCGACTACATCAAGAACATGATCACGGGTGCGGCGCAGATGGACGGCGCCATCCTCGTGGTCGCCGCCACCGACGGCCCGATGCCGCAGACCAAGGAGCACGTGCTCCTGGCCCGCCAGGTCGGCGTCCCCTACATCGTCGTCGCGCTGAACAAGGCCGACATGGTGGACGACGAGGAGATCCTGGAGCTCGTCGAGCTCGAGGTTCGCGAGCTGCTCTCCGAGTACGAGTTCCCGGGCGACGACCTTCCGGTCGTCAAGGTCTCGGCGCTCAAGGCTCTTGAGGGTGACAAGGAGTGGGGCCAGACCGTCCTCGACCTGATGAAGGCCGTCGACGAGTCGATCCCGCAGCCCGAGCGTGACGTCGAGAAGCCGTTCCTCATGCCGATCGAGGACGTCTTCACGATCACCGGTCGTGGCACCGTCGTCACCGGTCGTATCGAGCGTGGTGTCCTGAAGGTCAACGAGACCGTCGACATCGTCGGTATCAAGACCGAGAAGGTCACCACCACGGTCACCGGTATCGAGATGTTCCGCAAGCTGCTCGACGAGGGCCAGGCCGGTGAGAACGTCGGTCTGCTCCTCCGTGGCATCAAGCGCGAGGACGTCGAGCGCGGCCAGGTCATCATCAAGCCGGGTTCGGTCACGCCGCACACCGAGTTCGAGGCGCAGTCCTACATCCTGTCGAAGGACGAGGGTGGCCGTCACACCCCGTTCTTCAACAACTACCGCCCGCAGTTCTACTTCCGTACCACGGACGTAACGGGCGTTGTGACCCTTCCCGAGGGCACCGAGATGGTCATGCCGGGCGACAACACCCTCATGAACGTCTCGCTGATCCAGCCCGTCGCCATGGAAGAGGGCCTGAAGTTCGCCATCCGTGAGGGTGGCCGGACCGTGGGCGCCGGCCAGGTCACCAAGATCGTCAAGTAATCACCTGACTGTCTGACCTGGTTGCTCCGCACAGAGCACCAAGAAGGGCCCCGGCCCGCCGCGCAAGCGGTGGACCGGGGCCCTTCTGCGTGTCCGGGGCCGAAACCGCTTACGCGGGCCGCCAGATCCAGGGCGCGGCGTCCGGCCCCAGGCCCACCACGCTCGGCCGTCCTTCGGCGTCGAGGTGGAGCGCGGTGCCGTCGAGGGCCGCGGGCCCCTGGGACCGTACGTGGAGCCTGGTGTCCGTACGCAGCTGGATCAGGCCCTCCGCGGTGCGGCCGAGCAGTACGACGCCGTGCGGGGCGGCCGCGGCGGTGACGGGCCCGTACCCCGGGAAGTCGTTCCGCTCCACGACGGCGCCCGAGCCGCCCGTGCCCACGACGGTGAGCCCGGAATCCGCCTCCGTCCGGTAGAACACCTCCACGGACCCGTCGGCGGCGGCGAGCGCGGCCGGCGCCACGCCGGGCACTGGTGCCCGGTCGAGCTGTGTGCGGGCGGTCAGCTGGTCGCCGGGCGCGTCCTGCGTCCAGTGGTGCACCGCGTGATGGCCCGCCGCGAGGACGTGCACCCGGCCGGCCCCGTCGACGGCGGTCCCGAATCCGTCCTGCACCTGCCCGCCGCCGGTGTCCCGCCACCCGCTCCACGGCCCGGACGCGGCCCGCACCCGCGTACTGAGCCCGCCCTCGGCGTTCCGCACGAAGAGGTGGACCCGTCCGTCCGGGGCGGCGACGGCGACCGGGACGCCGATCCGGCGCCCGTGGCCGGGTCCGGGGGCCGGATTGCCGAGGCCCCGCCAGGCACTGAACGCGCCGCCGGGGGAGTGCTGCTCCAGCAGCACGATCTCGCGCTCGTTGTCGCTGCCGTGCCCGCCGAGCGCGGAGAAGCGCAGCCCGAACAGCAGGTGTCTGCCGTCGGTGAGGGTCGCCGAGCCGAGTACGGGGGCGAGCGGGCCGCCGCCGAGGTCGTCGGGTTCGTCCCAGGTCCCGCTGCCGGGTGCGCTCTCGCGCCACCGGACGGCCCGCAGGCCCAGCACCCCGTACGCGACCAGCCGGCCGTCCGGCTCGGCGGCGAGGGCGGGCCTGGCTCCGGGGTAGCGGTGGTGGGTGGAGCGGACCCAGCCCTTCTTGTTGGTCAGCGGCCGGTCGCCGCCCACGTTGTAGTCCCCGCAGCCTGCCGGGTTGCCGCACTCCCAGTCGGGGGAGCCCCCGTAGGGGACGAGGTGGCCCGCCTTCCGGGTGAGCACTGCGGGCGGCAGGTTCTTGGGCCAGTGGCGGTTGTAGTAGCCGCGGAACGAGGTCGCGACGAACGCGGGTACGGTCCCGCCGGCCGTGGTCGACCGGGCCGCCCAGCGGATCATCGCCGCCCAGGCGAAGCAGGCGGCCGCGGTGTGGTCGGCATGGTCGGAGTAGCCCTGCTGCTCGCTGTCCCGCCGGCGGACCGCCTCGGTGCTGTGCTGGATGTCCGGGTCGGGGTCCAGGGTGTGGACGACGGTCGGCCGGTACTGCTCCAGCAGCCCTGCGAGTACGTCGATGAGACCCTCGTACGTGTACGAACCCGCCCTGCCCAGAGGGGAGTTGTCCGCGACCACGGTTCGCAGGACGCGGTGCCGGTCGTGCCAGAGGCTCGGCAGGCCGAGGCGGCCGTGCGAGGTGTGCATGGCGGTGTTGAGGAAGATCAGCTCGACCCGGCGGGCGCCGTTGACCAGGACGTCGGCCTCGGCCGGGTGCCCGCCGTGCAGGGTCACCACGGAACGCTGCCAGGGGGCGAAGCGGTCGAGACCGAGCAGGGTGGCGTACGCCTGCCGGAGGCCCTGGTGGCGCGAGGAGGAGTACGCGGACCTGTCCGGGGCCGGGTGCGCTGCACCGGGGACCTTGTTGACTCCGTCGGCCTCGCCCGCGGTGAGGTAGACGCAGACCAGGGGTGTGCCGGAGTCGAGGGTCTGCCGGGCGTCCGGGTTCATGAAGTACAGGTCGTCGTCCGGGTGGGCGAGGATCTGCATCAGCCGCGCCCGCCCGGAAGTGCTGATCGGGAAGCCCGGAGCCGGATTCGGCATCGGGTTCCGGCGCCGGGGGGCCGGCACGGAACAGGCGGCGAGCGCCACCAGACCGGTGGCCGCCGTCACCGCCGTCCGCCGTCTTACTCCGACTGTGGGCAGAGCAGGTCGATCCGTCACGCCGCGCACCCTTCGCATTCCGCTTCCCCCGCAGCGGGCGTCCGGGCTGCCCTGGGCTGCGTACCACTGCTTCGACGCAGGTCACAGCCGGTCGGGCCATTCCCGCGAGGAAGTAGACGGGCGCGGGGGCGTGAGGGTTGCCCTGCTCGGGCCCCGGGTGCGCGGACCACGGGGCGTTGACCAGGAGCAGCGAGACGAGGCGGTCGCCTTCGTGCGTACGGTACTGGGGCTGCGCCCCGTGGTCTGCGCCCGGTGGTCTGCGCCTGGTCTCCGGTTCAGGGGAGAAGGGTGAGGGCGGGTGTGTGCCGGGGGCGCACGGCCCCGAAGTGTTTCCGGTCGACGGTGGCCACCTCTGCGATGTCCAGGCGCTCGGCGCAGGCGATGACGGAGGCGTCAACGAGGCCGAGTGGGAAGTCGGCGTACTGGGCGGTCAGCTCGGCGATCCTCAGCCAGTCGCCCGGGTGCACCGGCTCCACCGTGAACAGGCCCTCCGCGAAGTCCTGGGCCAGGAGGAGCTCCGCGCGCGTGCCGAGCCGGCGCCCCACGAGGTGAGCGACCTCCGCGATGACGAGAGCCGGGACGAGGAGTGGTCCCAGATGCGTTTCTAGCAGGCGTAGGGATGCGGAGTGCCAGGCATCGCTTCGGTCCAGCAGGGCGTAGAGGGGTCCGGCGTCGATGATCAGAGCGCTCACGTGCTCAGCCGCCGTTGTGCGGTGCCTTCGTCCAGCCCGGCCAGCAGTTCCTCGATGCGCTCGGAGATGTCGCTGCGACCGCTGTCGCCGGCTCCGGTGGAGTGGAACGTGCGCCGGACAGTGGTGCTCTCCTGATCCCCGCCGGGCAGATGCGCGGCGATGGCCTCGCGTGTCCATTCGGAGAGTGTCATGCCGCGCCGGGAGGCCTCGTGGCGCATCCGGGCGTCCAGCGAGTCGTCGATCTTGATCGTCGTCCGCTTCATGTATGCCAGCATACCGGCGGTCCTCATGCCGTGTGCTCCAGGTAGTGGGTGGACCGTGCCTCGCTTGCTGTCCGGCAGTCGCGGCAGTGTCCGGGTTCGGCGGAGCGGAAGGCGCGGTCGCAGCTGTCGCAGTTCTGGAGGGGGATGGTGTGGCGTACGGGGGCGAGGTCGGGGGTGCCGGGGAGGGGTGGTGGCAGGAGCGCGGTGAGGCGGTGCTTGATGAGTTTCGCCGGGTGCTTCAGGGGGTGGGGGAGGTCGTTGGTGAGGCTGTGGCGGATGGTGACGGGGTGGGTGTCGCGTTCGAGCCAGGTGGCGACGCCGGGGGCCAGGCTGTGGATGTCGTTTTCGGTGAGGAGGAGCTGGGGTTCGTGGCGGCGCAGGTCGGCGAGGAGGGTGGCGGCCGCGCGGTGCAGTTCCGGGGTGGGTGTGTGGGGGCGGGGGAGCGGCGGCGGCGGGGGCTTGGGGGCGGTGGGGGGTGGCACGAGGGGCGGAGCGGGCAGCGGTACGGGGGTGGGGGCCGGCGGGGGAGGCGCCTGGAGCGGGGCCGGCGGATGTACCGGTGCCGCCGGTGCGGGGGCGTCCGGGGCGGCCGTGGGTGTGGGTGGTTCCGGTGGGGAGGGGGGTAACCCGGGGCAGGGCTTGGGTGCCGGGGGTGGTGGTGTGGCCGCTGGTTGTTGCGGGACTGCGCCGGGCTGGTTGTGGAAGAACGTGCGGGTGACGAGGCGGCCGTTGGCCAGGCGGCAGCGGGTGCGTCGTAGATAGTCGTGAGATTCCAGCTCGCGCAGACCGGAGGCGATGCGGGCCTCGCTCTCCGGGAAGCGCTCGACGAGGACCTTGATGCCGACTTTGGCCCCGGTGGGCAGTGACTGGATGTGCACGGCCAGGCCAATGGCGACCAGGGAGAGGCCCTTGTGCTGGGCGAGGTGGTTGCCGACGACGGTGAAGCGTCGGGTGTGCGGGACCACGATGTGGATCACGCCGGAGGGTGGCGGAGGTCCGGGAACCTCCGCCATGGCGCGCGTGAGCGCGCTAATCTGCTGGGTATCCATCGGGAAGGGCTTTCTTCCTCGTTGGTCAGGCCCTCGATCGGGATTGCAGTCCCGGCCGGGGGCCGACGTATGTCTGGGGTTGTGAGCGTGAGCATATGCCCGCCAACCGGTCCGAAATCCAGCTGAGTTGATGAACCTCACCCGTGTGGGTGACGGCGCCTCCGGGGGAGGCGAGTTGGGTTGGGTGGGGTGATTTCCCTGGTTCTTTTAAGTCTTTGATGTCGCGGGGCACCGGGTCGTGGCCGACCGCGACCCGGTGGCGGCGGTCAGGGTACGAGGGTGAATTCAGCCCGTTTGACCCTGCGGGGGACGGGTCAGGCGGAAGCCCTGGCGGGTGGGGCGGCGCGGTGCACGCCCGGCTGCCGGCGCGATGCTGGGCGAGTGCTTGCTGAGGCACGCAACTCGGCTTGGCCGCGCCTGCATACCGTGAGCAGTGACGAAGTCGTTGCGTACGGTAATCGTCCCGGGTTTGTCCTGTGCTGTCCCGGCTGTCCGGCGTGACGTGCGGGGAACAGAGGCGGTTGAGGACGAACGGCACGCAGGGCGGAAGTGGGGCACGAATGAGCGTGGACGGCGACGGTACGGAGCGCGGGGACGGCGGGGCGGACGAGCCCGGTTGGGATGTCGATCCCGATGACGAGTCGGGGGTGGCGGTGGTCGCGGCGGTGGGCCGCCAGGTCAAGGCGTGGCGGGAGGCGGCGGGCCTGCGGGCGGCGGAGTTCGGGACGTTGATCGGGTACGGCGAGGACCTGGTCTACAAGGTGGAGGGCGGCCGGCGCATCCCTCGGCCGGAGTTCCTGGACAGGGCGGACGAAGTCCTGGGCGCGGGCGGGAAGCTCGCCGCGATGAAGAAGGATGCCGCGGAGGTCCGGTACCCGAAGAAGGTGCGGGATCTGGCGAAGCTGGAGGCCAAGGCTGTCGAGCTTGCGGCATACGGCAACCACAACATCCATGGCCTCTTGCAGACGGAGGCATACATGGCGGCGCTACTCGCTACGCGTCGGCCCGCGTACTCCCAGGAAGAGCTTCAGCGGATGGTGGGTGCACGCATGGCCCGGCGATCTGTCTTCGAGCGGAAACCTGCTCCGGAGTTCAGCTTTGTCCAGGAAGAGGTGACGCTGCGCCGTCCGATCGGAGGGACAATGGTGATGCGACAACAGCTCGAACGCCTGCTGGAGGTGGGGCAGTTGCGGAACGTCGAGATCCAGGTGATGCCGACGTGCCGTGGGGACCACCCCGGGACGGGCGGACGGATCCAGGTGCTGAAGTTCGGCGATGGCTCGGCCGTAGGGCGCACCGACAATGAGTTTGCCGGCCGCCCTGTCTCCGACCCGAAGCAGCTCCGGATCCTCGAACTGCGGTATGGCATCATCCGGGCTCGGGCTCTTTCGCCCGGAGAGTCGCTGGCCTTCATCGAGCAAGTGCTGGGAGAGACATGACCCGCAAGACCGCTGCCGAGGACACATCTGGGCTGGAGTGGTTCAAGAGCAGCTTCAGCGACAGCAGCGATGGCAACGACTGCGTTGAGGTTGCGGCTGTCCCCTGCGCGGTGCATGTTCGCGACTCCAAGGGCGTGCCCGGCCCGCAGCTCGGCTTCAGTCCGACCGCGTGGTCAGCCTTCGTGGCGTACGCGTCGGAGAACTGACTCCCGGCATTCGCGCCTCGAGCCCGGTTGATCTGGGCTCGGGGCGGGCTGCTGTCAGAAGAACCCGCCGGAAGGCGCGAACAGTCCGTCCTGGAATCCCTCGTCCGGTGCGGGTGCCGGTTCAGCCTTCGGCTTCCGTTTCGTAGCGGTCTTCCTCATCGCTCCCGGTGCGTGCAGGCCGGCCGCCTGTTCCTCCTTGAAAGGCGTCCAGCCGCTCAGGGTCGTCGATGCTGTCGGCGGGGGAGAGCAGTGCGTACCCCCGGCGGTCCGTGCGGGGTCTTCGGAGGCGACCGCGGAGCGCGTGACCTCGGTGACCATCCGGGGGCGATTCCGTACGGTGACGAGCCGGCCGGAACCGGAACGACGGTGTCCTCGTCGGAAGCGGTTC
Organism: Streptomyces sp. NPDC058620; assembly: GCF_042717135.1. Taxonomy (NCBI): domain Bacteria; kingdom Bacillati; phylum Actinomycetota; class Actinomycetes; order Kitasatosporales; family Streptomycetaceae; genus Streptomyces; species Streptomyces sp. NPDC058620. The sequence continues at coordinate 408,693 of NZ_JBHXQO010000002.1, forward strand.
CGGTCTCTGTGTCTACGGCACCGTCCGTCATTGATCGCACTCCCGCTCTTGTCCCCAAACCCCACCGGGCGGCTTGAAGGGGGAAATGCGGCGCATGGTGGAGTGGAGTCGGAACGAAGGGCGCACGGGGGCCGGGCGTCCTTTCCGGAGGCCGGAACGCGCTCGCGTTTGAACATCCGACCACGGGGGGTAAGATCCTCCGCCCGATTGGCCAGGCTCGTGCCCCGTATGGCACACTGACCAGGTTGCTCGGTTGAGTGTCAATGCTGCGCGCCTCCCGCCGGGAGGACCGGAAGCGAGTCCCACGGTACTCGTCGACCCCATGCGGGTCGGACGTACGGGAATCTTTCGGGAAGTTCAGCAGGGCGCTGACCAGGCACCCGGTGGGTGTTCCGCCCCCGGCCGCGAGGTCTCAGGCCCGCACCCCCTTGGTTGGGATTTCCTTCGGGAGATTTTCGTAGAGGGGATGCGACACGCCCGACCGCGTGGGTCGGAGACGGAGTTACGAGAACCCCCGGGTTCCAGAGCGTTATGAGAGACAGGACTACTAGTAGCCATGGCGGGACAGAAGATCCGCATCCGGCTCAAGGCCTACGACCACGAGGTCATCGACTCCTCGGCGAAGAAGATCGTCGAGACGGTGACCCGCACTGGTGCGTCGGTCGCGGGCCCGGTGCCGCTGCCCACTGAGAAGAACGTGTACTGCGTCATCAAGTCGCCGCACAAGTACAAGGACTCGCGCGAGCACTTCGAGATGCGCACGCACAAGCGCCTCATCGACATTCTCGACCCCACGCCGAAGACGGTTGACTCGCTCATGCGCCTCGACCTGCCGGCGGGCGTCGACATCGAGATCAAGCTCTGAGGTGACGCGCGAGATGGCTAAGAACATTAAGGGCGTCCTGGGCGAGAAGCTCGGCATGACCCAGGTCTGGGACGAGAACAACCGGGTTGTCCCGGTGACCGTCGTCAAGGCCGGGCCGTGTGTCGTGACCCAGGTCCGCACCAACGACAGCGACGGCTACGAGTCGGTCCAGATCGCCTTCGGCGAGATTGACCCGCGCAAGGTGAACAAGCCCCTCAAGGGTCACTTCGCCAAGGCCGACGTGACCCCGCGCCGCCACCTGGTGGAGCTCCGCACCCCTGACTCCAGCGAGTACACGCTGGGCCAGGAGATCACTGCCGAGGTGTTCGAGTCCGGCGTCAAGGTTGACGTCACGGGCAAGAGCAAGGGCAAGGGCTTCGCCGGTGTCATGAAGCGTCACAACTTCAAGGGCCTCGGCGCCGGTCACGGCGTCCAGCGCAAGCACCGTTCCCCCGGTTCGATCGGTGGCTGCGCCACCCCTGGGCGTGTCTTCAAGGGCATGCGCATGGCCGGCCGGATGGGTAACGAGCGCGTCACCACCCAGAACCTGACCATCCACGCGGTTGACGCGGAGAAGGGTCTGCTGCTCATCAAGGGCGCAGTCCCCGGTCCGAACGGCGGCCTCGTCCTGGTCCGTACCGCGGCCAAGGGGGCTTGAGGTAATGAGCACCATTGACATCCTTTCGCCGGCAGGCGACAAGGCCGGTACCGTCGAGCTCCCTGCGGAGATCTTCGACGCGAAGACCAGCGTTCCGCTGATCCACCAGGTCGTTGTCGCACAGCTGGCAGCTGCCCGTCAGGGCACGCACAAGACCAAGCGTCGCGGCGAAGTCCGTGGTGGTGGCCGCAAGCCTTACCGCCAGAAGGGCACCGGCCGCGCGCGCCAGGGTTCGACCCGTGCGCCGCAGTTCGCCGGCGGTGGCGTCGTCCACGGCCCGCAGCCGCGCGACTACTCGCAGCGCACCCCGAAGAAGATGAAGGCCGCCGCCCTGCGCGGTGCCCTCTCCGACCGGGCGCGTCACTCCCGCATCCACGTCGTCACCGGCGTGGTCGAGGGTGGAGTTTCCACGAAGGCCGCCAAGACGCTGTTCGGCAAGATCTCGGAGCGTTCCAACCTGCTCCTGGTCGTCGACCGCGCCGACGAGGCCGCGTGGCTGTCCGCACGCAACCTGCCCCAGGTGCACATCCTGGAGCCGGGCCAGCTGAACACGTACGACGTGATCGTCTCTGACGACGTGGTCTTCACCCAGGCCGCTTTCGAGTCCTTCGTGTCTGGCCCCCAGACCGCTGAGACCGAAGGGAGCGACGCCTGATGAGCGAGGCGACCGTTACCAGCTCGACCATCACGAGCAAGACCTACTCGGACCCGCGTGACGTTCTCGTCAAGCCGGTTGTCTCCGAGAAGAGCTACGCGCTGCTCGACGAGAACAAGTACACGTTCATCGTCGCGCCCGGCTCCAACAAGACCCAGATCAAGCAGGCCGTGGAAGCGGTCTTCTCGGTCAAGGTCACCGGGGTCAACACGATCAACCGGACGGGCAAGCGCAAGCGGACCAAGACCGGCTTCGGCAAGCGCGCTGACACCAAGCGCGCCATCGTGACCCTCGCCGAGGGCGACCGTATCGACATCTTCGGCGGCCCGACCTCCTGACGGAGGTCGAGTCGTCCGGAATCGGACGAGGACTGAGAAATGGGTATCCGCAAGTACAAGCCGACGACCCCGGGCCGTCGTGGCTCCAGCGTCGCCGACTTTGTCGAGATCACGCGGTCCACGCCGGAGAAGTCGCTGGTCCGCCCCCTGCACAGCAAGGGCGGCCGTAACAACGCCGGTCGTGTGACCGTTCGCCACCAGGGCGGTGGCCACAAGCGCGCCTACCGAGTGATCGACTTCCGTCGTCACGACAAGGACGGCGTGCCGGCCAAGGTCGCGCACATCGAGTACGACCCGAACCGCACCGCGCGCATCGCGCTGCTGCACTACGCGGACGGCGAGAAGCGTTACATCGTCGCTCCCCGTGGCCTGTCGCAGGGTGACCGTGTCGAGAACGGTCCGACCGCAGACATCAAGCCCGGTAACAACCTGGCGCTGCGCAACATCCCGGTCGGTACGACCATCCACGCCATCGAGCTCCGGCCCGGCGGCGGCGCGAAGTTCGCCCGTTCCGCGGGTACTTCCGTGCAGCTGCTGGCGAAGGAGGGCACCATGGCCCACCTTCGTATGCCGTCCGGAGAGATCCGGCTGGTCGACGCCCGCTGCCGCGCCACCATTGGTGAGGTCGGCAACGCCGAGCAGTCGAACATCAACTGGGGCAAGGCCGGCCGTATGCGCTGGAAGGGCGTTCGCCCGACCGTCCGCGGTGTCGCGATGAACCCGGTTGACCACCCGCACGGTGGTGGTGAAGGCAAGACCTCCGGTGGACGTCACCCGGTCTCGCCGTGGGGTCAGAAGGAGGGTCGTACTCGCTCGCCGAAGAAGGCATCGAGCAAGTACATCGTCCGCCGCCGCAAGACGAACAAGAAGCGCTAGGAGCGGGTTTAGATGCCGCGCAGTCTCAAGAAGGGGCCCTTCGTCGACGGCCACCTCATCAAGAAGGTGGACGTACAGAACGAGGCAGGCACCAAGAACGTCATCAAGACCTGGTCCCGTCGCTCGATGATCGTCCCGGCCATGCTGGGTCACACCATCGCGGTGCACAACGGCAAGATCCATGTCCCGGTGTTCGTCACCGAGTCGATGGTCGGCCACAAGCTCGGCGAGTTCTCGCCGACTCGCACCTTCCGCGGCCACGTCAAGGACGACCGGAAGTCGAAGCGCCGCTAAGCGCGGGGTGGAAACGACTATGACTTACACCGAAGGGACAACCATGGAAGCCAGGGCCCAGGCGCGGTACATCCGCGTCACGCCCATGAAGGCCCGCCGAGTGGTGGACCTCATCCGTGGCATGGATGCCACGGAGGCTCAGGCGGTCCTGCGTTTCGCCCCGCAGGCCGCGAGCGTGCCGGTTGGCAAGGTGCTTGACAGCGCCATTGCCAACGCTGCACACAACTACGACCACACCGACGCCTCTTCGCTGGTCATCAGCGAGGCGTACGTGGACGAGGGCCCGACCCTGAAGCGGTTCCGACCGCGTGCTCAGGGCCGTGCCTACCGGATCCGTAAGCGGACCAGCCACATCACCGTGGTCGTCAGCAGCAAGGAAGGAACCCGGTAATGGGCCAGAAGGTTAACCCGCATGGGTTCCGGCTCGGCATTACCACGGACTTCAAGTCCCGTTGGTACGCCGACAAGCTGTACGCGGACTACGTCAAGGAAGACGTCGCCATTCGTCGCATGATGACGAAGGGCATGGAGCGCGCCGGTATCTCGAAGGTTGAGATCGAGCGCACCCGCGACCGCGTCCGTGTAGACATTCACACCGCCCGCCCGGGCATCGTCATCGGTCGCCGTGGCGCCGAGGCCGACCGCATCCGTGGCGAGCTGGAGAAGCTGACCGGCAAGCAGGTCCAGCTGAACATCCTCGAGGTCAAGAACCCCGAGGTGGACGCTCAGCTGGTGGCCCAGGCCGTCGCCGAGCAGCTCTCCTCCCGCGTCTCCTTCCGTCGTGCGATGCGCAAGAGCATGCAGAGCACGATGAAGGCCGGCGCCAAGGGCATCAAGATCCAGTGCGGCGGTCGCCTCGGCGGCGCCGAGATGTCCCGGTCGGAGTTCTACCGCGAGGGTCGTGTGCCGCTGCACACGCTGCGCGCGAACGTCGACTACGGCTTCTTCGAGGCCAAGACGACCTTCGGCCGTATCGGCGTGAAGGTCTGGATCTACAAGGGCGACGTCAAGAACATCGCCGAGGTCCGCGCCGAGAACGCCGCGGCCCGTGCGGGTAACCGCCCGGCCCGTGGTGGCGGCAACGACCGTCCGGCGGGTGGCCGTGGTGGCGCCCGTGGTGGCGAGCGTGGCGGCCGCGGCCGCAAGCCGCAGCAGTCCGCGCCGGCAGCCGAGGCCCCCAAGGCCGACGCTCCCGTCGCCGCTGCTCCGGCTGAGAGCACCGGAACGGAGGCCTGACCGAAATGCTGATCCCCCGTAGGGTCAAGCACCGCAAGCAGCACCACCCGAAGCGCAGCGGTATGTCCAAGGGTGGCACGCAGGTTGCGTTCGGCGAGTACGGCATCCAGGCGCTGTCCCCGGCGTACGTGACGAACCGCCAGATCGAGGCCGCTCGTATCGCGATGACCCGCCACATCAAGCGTGGCGGAAAGGTCTGGATCAACATTTATCCGGACCGTCCCCTGACGAAGAAGCCTGCCGAGACCCGCATGGGTTCCGGTAAGGGTTCTCCCGAGTGGTGGATCGCGAACGTCAAGCCGGGTCGGGTGATGTTCGAGCTGTCCTACCCGAACGAGAAGATTGCTCGTGAGGCGCTTACCCGCGCTGCTCACAAGCTTCCGATGAAGTGCCGGATCGTTCGGCGCGAGGCAGGTGAGTCGTGATGTCGGCCGGTACCAAGGCGTCCGAGCTGCGCGAACTGGGCAACGAGGAGCTCCTCAACAAGCTCCGCGAGGCCAAGGAAGAGCTGTTCAACCTCCGCTTCCAGGCGGCGACGGGCCAGCTTGAGAACCACGGTCGGCTCAAGTCCGTCCGTAAGGACATCGCCCGGATCTACACCCTGATGCGCGAGCGCGAGCTCGGCATCGAGACGGTGGAGAGCGTCTGATGAGCGAGAAGAATGTGACTGAGACGACTGAGCAGCGCGGTTTCCGCAAGACCCGTGAGGGTCTCGTCGTCAGCGACAAGATGGACAAGACCGTCGTCGTCGCTGTCGAGGACCGCGTCAAGCACGCGCTGTACGGCAAGGTCATCCGCCGTACGAACAAGCTCAAGGCCCACGACGAGCAGAACTCTGCCGGCGTCGGCGACCGTGTTGTCATCATGGAGACGCGGCCGCTGTCTGCGACGAAGCGCTGGCGCATCGTCGAGATCCTCGAGAAGGCCAAGTAATCCCTGAGGGGGTTTCCCCTCAGGACAGTTCCGCCAGGCTCGGTGGGGGTCCGCTCCGTAACGGAGTGGCCCCCGCCGGGAACCGGCAGACGATCAGGAGATAGACGTGATCCAGCAGGAGTCGCGACTTCGTGTCGCCGACAACACGGGTGCGAAGGAAATTCTCACCATCCGTGTTCTCGGTGGCTCGGGTCGCCGCTACGCGGGCATCGGTGACGTCATCGTCGCCACCGTCAAGGACGCAATCCCCGGTGGCAACGTGAAGAAGGGTGACGTCGTCAAGGCCGTCATCGTTCGCACCGTCAAGGAGCGTCGTCGTCAGGATGGCTCGTACATCCGCTTCGACGAGAACGCTGCCGTCATTCTGAAGAACGACGGCGACCCCCGCGGCACCCGTATCTTCGGCCCGGTGGGCCGAGAGCTGCGCGAGAAGAAGTTCATGAAGATCATCTCGCTCGCGCCGGAGGTGCTGTAAGCATGAAGATCAAGAAGGGCGACCTGGTTCAGGTCATCACCGGTAAGGACAAGGGCAAGCAGGGCAAGGTCATCGTTGCCTACCCTGCTCAGGACCGCGTCCTCGTCGAGGGTGTCAACCGGGTCAAGAAGCACACGAAGGCCGGTCAGACCGCTCGCGGTTCGCAGACCGGTGGCATTGTGACGACCGAGGCTCCCGTCCACGTCAGCAACGTGCAGCTGGTTGTTGAGAAGGACGGCAACAAGGTCGTTACTCGCGTCGGCTACCGCTTTGACGACGAGGGCAACAAGATCCGCGTTGCCAAGCGCACCGGTGAGGACATCTGATGACTACCACCACAGCGCCGCGTCTCAAGACGCGCTACCGCGAGGAAATCGCCGGCAAGCTGCGTGAGGAGTTCTCCTACGAGAACGTCATGCAGGTTCCCGGTCTGGTCAAGATCGTGGTCAACATGGGTGTGGGCGACGCCGCCCGCGACTCCAAGCTGATCGACGGGGCCGTCAAGGACCTCACCACGATCACTGGTCAGAAGCCGGCCGTCACCAAGGCCCGCAAGTCGATCGCGCAGTTCAAGCTGCGCGAGGGGCAGCCGATCGGCTGCCACGTCACCCTCCGTGGTGACCGCATGTGGGAGTTCCTGGACCGTACGCTGTCGCTCGCGCTTCCGCGTATCCGTGACTTCCGCGGCCTGTCGCCGAAGCAGTTCGACGGCCGTGGCAACTACACCTTCGGTCTCACGGAGCAGGTCATGTTCCACGAGATCGACCAGGACAAGATCGACCGGGTCCGGGGCATGGACATCACCGTGGTCACCACGGCGACCAACGACGACGAGGGTCGTGCCCTCCTTCGTCACCTCGGCTTCCCGTTCAAGGAGAACTGACCGTGGCGAAGAAGGCTCTGATCGCTAAGGCCGCCCGCAAGCCGAAGTTCGGCGTGCGCGGGTACACCCGCTGCCAGCGCTGCGGCCGGCCCCACTCCGTCTACCGCAAGTTCGGCCTGTGCCGCGTGTGCCTTCGTGAGATGGCTCACCGTGGCGAGCTGCCGGGCGTGACCAAGAGCTCCTGGTAATTCTCCTTCGCCCCTTGGGCGTTGGGAATACCCGGAGACTCTCGGTAAGCATCTGGTCGGCAGGAGCCCGGCTCCACATGCCGTAGGCTTGTGGGGTTGGGCGCCTGCCGCCCAAGACCGACTTACTACGCCGTAGGTCCCCGCACCGCACCCGTCCCGCCACTGAGTGGGGAGAGGGATGGCGCATACAGGAAACCCCGGCGAGAGAGGCCGAAGGCCAACTCATGACCATGACTGATCCCATCGCAGACATGCTCACGCGTCTGCGCAACGCGAACTCGGCGTATCACGACGACGTCGCGATGCCGCACAGCAAGATCAAGTCGCACATCGCGGAGATCCTCCAGCAGGAGGGCTTCATCACCGGCTGGAAGGTCGAGGACGCCGAGGTTGGAAAGAACCTTGTCCTCGAGCTGAAGTTCGGGCCGAACCGCGAGCGCTCGATCGCCGGCATCAAGCGAATCTCGAAGCCGGGTCTGCGTGTATACGCAAAGTCCACCAACCTGCCGAAGGTTCTCGGCGGCCTGGGCGTGGCGATCATCTCCACGTCCCACGGTCTCCTGACCGGCCAGCAGGCCAGCAAGAAGGGCGTAGGTGGGGAAGTCCTCGCCTACGTCTGGTAGTCGGGAACGGAGGAACAGCTCATGTCGCGAATCGGCAAGCTCCCCATCCAGGTTCCCGCCGGTGTGGACGTCACCATCGATGGCCGCACGGTCGCAGTGAAGGGCCCCAAGGGCACCCTCTCGCACACCGTTGCAGCGCCGATCGAGGTCACCAAGGGTGAGGACGGCGTGCTCAACGTCGTCCGCCCTAACGACGAGCGTCAGAACAAGGCCCTTCACGGCCTGTCCCGCACGCTGGTGGCGAACATGATCACCGGCGTGACCTCGGGATACAGCAAGGCGCTCGAGATCAGCGGTGTCGGTTACCGAGTTCAGGCGAAGGGCTCCAACCTGGAGTTCGCCCTGGGCTACAGCCACCCGATCCTCATCGAGGCTCCGGAAGGCATCACCTTCAAGGTCGAGTCGCCCACGAAGTTCAGTGTCGAGGGCATCGACAAGCAGAAGGTCGGCGAGGTCTCCGCGAAGATCCGCAAGCTGCGGAAGCCCGACCCGTACAAGGCCAAGGGCGTCAAGTACGCCGGCGAGGTTATCCGCCGCAAGGTCGGAAAGGCGGGTAAGTAAGCCATGGCATACGGTGTAAAGATCGCCAAGGGTGACGCCTACAAGCGTGCCGCCCTCAAGCGCCGCCACATCCGCGTCCGCAAGCACATCTCCGGTTCGCCGGAGCGGCCGCGCCTGGTTGTGACGCGTTCCAACCGCCACATGGTGGCTCAGGTCATCGACGACGTCGCGGGCCACACGCTCGCTTCGGCATCGACCCTGGACGCTTCCATCCGTGGTGGCGAGGGTGACAAGAGCGCCCTGGCCAAGCAGGTCGGGGCCCTGGTCGCCGAGCGCGCCAAGGCCGCAGGCGTCGAGGCCGTCGTGTTTGACCGCGGTGGTAACCAGTACGCCGGGCGGATTGCCGCTCTGGCTGACGCCGCCCGTGAAGCCGGGCTGAAGTTCTAAGCCCCGGTTCCTACGCACAGCGGACGTAACAGAGAGAGGTAATTCCAATGGCTGGACCCCAGCGCCGCGGAAGCGGTGCCGGTGGCGGCGAGCGGCGGGACCGGAAGGGCCGCGACGGTGGCGCAAGCGCCGCCGAGAAGACCGCGTACGTCGAGCGCGTCGTCGCGATCAACCGCGTCGCCAAGGTTGTGAAGGGTGGTCGTCGCTTCAGCTTCACCGCGCTGGTCGTGGTGGGCGATGGTGACGGCACCGTCGGTGTCGGATACGGCAAGGCCAAGGAAGTTCCCGCGGCCATCGCCAAGGGCGTTGAAGAGGCCAAGAAGAGCTTCTTCAAGGTTCCGCGTATCCAGGGCACCATCCCTCACCCGATCCAGGGCGAGAAGGCTGCGGGCGTCGTTCTGCTCAAGCCTGCTTCCCCCGGTACCGGTGTGATCGCGGGTGGCCCGGTGCGCGCCGTTCTGGAGTGCGCCGGCGTTCACGACATCCTGTCGAAGTCGCTCGGTTCTTCGAACCCGATCAACATCGTGCATGCGACCGTGGCGGCCCTTCAGGGCCTGCAGCGTCCCGAGGAGATCGCGGCTCGCCGTGGTCTGCCCCTCGAGGACGTCGCCCCCGCGGCTCTGCTTCGTGCACGTGCGGGAGCGGGTGCGTAATGGCTCGCCTCAAGATCACGCAGACGAAGTCGTACATCGGCAGCAAGCAGAACCACCGCGACACACTGCGTTCGCTCGGGCTCAAGCGCCTGAACGACTCGGTTGTCAAGGAGGACCGCCCCGAGTTCCGCGGAATGGTTCACACCGTCCGCCACCTCGTGACGGTTGAGGAGGTTGACTGACATGGCGGAGAACAGCCCGCTGAAGGCCCACAACCTCCGGCCTGCCCCGGGCGCCAAGACCGCCAAGACCCGTGTGGGTCGTGGTGAGGCGTCCAAGGGTAAGACCGCAGGCCGTGGTACCAAGGGTACGAAGGCTCGTTACCAGGTTCCGGAGCGCTTCGAGGGTGGCCAGATGCCCCTCCACATGCGTCTCCCGAAGCTCAAGGGCTTCAAGAACCCGTTCCGCACGGAGTACCAGGTCGTGAACCTGGACAAGCTCGCGACGCTCTACCCCGAGGGTGGAGAGGTCACGGTGGCCGATCTGGTCGCCAAGGGCGCTGTGCGCAACAACCACCTCGTCAAGGTCCTCGGACAGGGCGAGATCTCCGTGGCGCTGCAGGTTTCGGTTGACGCCGTTTCCGGCTCCGCCAAGGAGAAGATTGCCGCTGCGGGCGGCACTGTCACCGAGCTCGTCTGAGACAACTCGGACAAGCTGGTGGCCTGAACATCCGACCGGGGATGCCTCTCATATGGGGCATCCCCGGTTGGTCGTTCCTAGGGGGGCATGGTCGCCGGTAAGGTGGCCAGCGTTGTTGTGTGCTAACCCCCTGGGCGCCTGCCCGGGGACCTTTGGCTGTTACCTAATCGTCGATCCTCAAGACCGTCACCTCTACGCATTGCGCGGGGGTCGCAGGAGGCACCGTGCTCACCGCGTTCGCCCGGGCGTTCAAGACGCCCGACCTGCGCAAGAAGCTGTTCTTCACGCTCGGCATCATCGTGCTCTACCGTCTCGGGGCACACATCCCCGTACCGGGAGTGAGCTACGAGAACGTCCAGACCTGTGTTGATCAGGCAAGCAAGGGCAACAACAGCCTCTTCGGCCTGGTGAACATGTTCAGCGGTGGTGCACTGCTGCAGATCACGATCTTCGCGCTCGGCATCATGCCGTACATCACGGCCAGCATCATTCTTCAGTTGCTGACCGTCGTCATCCCCAGGCTCGAAGCCCTCAAGAAGGAGGGACAGTCGGGCCAGGGCAAGATCACGCAGTACACGCGTTATCTGACCGTCGCGCTCGCCATCCTCCAGGGCACCGGCCTGGTGGCAACCGCCCGCAGCGGGGCGCTGTTCAGCGGCTGTCCTGTCGCCGATCAGATCGTTCCGAACCAGTCGATCTTCACGACGGTCGTGATGGTTCTCACCATGACCGCCGGTACCGCCGCCGTCATGTGGCTCGGTGAGCTCATCACCGACCGCGGCATCGGCAACGGCATGTCGATCCTGATGTTCATCTCGATCGCCGCCAGCTTCCCGGGCGCCCTGTGGGCCATCAAGACGAGCGGCAAGCTCGCGGACGGCTGGATCGAGTTCGCCACCGTCATCCTGATCGGCTTCGTGATGGTCGGGCTCGTCGTCTTCGTCGAGCAGGCGCAGCGCCGCATCCCGGTGCAGTACGCGAAGCGCATGATCGGGCGCAGGTCCTACGGCGGTACGTCCACGTACATCCCGCTGAAGGTGAACCAGGCGGGTGTGATCCCCGTCATCTTCGCTTCTTCGCTGCTCTACATCCCGGCCCTGATCGTCCAGTTCTCCAACTCCACAGCGGGCTGGGCGACATGGATCAAGGACCACTTCGTCAAGGGTGACCACCCGTACTACATCGCGACGTACTTCCTGTTGATCGTGTTCTTCGCCTTCTTCTATGTGGCGATCTCGTTCAACCCCGAGGAAGTCGCCGACAACATGAAGAAGTATGGTGGCTTCATCCCGGGTATCCGGGCTGGTCGCCCGACCGCCGAGTACCTGAGTTACGTGCTCAACAGGATCACTTGGCCGGGCTCGCTGTATCTGGGTCTGATCGCTCTTGTGCCGACGATGGCGTTGGCAGGCTTCGGCGGAGCCAACCAGAACTTCCCGTTCGGCGGGACGAGCATCCTCATCATCGTGGGTGTGGGTCTGGAAACCGTGAAGCAGATCGAGAGTCAGCTCCAGCAGCGCAATTACGAAGGGTTCCTCCGCTGATGCGAATCGTCCTCGTCGGGCCGCCCGGTGCCGGCAAGGGAACGCAGGCTGCGTACCTTGCCCAGAACCTGTCGATTCCGCACATCTCCACGGGCGACCTCTTCCGCGCCAACATCAGCCAGGGCACCGACCTTGGCAAGCAGGCCCGCGCCTACATGGACGCGGGGCAGCTGGTGCCGGACGAGGTCACCATCGGGATGGCCAAGGACCGCATGTCCCAGCCGGACGCCGTCAACGGCTTCCTGCTCGACGGTTTCCCCCGCAACGTGGGGCAGGCCGAGGCTCTCGACGAGATGCTCCGGAGCGAGAGCGTCGAGCTGGACGCGGTGCTGGACCTCGAGGTCCCCGAGGACGAGGTGGTCAAGCGCATCGCCGGCCGCCGCATCTGCCGGAACGAGAGCGCGCACGTCTTCCACGCTACGTACAACCCGCCGAAGACCGAGGGTGTCTGCGACGCCTGCGGCGGCGAGCTGTACCAGCGGGACGACGACAGCGAGGAGACGGTCAGGACGCGGCTCGAGGTCTACCACACGCAGACCGAGCCGATCATCGACTACTACCGGGCCCAGGGCCTGGTGGTCACCATCTCCGCGCTCGGCAAGGTCACCGACGTGACCGAGCGGGCCATGGAGGCTCTCAAGAAGTCCGACGAGGGCTGAGACCTCCCAGCATCACCTTCACAGTCGGCCGCGACGCCCCAGGGCGCCGCGGCCGACTGTTTGCGCCGTATCGTGGGGTACGCCGCACCCGTATCCCACAGACGCAGAGAGGCGCCGAGCAATGGTGCAGATCAAGACCCCCGAGCAGATCGCGAAGATGCGCGAGGCCGGCCTGGTGGTCGCTGCCATTCACGCCGCCACACGCGAGGCGGCCGTGCCCGGCGCCACCACCAAGGACCTGGACGAGGTCGCGCGCAAGGTGATCGCCGACCACGGTGCGAAGTCGAACTTCCTCGGGTACGGCGGATTCCCCGCGACCATCTGCACCTCGGTCAACGAGGTCGTCGTGCACGGCATCCCGGACGAGAAGACGGTCCTCAAGGACGGCGACATCATCTCGATCGACGCCGGCGCGATCATCGACGGCTGGCACGGCGACGCCGCGTACACCGCGTTCGTCGGCACCGGTCACGCCCCGGAGCTCGTGGAGCTGTCCCGGGTGACCGAGGAGTCGATGTGGGCCGGGATCGCCGCGATGAAGGTGAACAACCGCCTCGTCGACATCTCGAAGGCGATCGAGTCCTACATCCGCCGCCAGCCCCGTCCGGCCACCGGCAAGTACGGGATCATCGAGGACTACGGCGGCCACGGCATCGGCACCGAGATGCACATGGACCCGCACCTGCTGAACTACGTCTCCCGCAAGCGAGGCAAGGGCATCAAGCTGGTCCCGGGCGTCTGCCTGGCCATCGAGCCGATGGTGTCCCTCGGCACGGCGCAGACGAAGGTCCTCGCCGACGAGTGGACGGTCCTGACGACCGACGGCACCTGGTCCTCGCACTGGGAGCACTCGATCGCACTGACGGAGCAGGGCCCCCTGGTCCTCACGGCCCCCGACTGCGGCCGCGAGAAGCTGGCGCAGTACGGGATCGAGGCGGCGCCGGACCCTCTGGGGTGACCGGGTTCGGGCGGGCGGAGCCCGGCACAGCGGGCCGATGCCTGTGAGGCGCTCCGGCGCCGAGCCCGCGAGGGCTGCGTGATGGAGGGGCCGGGATCGAGGCGGCACCGGACCCTCTGGGGTACCGCGCTCCAGAACCCTGGGGTGATGACGGGCCCGCCCGGCAGGTCTAAGGATCACCGATGGTGGGCAAACTTGACGGATTCGTCTTTTCGAGTCCGCTGACGTAGACTAACTCGTCGGCTCTCGTGCATCCGTGTGTCCGCATGCGGAGTGCGAAGTCGATCAAGGTAGCCGATTCGAAAGGCGAAGCGTGGCCAAGAAGCAAGGTGCCATCGAAATTGAGGGCACCGTGATCGAGTCTCTCCCGAACGCAATGTTCAGGGTGGAGCTCCAGAACGGTCACAAGGTCCTCGCGCACATCAGCGGCAAGATGCGGATGCACTACATCCGTATCCTCCCGGATGACCGGGTCGTGGTGGAGCTCTCTCCGTACGACCTGACGCGTGGCCGGATCGTCTACCGATACAAGTAGATCTTGCCCGCATCGCGCTCAGGCGCGGTGGTGGCACTGACCCGGAGAACCTGACATCCAATGAAGGTCAAGCCGAGCGTCAAGAAGATCTGCGACAAGTGCAAGGTGATCCGCCGTCACGGTCGGGTCATGGTCATCTGCGACAACCTGCGCCACAAGCAGCGCCAGGGCTGAAGCACGACCCCCTGCATCTCGCAGACTTCGCGCGACGCACGTAATACGTACATACGCAGTGCCCGTCCAAGCTTCGGCTGACGACACCTCCGGCGGGGGCCGGGGACCCGGACGTACCACCTCAGTACTTCGTACGAGAGGTCGGCGGCCGGGAGTGACACTGTGGAAGACCCCCGAAATGACAACTGGAGCCATTGAATGGCACGCGTTTCAGGTGTTGACATCCCGCGCGAAAAGCGCGTGGAGGTTGCCCTCACCTACGTCTTCGGCATCGGGCGCACCCGGTCCAAGGAGATCCTCGCCAACGCCGGCGTGAACCCGAACACCCGCGTTCGTGACCTGGCCGAAGAGGACCTGGTCAAGATCCGCGAGTACGTGGACGCCAACCTTCGCACCGAGGGTGACCTTCGCCGCGAGATCCAGGCCGACATCCGCCGCAAGGTCGAGATCGGCTGCTACCAGGGCATCCGTCACCGCCGCGGTCTGCCGGTGCACGGTCAGCGCACCAGCACCAACGCGCGTACCCGCAAGGGCCCGCGTCGCGCGATCGCCGGTAAGAAGAAGCCGGGCAAGAAGTAGTCCTCAGCGGACGCTATCCAGCGGTCTTCGCTGTAGGACCGATCACCTCCCCTCTCCATCTGGAGTAAAGACATGCCCCCCAAGGGTCGTCAGGGCGCAGCCAAGAAGGTGCGTCGCAAGGAAAAGAAGAACGTCGCTCACGGCCACGCGCACATCAAGAGCACGTTCAACAACACCATCGTCTCGATCACGGACCCCTCGGGCAACGTGATCTCCTGGGCCTCCGCCGGCCACGTCGGCTTCAAGGGCTCGCGCAAGTCCACCCCCTTCGCCGCGCAGATGGCCGCCGAGTCGGCCGCCCGCCGCGCGCAGGAGCACGGCATGCGCAAGGTTGACGTCTTCGTCAAGGGTCCGGGCTCCGGCCGCGAGACCGCGATCCGCTCCCTCCAGGCCACGGGCCTCGAGGTCGGTTCGATCCAGGACGTCACCCCGACGCCGCACAACGGCTGCCGCCCGCCGAAGCGTCGTCGCGTCTGACGCACGACGACCGGTAACGGTTGTTGCGTTTCTTTCGGGTCCGGGCGGTATGTCTCTTCGGAGGCGTACCGCCCGTACCCTTGTTCTATCTGTAGGGCATCAAATAGTGGGTGCCCACGACTGAAGGATTCTCCTCATGCTGATCGCTCAGCGTCCGTCGCTGACCGAAGAGGTCGTCGACGAGTTCCGCTCCCGGTTCGTGATCGAGCCGCTGGAGCCGGGCTTCGGTTACACCCTCGGCAACTCCCTGCGCCGGACCCTTCTCTCCTCGATCCCGGGTGCGGCTGTCACGTCCATCCGCATCGACGGTGTCCTGCACGAGTTCACCACCGTGCCGGGCGTCAAGGAAGACGTCACCGACCTCATCCTCAACATCAAGCAGCTCGTCGTCTCCTCGGAGCACGACGAGCCGGTCGTGATGTACCTGCGCAAGCAGGGCCCGGGTCTGGTCACCGCCGCTGACATCGCCCCGCCGGCCGGTGTCGAGGTCCACAACCCGGACCTCGTCCTGGCCACGCTGAACGGCAAGGGCAAGCTGGAGATGGAGCTGACCGTCGAGCGCGGTCGCGGCTACGTCTCCGCCGTCCAGAACAAGCAGGCGGGCCAGGAGATCGGCCGGATTCCGGTCGACTCCATCTACTCCCCGGTGCTCAAGGTCACGTACAAGGTCGAGGCGACCCGTGTCGAGCAGCGCACCGACTTCGACAAGCTGATCGTCGACGTCGAGACCAAGCAGGCCATGCGTCCCCGTGACGCCATGGCGTCGGCCGGTAAGACCCTGGTCGAGCTGTTCGGTCTGGCGCGCGAGCTCAACATCGACGCCGAGGGCATCGACATGGGCCCGTCGCCGACGGACGCCGCGCTCGCTGCCGATCTGGCGCTGCCGATCGAGGAGCTCGAGCTCACGGTCCGTTCGTACAACTGCCTCAAGCGCGAGGGCATCCACTCCGTGGGTGAGCTCGTGGCTCGTTCCGAGGCCGACCTGCTCGACATCCGCAACTTCGGTGCGAAGTCGATCGACGAGGTCAAGGCGAAGCTGGCCGGTATGGGCCTCGCGCTCAAGGACTCGCCTCCCGGCTTCGACCCGACCGCCGCTGCGGACGCGTTCGGCGCGGACGACGACGCGGACGCCGGTTTCGTGGAGACCGAGCAGTACTGAGTCACTTCCGGCGGGGGACGTCCGGGTCTCCGGGCGCCCCGTGCCGGGTGAGGCTTCGTCCTCAACCGCCGTACGGGCTCGTACTGTCCGTACGGCACCTGAATTCTTCCGTGGGGCGGCCGCCTCGCGGGAACTGACACCGGTACCTGATACGGCCGGTGCAGCACACAAGGAGAAACACCATGCCGAAGCCCGCGAAGGGCGCCCGTCTGGGCGGCAGCGCTGCGCACGAGAAGCTTCTTCTCATCAACCTCGCGAAGTCGCTGTTCGAGCACGGCCGCATCACGACGACCGAGGCCAAGGCTCGCCGCCTGCGTCCGGTCGCCGAGCGTTTCATCACCAAGGCGAAGAAGGGCGACATCCACAACCGTCGCCTGGTGCTGCAGTCGATCACGGACAAGGGCATCGTGCACACGCTCTTCACCGAGATCGCCCCGCGGTACGAGAACCGCCCCGGTGGTTACACCCGCATCACCAAGATCGGCAACCGTCGTGGCGACAACGCCCCGATGGCCGTCATCGAGCTGGTCGAGGCGCTGACCGTGGCCCAGCAGGCCACCGGTGAGGCCGAGGCCGCGACGAAGCGTGCGGTCAAGGAAGACTCCCTCAAGAAGGACGAGGCCCCGGCCGAGTCCGTCGAGGACGCCAAGCCGGCCGAGGCCGACGCGGAGTCCAAGGACGCCTGAGCGTTCTGAGACCACTGGACGGGCCCGCATCACCCTTCGGGGCGATGCGGGCCCGTTCTGCTTTGAGAGGATGCGCGGGTGAGTGACGAGGTGGAGCCCGGTTTCGTACGGGTACGGCTGGACCTTTCGTACGACGGGAAGGACTTCTCCGGCTGGGCGAAGCAGACCAGCAGGCGCACGGTGCAGGGTGAGATCGAGGATGCGCTGAGGACCGTGACACGGTCCTCGCGTACGTACGACCTGACCGTCGCCGGGCGCACCGATGCCGGGGTGCACGCGCGGGGGCAGGTCGCGCACGTCGATCTGCCGGCCGAGGTGTGGGCGGAGCACGAGGAGAAGCTGCTGCGGCGCATGGCGGGGCGCATGCCGCAGGACGTGCGGATCTGGCGGGCCGCCGAGGCGCCGGCCGGATTCAACGCGCGGTTCTCGGCGCTGTGGCGGCGTTACGCGTACCGGGTCGCGGACCGGCCGGGCGGGGTGGACCCGCTGCTGCGGGGCCATGTCCTGTGGCACGACCGGCCGTTGGACGTGGACGCGATGAACGAGGCGGCGGCGCCGATGACCGGCGAGCACGACTTCGCCGCATACTGCAAGAAGCGCGAGGGCGCGACGACCATCCGTACGCTCCAGAAGCTGAACTGGGTACGGGACGAGGCGTCCGGTGTGATGACGGCGACCGTCCAGGCCGACGCGTTCTGCCACAACATGGTGCGTGCCCTCATCGGGGCGGCGCTGTTCGTGGGGGACGGGCGGCGCCCCGCCGGGTGGCCCGCCGAGGTGCTGGCCGCGCGGGTGCGGGACCCCGCCGTGCATGTGGTGAGGCCGCACGGGCTGACGCTGGAGGAAGTGGCCTATCCCGCCGACGCGTTGCTGGCGGCACGGGCCGTGGAGGCCCGGAACGTACGGACGTTGCCCGGGGTCGGCTGCTGCTGAACCCCCGGGCGGGCGCGGTCAGGAGACGGGCGCTCCGGCGGCTGCCGACGCCTGGACCTCGCCGCGGTGGTGAATCTGACGGAACGTGAAGTTCGTCAGATCGTCGCCGACCGCGAACACGTTGGTGTCGGCCTTGGTGACGTTCTTGCCGTTCGTGAAGCCGCCCACGGTGAAGTAGGCGTAGCGGCCGTAGGAGTTGGCGGTGCGACGGCAGACCTGGCCGCCGCGGCAGAAGGTGGGCACGCCCGCGCCGTTGAGGGAGGCGATGCCGCCCGATGCCTGCTGCGCCGCCTTCTTGGCCCGGGCCTCGGTCTTGAAGACCGCCACGCCGACCGTCACCGCGACGCCGTCCTTGCGGTAGGTGGCGCGGATGACCTGCTCGCAGCCGTTGTTGGTGAGGATCGAGCCGAGCGCGCCCTGGGTGGTCGTGGCGCAGTCGCGGGTCTGCGCCGTCGCGCCCTTGGTGTGGACGCGGTCGCCCATGGTCAGGCGCTTGCCGGGGAAGAAGGCGTCGGCGGTGATCGGCGCCGTGTCCTTCCTGGCGTCGGAGATGTACTCCTTCGGGTCCGGCGGGGGCGGTGGCGCGACCGAGGAGAACGAGGGCCCGGGCGCCGCGGACTCCGTGGGCAGCTCGGCGGGCGCGGGCAGTTCGCTCGCGTTCTTCTCCGACCTGGCCGGATCGTCGTTGCCGTTGGCTGTGATCACGGCCGTGGCCACGATCGCGGCGACCGCCGCGGTGGCCAGCGCTCCGCCGCCGGTCATCAGCCATTTCTTCCGCCTGCTGCGTGCGGCGGACTCCTCGGCCAGCGCCGCCCAGTCCGGCGTGTGACCGCCCCCCGGCCCCCAGGAGGGCCCCCCTTGACCAAAGCTCATGCGGCGAATCTTAGACCGCGGCAAAACCGGTTGGGCCAGGGCTTCGCGGGCCGTGACAATGCTGGGTATGGGACATCTTGAAGCAGGGCACCTGGAGTACTACCTACCGGACGGGCGGGTGCTGCTCGGCGATGCTTCGTTCCGGGTCGCGGACGGCGCCGTCGTCGCTCTCGTCGGGGCCAACGGCGCGGGCAAGACGACGCTGCTGCGGCTGCTGGCCGGTGAGCTCCAGCCGCACGGCGGTTCCGTGTCGGTGAGCGGCGGGCTCGGGGTGATGGCCCAGTTCGTGGGGTCGGTGCGGGACGAGCGGACCGTACGGGATCTGCTGGTGTCCGTGGCCCAGCCCAGGATCAGGGACGCGGCGAAGGCGGTGGACGCGGCCGAGGAGCTGATCCTGACCGTCGACGACGAGGCCGCGCAGATGAAGTACGCGCAGGCCCTGAGCGACTGGGCCGAGGCGCGGGGGTACGAGGCCGAGACCGTCTGGGACATGTGCACCATGGCCGCGCTCGGGGTCCCGTACGAGAAGGCGCAGTGGCGGGAGGTACGGACGCTCAGTGGTGGTGAGCAGAAGCGGCTCGTGCTGGAGGCGCTGCTCCGGGGGCCCGACGAGGTGCTGCTCCTGGACGAGCCGGACAACTATCTGGATGTACCGGGCAAGCGGTGGCTGGAGGGGAAGCTGAAGGAGACCCGTAAGACGGTCCTCTTCGTCTCCCACGACCGGGAGCTGCTGTCCCGGGCCGCCGAGAAGATCGTGAGCGTGGAGCCCAGCCCCGCCGGATCGGACGTCTGGGTGCACGGTGGCGGATTCGCCACGTACCACGCGGCGCGCAAGGAGCGGTTCGCGCGCTTCGAGGAGCTCCTGCGGCGCTGGGAGGAGGAGCACGCCCGCCTGAAGGCCCTCGTCCTGCGGATGCGGCAGCAGGCGGCGAACAGTCCGGACATGGCCAACCGCTACCACGCGATGCAGACCCGCTTCAAGAAGTTCGAGGAGGCGGGCCCGCCGCCGGAGCCGCCGCGCGAGCAGGACATCAAGATGCGGCTGCGCGGCGGGCGGACCGGGGTGCGGGCGGTGACCTGCAAGAACCTGGAGCTGACCGGCCTGATGAAGCCGTTCGACCTGGAGATCTTCTACGGGGAGCGGGTCGCCGTCCTCGGGTCCAACGGGTCGGGGAAGTCACACTTCCTGCGGCTGCTGGCCGGCGATACGTCGGTGGCGCACACGGGGGAGTGGAAGCTCGGGGCGCGGGTCGTGCCGGGGCACTTCGCGCAGACGCACGCGCATCCGGAACTGCTGGGGCACACGCTGGTCGAGATTCTCTGGACCGAGCATGCCAAGGACCGGGGCGGGGCGATGTCCGTGCTGCGGCGGTACGAGATGGAGCGGCAGGGGGACCAGCCCTTCGAGAAGCTGTCGGGCGGGCAGCAGGCGCGGTTCCAGATCCTGCTGCTGGAGCTGGCGGGCACGACGGCGCTGCTGCTGGACGAGCCGACGGACAACCTGGACCTGGAGTCGGCCGAGGCCCTGCAGGACGGGCTGGAGGTGTACGACGGCACGGTGATGGCGGTCACGCACGACCGGTGGTTCGCGAAGTCCTTCGACCGGTATCTGGTCTTCGGGTCGGACGGGGTGGTGCGGGAGACGGCGGAGCCGGTGTGGGACGAGCGGCGGGTCGAGCGCGCTCGGTGACGGTGCGGGGCTCGGTGGGTCCGGCGGCGGGCCGGGGGCGGGGGGGGGGGGGCGCCCCGGCCCCCCCCCCCCCCACGACCGTGATCCCGGCCTTCTGGT